>CAJFLB010000035.1 GCA_904387305.1 uncultured Clostridia bacterium
ATAAATGGTAAAATATGTAATATTTAGACAATAGGGACTTTGCGTGCAAAAACAAGTCCCTATTATATAAATAAGATTTTATTTTCAAAAGAAAAATCGGCTTTTATCTTGGCCCTATATGGATTTTTCCGTATACAACAAGGTTAGGCTTCCTATATTCGTGAAGTACTGCGAAGCAGTCTTCACATGTGTGCGTCGAAATCTTTGATTTCGTTAACGCACGCCTTTCTTACATCAGATATAGAAATTTAAGCTTATTATATATGTATATAAATTTATATCTAGAAAGAATATTTTACATAAATCAAATCAACCTAACACATTTTCATCTGGAGTACTACGACTAGGAACTATAGAAGTTGGAATGTGTGAAGATTCATAAGAAGATTTAGGAGTAATAGAAACTCTTTGAGAATCTCTAAATTTTTCTATCAATATTTCTTTAGATAATTGTGTAAAAAGAGTGGTTGCAGGTTGAATGAATTTCTTTTTCGTATGTTCTTCAGGATTATGACTTCCACCTGTAGAAGGAATAAATATCATTGTTTTTTCTTTAGCTGGTATATAGCCTGTATCTTGACCAGGGTATGAAGGCATTTCAATTGATTGAATTCCCTTTTGGGCACAGATTTGAGCCAATTTTTGATTTAGCTCTTTACTTGTAACCACAGGTGTACCTTGTGACACAACTGTTGGAATAATTTTTGTTTTTGTTTTTGCTTCTACTTCTTGTTTAATATTTTCAAAATCTTCTAATACAGTTTTTGGTGTGTTTTCTCCTTGAAGACGAAAATCGATTAAGCCATTTGCTTGGTTAGGTATTTGATTAAAACTACCATTGTGTCCAGGAGTATTAATTTCAACTTGACTAGCTCTACCAAGACCTTGCTTTTCATAACATTTTCCAAGTTTTCGAACTTTTTTACCAA
Organism: uncultured Clostridia bacterium; assembly: GCA_904387305.1. Taxonomy (GTDB): domain Bacteria; phylum Bacillota; class Clostridia; order TANB77; family CAG-508; genus CAG-269. The sequence goes on from CAJFLB010000035.1 coordinate 930, forward strand.
TAAAAGCAGTAGCATCGACTGCATTTTTTCTTTTTTTCATAGGTGTAGAACCTGTATGGTTGGATTGACCTTCTACATTATATTTGATTCTTACTGCTGAACCAATAGAATTGATAATACCAACTATGTCCTGTTTACTTTTTTTATAAGCCTTTTTTAAGCTATCATATTGTTCAATATGTGCTTCTAAGGAATAATCAACTGTGTCAAAGATTTTATCAACTTCTTGAATACCATTAACATGTTCTTTTAAATAGGAATTTGCAAAATCAATTGCTTCTTGTAAAGTAATAGTTTTCCCTTGCTTTAAGGCATTTTGATCTACAATAGAAGAAAAATCTTCTTCTGTAATCGTACCATTTAAGTATTTACTTCCTAAACAAGCATTGCCAAAACGACTGGATTCCTCACAAGCATAAATAGGAACTTTGATAATGCCTGTACATTTTTTGCTGTTTATTAAATTTTCGGCTGTTTGTAGGCCTACTACAACACCAACGGGACCGTCAAATTGCCCTCCATCGTAAACAGAATCTGTATGAGAACCAATGGCAATTGTTTTTTGAGGATGGTTTCCAATAGAAATCGTACCACAAATATTTCCAGCTTTATCAAGTGTTATTTCCATACCTAATGCTTTCATTTTTTCAATAATTTTTATCTTAAATTTCATATCATCTTCTGTATAAGCCAATCGATTGATAGGTTCTTTTGAGTCAAAATCAAAAAAATCTTCTAATCTAATAATACGTTCTTGTTCCATAATTTATTTTCCTTTCATAAAAATTATAAAAATTATATCACATTATGTAATCCTTTTCAATATAAAGACAAAGATAATTTATATAAGTTTTCATAAAACATATGATATAAATGCGAATTAAATGTTAAAAGCCTAGTAGGGATGTTTAGTCCCTATTAGGCTCAAGCCTTAAGAAAAAAGGCTAGGTTGTGACGAGTTATTTGCTTATTACCAGAAAGTCTCCCGCATAAATTAAGTCGGGGTCAGAAATATTCTGGTTATTTGACATGAACTGCTCGACAGTCGTGTCAAATTGCTCTGCCAATACGCTTAAACAGTCACCGGGTTTTATTTCATATTTCCCGATGGCTATTTCCAAGATAAATGATTCAGAATCAATATCTTGAATCTTCCAGTAAACAGGAAGTGGGACTGAGGAAGAAAATGTTACATCTTTTTTTACTGCATTAAGTAACTTGATAGCAGTTTCAAAAGGTGCATTTTCTAAACCAGTCTCTATAGATTCCTGGTGGAGAGAATCCATAACCACACCTGTCTGGATAAAGTCGACACTTTCATCGATGCTATTCAGAAAGTTGTAATAGTATGTTTTGACCTCTTCCAGACTTCTGTTAGGGAAGTAGTAGAACTGACTTTCTTGATGGTTATTCAGACTGACAATACCCCATAAAGGACTAGGCCCGTTCTCATTCATGGCAGCTTCCCGGAGAAGTGTCTCTAAATACGAGAAACTTAAATCCTTTTGGGAGTATACCTTCGATATCCGTACAATATCATTAGGTTCTCCTTGCAAGTCGGCAGGTGTCACAGCGGCATAGACTGGACAGCTGAAGCTAAAAACAAAAACAATAGTTAAAAAAGAAGGATTAATTTCATAAATTAACATTACCCCCTTTTAAAAATAAAGAAAATGGTATACAATAGTAAAAAAGTTAGAATTAGGAGAGGAATATGAATAAAAAATGGCAAATATATGAAGTAGATGAAGAAAAAGTAGAAGAATTATCCAATAAATATCATTTAAATAAACTATTAGCAACCATACTTGCCAATAGAAATATTGTAAATGAAGAAGAAATTAGATTATTTTTAAATCCAACAAGAAATGATTTTCACGATCCATATCTCATCACAGATATGGAAAAGGCAATCAATAGAATTGTAGAAGCAATAGAAAAACAAGAAAAAGTAACCATTTATGGAGATTATGATGTAGATGGAATTACCAGTATTACTGTTTTAAAAAGTTTTCTAAAAGATAGAGGATTAGAGGTATCTCAATACATTCCTAATCGATTACATGAAGGATATGGGCTAAATAAAAATGCAATTGATAAAATTCATAGCAATGGTTGTGAATTAATGATAACCGTAGATTGTGGAATATCTGCAATAGAAGAAATTGAATATGCCAATAGCTTAGGAATTGAAACCATTGTAACAGACCACCATGAGCCTGGAAATGAATTACCAAACGCATTAGCGGTTATTGATAACAAACGAAAAGATAGTACATACCCATTTAGAGAATTAGCAGGAGTTGGCGTGGTTTTTAAAGTAATACAAGCTTTAGGAATCAAGTTAGGATTAAAGGAAGAAGAATATTTAAAATATTTAGATATTGTTTGTATAGGAACTATATCAGATATTGTTCCATTAGTAGATGAAAATAGGGTAATTGCCAAATTAGGCTTGTTATTAATTAAACAAACAAAAAATATAGGGTTAAGGTCTATTATTCAATCATCAGGATATACCAAAATTGATTCAAATAGTATTTCTTTTGGAATCGCACCAAGAATTAATGCTTGTGGAAGAATGGGAAAAGCAGAAGATGCTTTGCAACTATTTTTATCTAAAAATATCAATGAAGTTTCTCAGCTTACAAGTAAATTAAATGAATATAATAGATTAAGACAAGATACAGAAAAGAAAATTTTTGAAAGTGCTGTCAAACAAATAGAAGAAGAACATTTAGCAGAAAACGCAACCATTACAGTAGGTGGACACAATTGGCATCATGGAGTGATTGGTATTGTTTCTTCTAAAATCACAGAGATGTATTTTAAACCAAGTATCTTATTAAGCTTTGAAGAAGATGGAATGGGAACAGGTTCAGGAAGAAGTATACCTGGATTTGATTTACATGAAGCTTTATTAAAATGTACAGATACCATTGAAAAATTTGGTGGACATAGTATGGCGATTGGAATTACCATTAAAAAAGAAAAGTTTGAAGCTTTTAAAAAAGAATTTGAAGAAATTGCCAAAGAAGCAAATATAGAAGAAATTGTTCCCATTATTAATATAGATGCAAAAATCGATTTTAGCAGTATAAATAAAGAAATGGTAGAAAGCCTAAAGGAATTAGAGCCATTTGGCGAAGGAAATAAAATGCCTGTATTTGCATTCAAGAATTTAAAAATTGATTCTATTAGAGCTTTGTCAGAAGGAAAACATTTAAAATTAACATTAAAAGAAGGAAATACAGTTATAAATAGCATTGGATTTAACATGGGAGGATTAGCAGAGGAATATCGAATTGGTGATAAAATAGATGTTGTAGGTGTATTAGAAATAAATACTTTTAATGGGGTAGATACCTTACAAATTAATATGAAAGATATTATGAGAGCAATATAAGAAATCTAACCTTGTTGTATACACAAAAATCTTGTATGTGGTCAAGATAAAAAGCGATTTTACTATATAATAAAAAAGAGACACATACAAAAGCGCTGATTTTGCATGTGTCCGGGACTCACTGAAAAATGATTAACAGAAAGTACCCATAAAGTACAATGCCAATCACCTGGATAATAATTGAGCGACGGCATTTCATAGCCGATTCTTGGCAAAATTGCTGCATTTTCCGACTATTATCGTCGAATGAAGACAACAAAAGTCCGAAAAATCCGAGGATTTCTCCAATGATCGAGCAAACCCCGATCAACAAAGGAATAGATAAAATGAAGAAAATAATATCCTTTATTATCTATTGCCTCCTTTCTTTCATAACAATACAACGGGTTACATAAATATTATATATTACGATCAAAGCATTGTCAATAATGCATATAAAGGGGTGTAAAATAAAATGACTGAAAATAAAGAAATTACAATTAAAGATGTGATTAATAAAAGAAAAGAACATTCTAGAAGAGTGGATATCAAATTGATTATGAGAGCATATCGATTGTCTAGTGAAAAACATAAAGGACAAAAAAGAAGTTCAGGAGAACCATATATCATTCATCCTCTTAATGTTGCGTATATTTTAGCAGATATTGGATTAGATGATAGTACCATTTGTGCTGCACTTCTTCATGATGTTGTAGAAGATACAGATATAACAGATAAAGATTTAAGAAGTCAATTTGGAAATGAAATTGCAGATATGGTAGCAGGTGTAACAAAATTAAGCAATATCCAGTTTGCTTCAGTAGAAGAACAACAAGTAGAAGACTATCGAAAAATGTTTTTAGCAATGGGAAAAGATATTAGGGTTATCCTAATTAAATTAGCTGACAGATTACATAATATGAGGACTTTAAAATACTTAAAAAGAGATAGACAAATTGCTAATGCCAAAGAAACAAGAGATTTGTATGCACCACTTGCGAATAGATTAGGTATTTATTCTTTAAAATGGGAATTAGAAGATTTAGCATTTAAATATTTAGAGCCAGAAGAGTATCATGAACTAGTAGAAGGAATTAATAAAAAGAGAGAAGAAAGAACACAATTCATTGAAAAAATTATGGCAGATATTCGTGTTGCATTAAAAAAACAAAGAATTGATGCAGAAGTAACTGGAAGAGCAAAACATTTATATAGTATTTATCGTAAAATGAAACGAGACAATAAAACATTAGATCAAATTTATGATTTATTTGCTCTAAGAATATTAGTAAACTCTGTCAAAGATTGTTATGCAGCATTAGGTGTAGTCCATGAATTATATAATCCTATGCCAGGTAGATTTAAAGATTATATCGCTGTTCCAAAACCAAATATGTATCAATCTATTCATACAACGTTGTTAGGAGAAAAAGGAACACCATTTGAAGTACAAATTAGAACTTGGGAAATGCACAAAGTTGCTGAATTTGGTATTGCAGCACACTGGGCATATAAAGAAGCAAGCTATTTTGGAAAGAAACAATCTGTAAAAGTAGAAGAAGATAAATTAGCATGGCTTAGAGAAACTTTAGAATGGCAAAAAGAATTAGAAGATCCACAAGAATTTTTAAATACATTAAAAACCGAATTATTTGAAGATGAGGTATATGTATTTACACCAAAAGGAGCAATCAAAGTATTACCAAGAGGAGCAACACCAATTGACTTTGCTTATACAATACATGCTGAAATTGGAAACAAGATGACAGGATGTAAAATAAATAGTAAAATGATGCCAATTATTACACCATTACAAAGTGGAGATATTGTAGAAATTATCACATCAGATAATTCCAAAGGACCAAGTAGAGATTGGCTAAAATTTGTAAAAAGCTCAGCAGCAAGAAACAAAATCAAAAGCTGGTTTAAAAAGGCACAAAAAGAAGAAAATATCGAAAAAGGAAAAGAATTAATTGAAAAAGAATTAAAAAGAATAGGATTTACACATTCTGATTTATTTAAAACAGAATATATTGAGCCAATGCTTGAAAAATATAAATATAAAAACCTAGACGAAATGTATTCAGCTGTTGGATTTGGAGCAAACTCATCAGGGAAAGTCATTGCCAGAATGCTACAAGAATATCGAAAAGAACATGAAGAAGAAGATATAGAAAAGAAATTAGAAGAACTAAAAAAGGCAAAACAAAGGAAGCCAAAACCATCAAGCTCAGGTGTTATTGTAAAAGGAATTGATAACTGTTTAGTAAAACTTTCAAAATGCTGTAATCCGCTTCCAGGAGATGAAATTGTAGGATATATAACAAGAGGAAGAGGCGTATCTGTCCATAGAAAAGATTGTTATAATGTTAAAGACTTAATATCAGAAGAAAATAGAATGATTGATGTAGAATGGTATGAAGAAGAGAAATCAGAATATCAAGCTGAAATCGAAATTTTCTCAAATGATAGAACAGGTCTATTAGTAGATATCTTGAAAGAACTAGGAACCACAAAAGTAAATATCTTAGGAGTCAATACAAAAACAACAAAAGAAAGAATTGCCATTATAGACATAACCCTTGAAGTAGAAAACTTAAATGAACTAAATAAAGCACAAAAAGTTGTTAGAAAAGTAAACAGTGTTTATGATGTAAAAAGAAAGAAATAAATTGGGGGTTTGAGCTGTTGGAACTGTTTGGGGCTGTTTGGGGCTGTTGGGACCAGATCTGTTTGGACCCATTTTCTCAATGGGTCCAAACAGATCTGGTCCCAACAGCCCCACAGCCCCAAACACAACAGCCCAAATCCCTCAAAGGAGGAAACATGATTTTAAAAGAACGAAAGATTAATACATGGATAGGAGACCCAACAAATTGCTATATTATTTTTGATGAGGACAGTAAAGAAACCATGGTAATAGACCCAGCAGGAGATGTTAATAAAATTGTTGAAATGATAAATGTTTTAAATGGAAATCTAAAATATATTTATTTAACACATTGTCATGGAGATCACATAGCGGGGGTAACAGAATTAAAAAATCAATGTGGAGGGAAAATATTAATTCATCGATTTGATAGTGAAGGATTAAATGATGTAAGTATTAATCTTTCAACGATAATTGATTTACCACCAATAGAGTTAGAAGCAGATTCAAGAATGGATGATAATGATTTGATACATTTAGGGAATTTGGAGCTTAAAGTAATTCATACACCAGGTCATACAAAAGGTTCAAGCAGTCTTTATTGTGAAAAAGAAGAATGTTTATTTTCAGGAGATACCTTGTTTCACGGAACATGGGGAAGGACAGATTTACCAACAGGAAGTATAGAAGATATTATGGATTCGATAACTAATAAATTATTAAAACTTCCAGATAATACAATTGTATATCCAGGACATGGAAAAGCAACAATGATAAAAGAAGAAAAGCCAATATATTTGGAATTAAAGCCTAAATTGTATTGAAAATTATGAATTTTTATAGTATAATGTCAAAAGAAAATTGACAATTTGCATCAAGAATGGAGGTACAGTATGTTAGGAGTTGTTATTGAGAAGTTAGGAAAATTGCGGAAATATGAGATTGTTTTAATCCAGCCACCATTTAAATTATAATAAAAGTAAATTTTATTGTGAAGAAAGGAAAAAATAGAATGGAAAAAGTAGAACCAAGAACATTGGCAGGTTTTATGGAATTATTGCCAAATGAACAAATATTATTTAATCAAATGAAAGAGAAAATAGAAAATACATACAAAAAATTTGGATTTTTGCCTTTAGACACACCAGTAATAGAATTGGCAGAGGTATTATTAGCAAAAGCTGGAGGAGAAACAGAAAAACAAATTTATCGTTTCCAAAAAGGTGATACAGATTTAGCATTACGTTTTGACTTAACTGTACCACTTGCAAAATATGTAGCAAAGAATTATGGAAATTTAAGTTTCCCATTTAGAAGATATCAAATTGGAAAAGTATATAGAGGAGAAAGAGCACAAAAAGGAAGATATAGAGAATTTTATCAATGTGATATTGATATTATTGGAGATGGAGAATTAGATTTAATTAATGATGCTGAAATCCCAGCTGTTATTTATACAATGTTCAGAGAATTGGGATTTGAAGATTTTACTATAAAAATAAATAACAGAAGAATTTTAAATGGATTGTTTGAAAGTGTAGATCAAAAAGAAAATGCAGTTGAAATATTAAGAATTATTGACAAAATTGAAAAAATAGAAAAAGAAGAAGTTATAAAAGAATTTGAAGAATTAGGGTTAAAGGAAAAACAAATAAATAATATTATCAATTTTATAGAAATTGAAGGAACAACTGATGAAAAGATAGAAAAATTAGAAAACTTAGGAATTGAAAATGAAACTTATCTAAAAGGTGTAGAAGAATTAAAAACAGTTGTAAAAAATGTAAGAATATTTGGTGTCCCAGAAGCAAACTTTAAAGTAGATTTAACGATTGCAAGGGGATTAGACTATTATACAGGAACTGTTTATGAAACTTTTTTAAATGAATATAGAGAAATTGGAAGTGTATGCTCTGGAGGAAGATATGAAAACCTAGCAGAATATTATACAGATAAAAGTTTACCAGGTGTTGGCGTTTCTATCGGATTAACAAGATTATTTTATAAATTAAATGAGTTAAATATAATTAAAGCAGATAGAAAATCTGTTGCAGATATTTTAATTATTCCTATGGTAGAAAATCTAGAAGAGCCAATAAAACTAGCAACAAAATTGAGAAATATCGGAATCAACACAGAAATCTATTTAAATGATAAAAAGTTAAAAGCAAAATTTAAGTATGCAGATAAATTAGAGATTCCATATGTTATTGTATTAGGAGAAGATGAAATTAATAAAAAAGAAATTACATTAAAAGACATGAAAACAGGCAATGAAGAAAAACTAGAAATGGATGAGAAAAAAATAAAAGAAGTAATCGATAAGAAAAAATAATAGAGATAGAAAAACACAGTTTTTATAAAAATCATAAACTGTGTTTTTACTTTTTTATTTCCTTTTTGTTTTTAGCTAATTTATATTTAAAAGGACATTTTTTCTTGATAAAATTTCTAAAATCCAAAGGTGTTCCTTTTTTGAATCCAGATTTATCCAATAAAAGAGAATGGCTACTATCTAAATATAAATAAAAAAAGGTGTCTGTTTCAAATATTTTATGAATTTCTCGATAATAAATAATGGAATATTCTTTCTTTGTATAAACCTTAAAATATTTGTCATAAAATGAAAAGGTAAAACTTTGCTCTTTAGTAATTTTGTCACTATGATAGTCTTTATGCACTTCTTCAATAGGATGAAAATATCTATATAAAATAAAAGAAGTTAAACCAGCACAAAAAATGACAGCTAATCCATAATAATCATTTTGAACATATAGCATAATCAAAAAAAGAATTAGCATAGATATAACAAGCGAAAATAGATGATATCTAAAAGAGAATTTTTTACTATGAAATTTCAAAAAATCATTATATATATGTTTGGAATATGTAGTTGTATTTTTAAATAATAGTTTCAATTTAAATCACCTAATATTAGTATAACATAAAAAAGTTAGGATGAAAATACAATCGAGAAATTTTGGATTTTGATACTTGGCTTGCACATTAAAAACTTAAATGATATAATGCGTGGTGTAAGAAACTAACTTGGTTGTATATGAAAAAATTAAAGAAAGGTTTAAAATTTATGTATGATGTGATTATAATAGGTGCAGGACCTGCAGGTATTTCAGCAGGGTTATATACCAAACGAGCAAACCTAAAAGTATTAATACTATATAAAAACCAATCTGCCTTAGAGAAGACAGATTGGATAGAAAATTATTATGGATTTGAAAATGGAATATCTGGAAAAGACTTATATGAAACTGGAATACAACAAGCGAAAAACTTAGGAATTAATGTAAAAAAGGAAGAAGTTACTAATATACAATTAGGTGAAGAAAATGAATATATGGTAATGACAGAAAAAGAAATCTATACCACAAAAACTGTGATATTTGCAACAGGAAACAAGAAAAATACACCAAAAATAAAAGGGATTAAAGAGTTTGAAGGAAAAGGTGTTAGTTATTGTGCAGTATGTGATGGATTCTTTTATAAAAATAAAGATGTTTCTATTTTAGGAAACGGAAAATATGCTATTTCAGAAGCAAATGAACTAATTAACATAGTAAATAGTATTACCATATTAACAGATGGAAAAGAAGCACCTAAGATTAGAGCAGATAATGTGAAAATTGATACAAGAAAAATTCGTGAAGTGAGAGGAGACAAAAAAGTAGAAGAAGTAGAATTTGATGATAATAGCAAAACTAAAACAGATGGTATATTTGTGGCTCTTGGTGTGGCAGGTGGAAATGAATTTGCAAAAAAATTAGGAATCATAACCCAAAAAGATAGAATTGTCGTAAATGAAAATATGGAAACCAATGTTCCTGGAATTTATGCATGTGGTGATTGTGTAGGAGGATTATTACAAATATCAAAATCAGTTTATGAAGGAACTAAAGCAGGTTTACAAGCAATTCAGTATATAAGAAAAGAAAATGAATAATTCTGCCGTAATGGCAACAAAATATATAAAAGATAAAGGAGGAAAATATGAGTATGTTAACATTTGAAGAGAAAAATTTTGAAGAAGAAGTTTTGAAAGTAGAAGGGAAGGTTTTAGTGGATTTTTATGCAGATTGGTGTGGACCATGTAGAATGATGTCACCAGTGATTGATGACATTGCAAAAGAATTAGAAGGAAAGGTAAAAGTAGGAAAAGTAAATGTGGATAATAACCAAGAATTAGCAATAAAATATGAGGTCATGAGTATACCAACCATTATGGTATTTGAAAAAGGAAATCCAGTTAAAACATTTATTGGTGTAACAGATAAACAAGAGATATTAGATGCATTGAAATAGAGGTGTTTTTCAACTAGGATAAGCCTTGAGAAAGGAAGGATAATAGAAATGGAAGTTATTTATTTTTTAGCAACAGATGGAATCAAATTAGATGGATTATTATATACAAGTAAAAATAAAACAGAAGATATTATCTTATCAATTCATGGAATGGGTAGTAATTGTATGAAAAAAAGAGAAACAACCATTGCAAAATTAGCCAATGAAAATAATATAGACTATTTTTGCTTTAACAACCGTGGAAGTGAATTGGTAAAATACACAAGAAGATATACAGAAGGAAAAAGAGAAAAAACTTTAGGAGGAACGAGTTTTGAAGATGTATTAGAAGGATATGAAGATATTACAGGAGCCATCATAAAGCTAAAAGAATTGGGATATAAAAATATATATTTACAAGGACATAGCTTAGGATGCACAAAAATTGTTTACACATATAATGAATTAAAAGAAGAACAAGACGATATGGTAAATAGCATAAAAGGAATCATATTAAATTCTTTGATTGATATTCCAAGAGCACTAAAAGTATATTTAAGAGATAATTTTGATAAATACTTAGAATATGCAGAAGAAAAAGAAAGAAATGGACAAAAAGATGAAATGATGCCAAAAGAAGCTTTTATACATCCAATTAGTGTTAAATCATTTTTAAGATATGCAAGAGATTATCAAGATATTAATTTTGCTAATTTTGGAGAAGACAAAGAATTAAAAAAATTAAACAATATTGATGTGCCATTATTTATGCGTTGGGGAAATGTAAATGAAATGATTGTTCAAATGACAGAGGAATTAGTAGACATTGTGAATAATACGATTATCAATCCTAATAAAGATATTTATTATATTGATGGTGCAAATCATAGCTATGAAGGAAAAGAAGAGGAGTTAGCTAAACAAGTTATTGCATTCGTGGAAAAAATAGGGAAAAAAGAATAGATGATTTTTTTAATTATCTATTCTTTTTTGCGTTATGGTAGAGATAGATAAATAATAAAAATAAAAAAAAAGCAAAAAATAGTTGTATTTTTTTGGAAATTAATATATAATAGAGCTGACCAAAATAAAGGAGGGATATAAATGAAAATCAAAAAAAGTAAAATACTAGTGACAGTTATACTTTTAGTAATAATGCTACTAAGTATTTTGCAAATTAAAAGTTTGGCAACTGATTTAGATACGATAGTTGTTAAAGAAAACGACAATCAATATCTAATTTATGTTAACAGCATGACAGATGAAAACTTTAGTTTTGCATTTTCAAATTCAAAAGATGAAGCCAATTTAGACTATAGAGATTCAGCAGCAGACAATGAAGGAAATTATATCGCATATGTGAATGAAGAACTAAAAAATCAATATTTTGATTCACAAACATATATGTGGGTAAAAACGGCTGAAGGAGAAGTAGTCATAGATGGAAAAGAAGTTACATTAGATGGAGCAAAAACTATAGCTGAATTAAACCAAATAGATAAACTAACGAAAACTATTACAGTTCAATCAGCAGCAGAGGATGAAAAGATAACCATTAATGGAGAACAAAGCAAAAAATATTATTATCAATTCGCTGTAGTAACTTCATCAGAAGAATACCAGAGATTGTTAGTACTTGTTAATGAAATAAGTCAATACAATCAAGATACAAATGTATTTGTAAAATTACAAGCGTATAATGAATTAAATACTGTATATAATTCATTAGTAACAAACTTAAATGATGAAAACTGGGTAGAAGCACAAAACTTAGAAATAACAAAACCTTATGATGCTAAACAAGATAGTCAATATGTGTTATGGTTAAGAGATGACAGCGGAAACATGGATGTACAATTTTTAACAGCTTATGTAAAAGAAGTACAAGAAGAAGTAACAACAGTAAGTGAAAAAGCTAAAATAGAATATGTAGCATCAGCATTACCTTACACATATGATGAAGCAACCATTTTATTTATAGCTTTAGGTGTAGTTATGATTGCGATAGTTACTATATTAGTATTTAAAGCAGTAAAATTAAATCCAAGAAAGAGATAGAGAAAATGGGACGTCATAGTAGAAAAGAAGAGAAAAAAATAAAAATTTCTAACATATTACTTTTGATTTTAGTAATTATTGCTATTATTTTAATAGTAACTATTGGAAGAATAATAAGTGATCGTAATGAAAATGACGAAAACTTAAAACAAGTTATTTCACAAGTAAACGAAAATATTCAAAGTGATGCAAGTGGTGAAATTCCATATATAGAATATGAAGGTTACCAAGTAATAGGAACAATTCAAATTTCTAAACTCGATTTAGAATATCCAATATTAATTGAAACAACAGAAGATTCATTAAGAAAATCCATAACTAGATTTGGCGATGGGAAAGTTAATGAAGTTGGTAATTTGTGCCTTGCAGGACATGATTATATAAATAATTCTATGTTTGGAGGCATCAATAAGTTAGAAAATGGAGATGAAATTCTTATTACAGATTTATATGGAAATAAAGTTACTTATACAGTTTTTGATAAGTATACTACTGATCCAAACGATACTTCTGTATTAGAAAGTATAGATGTTACTAAAAGAGAAATTACTCTAATAACTTGTACAAATGGTAACCAAGATAGATTAATTATTAGAGCAACAGAAAAATAAAATTTTTTATAGGGGGAAAAATTTATGAGAGGAAAAATGGATTACAGAACAAAACGAAATATTATAATTGCAGTTATCGTTATAGCACTTTTTGTAATCGCTTCTGTCAGTACATATGTGTACTTAAGAGGTAACTCAGAAACAGAAGCCGTTTCTGAATTAAACTCAATGACAGAAAATGTAAATGCTAGCCAACAACAAGCTGGTGAAGCAGAAAATGGAGAACAAGCAAGTAATGAACCAGCCACGACAGAAGAAGTGGCTACAACAGAAGAAGGAGCAGATAATGTTTCAGAAGAAGTAACTACAACAGAAGAAATAGCTGAAACAGAGGAAACAAATACACCAGAAGAAGTAGCAAGTGTAGATACAACAAATGATAATGTACCAGCTACTCAAACTCAAAATAATCAAATGCAACCTATAACAACAACAGAATTAGTAGAAGAAACAGTAACAGAAACAAATACACTTGTAGGATTTACTCCTGCAGATGTTAATTTAGGTTTATCACAATTAACAGCTGATTTACCAGTAGATACAATTGCACCAGAGTACAAAAAATTAGGAATAACAAATATAACACATTATTATGAGGAAGGATCAGACATAACTGTTGCAGGTACAGGAGATCAAATAAGAGTTTTAGTTCTATTTGAAGAAGAATTAGCAACAGAACCTAAAGTAGATATTTTAGATGCAGAAGGAAATGTATTAAAAACAGTAAATTGCGATTTTAGTCAACAAACGACAGATTCAGTTAAAATGTATTCATATTTAGGAAACTTTACTATAGATGAAGAGATGAATTTACCAGAAGGTGAAATCCAATTTGTTGTATATGGATATGCAGATGCAGCAGGAAATGAAGGTGCAAGATTAGATAATTCAAACTTAAATTATGATCCATATTTAAAAGTTGTTTATGACAAAACAGCACCAGAATATAAAGCTATGGGAATATTTAACTGGACAAATGAAAATATAGATCATGAAGATGTATCAGTAGCAACAGCAAATGAACATATTAGATTATTTGTTGCATTCCCAGAAATGTTAGCAGTAAATCCAAAAGTTGACATTTATGGAGAAGATGGAACAGTAACAACGATGGATTTAGCATATAGTGAAGGAGCACAATTCTATTTTGTAGAATTTGATACAATAGAAGATTTAAAATTACCACAAGGTAAAATACAATATAAAATTTATGGATATGCAGATGCAGCAGGAAATGTAGGAAGAGACTTAACAGACGAAGATACTACAGATACTAGATATCCAGAAGTTGTTTATGACACAACAGCACCAGAAATCACAGTAAAAGATGGGTATGTAGGAAATAAAGATAAAAATGTATATTCAAATGTAAGCTTTAAATTACATGACAATTATGGAGTTAAAGCATATAAGATTAATGATGGAGAATGGACAGAATTAACAGTAGATACATGGTCAGATGCAAACTTCCAAAACATCAAAGATAGATTAGTATATGGAAAAAATACAATTACATTAAAAGATGTAGCAGGAAATGAAACAACATATGATATGGAAAAAATACAATTACATTAAAAGATGTAGCAGGAAATGAAACAACATATGAATTTGTATATGACAATGTAGCACCTACAATTACAGTAAAGGACGGATATGTAGGAAATCTAGATAAAAATGTATTCTCAAATGTAAGCTTTAAACTATATGATGAATATGAAGTAATTGCATACAAAATCAATGATGGAGAATATGGAGAATTTTCAGTAAATACATGGTCAGACGCAAACTTTGAAAATATTAAAGACAGATTAGTATATGGAAAAAATACAATCACATTAAAAGATGTAGCAGGAAATGAAACAACATATGAATTTGTATATGACAATGTAGCACCTACAATCACAGTAAAAGATGGATATGTAGGAAACTTAGATAAAAATGTATTCTCAAATGTAAGTTTTAAATTATATGACGAATATGAAGTAATTGCATACAAAATTAATGATGGAGAATATGGAGAATTTACAGCAAATCAATGGTCAGATGCAAACTTCCAAAACATCAAAGATAGATTAGTATATGGAAAAAATACAATTACATTAAAAGATGTAGCAGGAAATGAAACAACATATGA
>CAJFLB010000036.1 GCA_904387305.1 uncultured Clostridia bacterium
TGGATCATCAACCATATCGCATTTATTTAAGTAAACAACGATATATTTAACACCAACTTGTCTAGCAAGTAAGATGTGCTCTCTTGTTTGAGGCATTGGACCATCAGCTGCAGAAACAACTAAGATTGCTCCGTCCATTTGAGCAGCACCAGTAATCATGTTTTTAACGTAATCAGCATGTCCTGGGCAGTCAACGTGTGCATAGTGTCTGTTTTCTGTTTCATATTCAACGTGAGCTGTGTTAATTGTGATTCCTCTTGCTTTTTCTTCTGGAGCTCCATCGATTTGATCATAAGCTTCATATTTAGCTTTTCCTAATAATGATAAATATTTTGTAATAGCTGCTGTTGTTGTTGTTTTACCATGGTCAACGTGTCCGATTGTACCAATGTTAACGTGTGGCTTTGTTCTTTCAAATTTTGCTTTTGCCATTTTTTAATTCCTCCTTTTAATTTAGGTAAAGGTTTGAACTTTTTCTTCTCTAATAAATTTTTAAGCTCTTTCCTTTCCTTTTATATAATTTAAATTTAATAACGTAAGTTTCTTTTAGTATAAGCATTTTATAACATTTTATTGAAAAAATCAAGCATTTTCAAGTAAATATTATAAAGATTACCTATAAGTATAAAATTATATGCTGTATTCAAATTTCAAAAACCTACTGTATAGTGCATTACTGTAAGAAGCAATATAATTAATATAAGTACTATAAATATAATTATATTAATAACAGCTTTCTTTTGACTAATCTCACACTTATTCTTTCTGAAAATGAATTTTAAAATTATACATATTGCTATTACCACTAATGCTACATTTCTTATTATATCATTATGCGTTCCGTGGCCATATATTTTCATCCATACACTTTACCAATAAAATGTATATCTGATGATAGAAAATAGCATATATTAATAATGTAGTCGTTGGTAAGTAAAATAATAGTTTCTTTTTATTCATTTATTTTATCCTATCCATATATAAGTTTATACAAAATTTAGTCTTTTTTAGCTCTAGACGCAACAATTTGCTCAAAAACAGATTTTGGTACTTCTTCATAATGAGAAGGTTCCATAGAGTATGTTCCTCTACCTTGTGTTTTAGAACGTAAGTCTGTTGCATAACCAAACATTTCAGATAATGGTATAAATGCATGGATTTCTTGCATTCCATCATTTCCATCCATACCTTCCATTCTACCTCTTCTTGAATTTACATCTCCAATAACATCTCCCATGTATTCTTCTGGAACTGTTATTTCAACTTTCATAATAGGCTCTAATATAACTGATTTAGCTTGTTTACAACCTTCTTTGAAAGCCATAGATGCAGCAATTTTGAATGCCATTTCTGAAGAGTCAACTTCATGGTATGAACCATCAACTAATGTTGCTTTGAAATCGATAACTGGATATCCAGCTAAAATACCACTTTCTGCTGCTTCTCTCATACCTTGTTCAATTGCTTTAAAATATTCTTTAGGAACAGCTCCTCCGACAATTTTACTTTCGAATTCGATTCCTTTACCTGGTTCTAATGGTTCCATTTCAAACCAAACATCACCATATTGTCCTTTACCACCAGATTGACGAATAAATTTACCTTGAACTTTTACTTTATTTCTAATTGTTTCTTTGTAAGCAACTTGTGGTTTACCAACATTACATTCAACCTTGAATTCTCTTTTTAATCTATCAACAATGATATCTAGGTGTAATTCACCCATACCAGCAATGATAGTTTGTCCTGTTTCTTGGTTTGTATATGTTTTAAATGTTGGATCTTCTTCAGCAAGTTTTGTCAATGCAACTGCCATTTTTTCTTGAGCAACTTTATCTTTAGGCTCTATAGCGATATCGATAACTGGCTCTGGGAATTCCATTGATTCTAGTATAACTGGTGAATTCATATCACATAATGTATCTCCAGTTGTTACTTCTTTTAATCCTACTGCAGCTGCAATATCACCAGCATATACTTTTTCTATATCTTCTCTGTGATTTGAGTGCATTTGTAAGATTCTTCCGATTCTTTCTTTTTTATCTTTATTAGAGTTTAATACAGTAGAACCTGATTCTAATGTACCTGAATATACTCTAAAGAAACATAATTTTCCAACAAATGGGTCTGTCGCAATTTTAAATGCTAATGCTGCAAATGGTTCTGTATCAGAAGTTTTTCTTTCTGTTTCATTACCATCTAAATCAACACCTTTGATATGTGGAATATCTAATGGTGATGGCATATAGTCAACAATTGCATTTAATAATTCTTGAACACCTTTATTTTTATATGAAGAACCACAACATACTGGAACGATTGTGTTATCAATTGTTCCTTTTCTTAAACCTCTTTTAATTTCTTCTTCTGTTAGTTCTTCACCTTCTAGGTATTTCATCATTAATTCTTCATCTTGATCTGCAACAGCTTCTATCATGATATCACGATGTTTTTTAGCATCTTCTTTCATATCATCTGGAATATCTGTTTCCTCGATTTCTCTTCCTAAATCGTCTTTATGAATAAAAGCTCTCATTTTAATTAAATCAACAATTCCTTGGAAATTATCTTCTGCTCCAATTGGTAATTGGATAGCAACTGCGTTTGCTTTTAATCTATTTTTTAATTGGTCAATACATAATTCAAAGTTAGCACCTGTAACATCCATTTTGTTTACATATACCATTCTTGGAACTTTGTATTTATCAGCTTGTCTCCAAACTGTTTCTGTTTGTGGTTGAACTCCACCTTTAGCAGCTAAAACTGTAACGGCACCATCAAGAACTCTTAAAGATCTTTGAACTTCTACTGTAAAGTCAACGTGTCCAGGAGTATCAATAATATTAATTCTATTATTGTTCCAGAAACATGTTGTAGCAGCAGATGTAATTGTAATACCTCTTTCTTGTTCTTGTTCCATCCAGTCCATTGTTGCTGCACCCTCATGAACTTCTCCTATTTTATGAGTTTTTCCTGTATAGAATAATATTCTCTCTGTTGTTGTTGTTTTACCAGCATCAATATGAGCCATTATTCCTATATTTCTTGTTCTTTCAAGTGGGTATGCTCTTCCTGCCATTTATGTTTTCCCCCTCTCTATATTTAAAATTCACTAAATTCGCTTTTAGCGTTGTCAAACTTCTCAAAAATATTTTCAATATACAAAAGTATAATTTCAAATATTTTTGCTCGTTTTCCTAGCTAAAATTCGAATTTATTAAATTTTATTATTTAGATAAATTTTATTTTGTAATTTTTTAAATTTTGATTCAAAATGGTAAGATATGCATTTTGGATTAGTCAGTACAGGTTGAAAGCGTACGATGGTACGTCGAAATCTGGACTGGATAACCAAAATGTGCAGATTGCCGTTTTCAATCTTTATATTCTTAAATTTTTACCAAAAGTAGTAAGATGTGCATTTTTGATAAATAAGACAAGCCGAAGGTGTATGTTTATACATCGAGGTTTGGATTATTTAGCGAAAATGTGCAGCTTGCTGCTTTTCGTGAAAATTTTACCATTTGTAGTGTGCGAAAGCCTTATTAGCTTCTGCCATTCTATGTGTATCTTCTTTCTTCTTAAATGCTCCACCGTTTCCGTTTACAGCATCAATTAATTCACCAGCTAATTTTTCAGCCATTGTTTTTTCATGTCTGTTTCTAGCATAAGTTACAATCCATCTTAAACCTAAAGTTTGTCTTCTTTCTGGTCTAATCTCTAATGGAACTTGGTATGTTGCACCACCAACTCTTCTTGCTTTAACTTCAAGAACTGGCATAACATTTTCTAAAGCTGCTTCAAAAACTTCTAGTGGATTTTTTCCTTCTTTTTCTTTTATGATGTCAAATGCATCATATACGATTTTTTGTGCTACAGATTTTTTACCATCTAGCATAATATTGTTTACTAATTTTGTAACAACTTTGCTATTGTATATTGGATCTGGTAAAACATCTCTTTTTGCTACATATCCTTTTCTTGGCACTATTCTTCCCTCCTTAAATATCTTTGTCAGGGGACACATCTTTCTTATTAGATATCTCACTTGGGTTAAGGTATGTCCCCTCCCCTTGTGAATATATAATGTCATATTTGATGTTTCCTCCTTTATTGAATACTCACTAGAGTATTCTAGGTACTCTGAAAAGTTTCCTTTTCCGTATAGCGCTATATATTCTATCTAAATTTAAGTACCTTAAGTTTAGTAAGAGTACAAGCACTAGTTCTTTTTCTATTTGTTTCTCTTTTTACTTCTAACCTTAATTATAAGAACGAATTCAAAGCAAGTTGCTGCTTTCGATTTGTTTTGTTTAAAATAAAGCAAATTAGGTATATTGTGCATTTTTGTTAAATTATATAGACTGAAGGTGTACTTTTGTACATCGAAGGCTATATAAGAGACAAAAATGTGCAAGATGCTTAATTTCATTTATTTTAATTATTTTTTAGGTTTCTTAGCTCCATATTTAGAACGCGCTTGCATTCTGTCTTTAACACCAGCTGTATCTAATGTTCCTCTGATGATATGGTATCTAACACCTGGAAGGTCTTTTACCCTACCACCTCTAATTAATACAACACTGTGTTCTTGTAGGTTATGTCCTATACCTGGAATATAAGATGTTACTTCATAACCATTTGAAAGTCTAACTCTGGCAACTTTTCTTAAAGCTGAGTTTGGCTTTTTAGGTGTAACTGTTTTTACAACTGTACAAACTCCTCTTTTTTGTGGAGCTCTGTTGTTTGTTAATCTCTTATTTTTTGAGTTCCATCCATGTTGTAATGCTGGAGATTTTGATTTTGTTACTCCTGTTTGTCTTCCTTTTCTTACTAATTGATTAATTGTTGGCACTTAAATTTCACCTCCTAATTTGATATTTTTTATTTATTTTATATAAGATTTTTTGTCTTATTTTTGAAATATTTGTCTTATATAAAATAAATATACCGTTACGGAATTGCATACTACGTGCAATTTACTATAACGGTATATATTTTATCATCTTTACCACAATAAGTCAATGAAATTTTTAATTTTTTTTGAAATGATTTTCCAGAAAAAATGGGATATTCTATTTTGATATTTTTATTTTCCTTTTTCATCTCTTTTACCTTGTTTCACAAATCTTTTGTTCGTAGGTTATAGTGAATAATTATCCTAGATTTTCGTTTTGATTTCAAAGGATTGCAGATTTGCTTTTTTATGTAAAATGTGGTATAATGTATATGTAGCTAGCCAAGGAAATCCTTGGCAAAACCACGATATAACAAAGAAGGAGGAAACATTATGAGAAAAAATGATATCGTGACAATTGTACTTGTTGATTTGGCAGCTCTGTTGCTGCCTCTGTTTCTGGGAATTCCTAGTATTCCACTAAATTTAGAGACTTTGGTCTCTTTAGGTGGTGGATTAGCCGCTTTCTACCTAATTACGGGCCTTACCGCTCGGAAAGGGTGGAAAAAGTGGATTTTCCTCATGCCGTTGACAGTGTTGGTTGTGATGGCGATATCGTATATCCCCTTCACACCATCAAAGTCACAATTACGATGGTACTACATCGTCGTAGTTGCGGCCATAATCATCTCAATATGTTCACACATCTTGGGATGGTTAGGGATCGGTATCGGTATCGATGCTCGTCGACCACGGTTCCGTCTCCGTCGGCCACGGCATGAAGAGGATGAAGACGATGAATAGCGTCTTCACTCCTCGGACCAGAGAACCCCCGCTCGATAAGATTCGTTCTGTCGGGTGGGGGTTTTTATTTTACTAATTATTTCTCTGTAATATATAATTGTTATATCATTTTATATCTTAGGCAATATCATTGTTTCGTGTATGAAAAACATTGTTTTAATGCACGAAAAAAATAATACCCATCTAGGATATTATTTTTTCATATTTTATAAATCTGGTCCTTCTTCCTCATCTTCATCCAAAAATTTTTCATCTAGTGGAATTTCATCAATTTCATCAGTTTCGTCAAAATACCAGTCATCTGATTTGTCAGAGATTCTTTCTTCATCTCCATAACCTTCTCCTGCTACTTTAGGCATTGGAGTTGGAACTTTTTCTACTACTGGTTCTTTCTTTTTCTTTACAGGTTCATCCATTAATTCTTTTGGAAGATCTTCTGTTTTTACACTCTTATTCTTTCCTAATATTTCTCTTAACCTAGCATATGCCTCAGGAATTCCATTTGTTTTTCTTACACTCAAAACTTCTCTTAATACAAGACGTAATGCTCTAGCTTTTGAAGCTGCATCTCTTGCTATTCTACCTCTAAAAACACCTTGCTCTTCTGCATCTTCTTGTAAGTCTTCCAATTCTTCAATATATTCATCCTCTGTTTGTAATGGTAACACTTCTCTTCCATCACAAATAGCTTCTACTCTCTTTTTTCTTTCCTCAAAATATTTCTTCTTTTCTTCTATTTCTACTTTTTCTTCTTTTGTTGGGTCTTCTTTACTTGTCAAAACCATATATCTTCTTCTCATATCATTTATTTGTCCAATTGCTGATAATGTAAAAGCATTTGCTGGAAATTCTAGTTTTCTATCTATATTTAATGGTACTTTTTCAAAAATAGCTATTACTTCTTCTGGTGTAAAATTACCTTTTTCACATTCGCTATAATAAAGGTCTTTCAAACCTTCACATTGTTTGATGAATTTATTGGGTCCCATTCCATATTCAATTCCCTCCATTTTTTGCCTAATTTCCTCTTTAAGGAAAAGTTTGCTAGCTTCTTTTGAATGGTCCTTTGTATATTTTTCTCTTAAGAATTTAGACATATCTACTAGTTTTTGCTTTTCTTCTGTTAATTTTTTTCTTTCTTGTTCTAATGCGTCACTTTGCAATTCATGTCCATTAACCGTAGTAGCCACTACTAAAGCATCTATTTGTTTATCTAAGTCTGTAATCGCCGCTTCTACGTTTTGATTTAGTTTTTTCCCTTCGTTTCCTTTATAGTTTTTTGTTTTTTGATGTAAGCTTCCTACTTTTACTTTAGATGCTCTTAACTGTTCTCTTTTTTGAACTTTTCCAAGCATATCTTCATTTTTTTCTATCTTTTTTTCAACTTCTTGCTTTTTTTCTTCTATAACCTCTTCTAATTGTTTTAATATTTCTTCTACAATATCTTCTACTGTTGCTTCTTTATTTGGTTCTTTTAAAAATCCAGCTGCTTCCAAAGAAGCCTTTTCTGCTACTTCATCCCAAATTTTTTGATCAGCTTGTTCTTTCAATGCATCCTTTAAATTTTGGTCTTGAAGATCTTCCAAAACCCCTTCTTCCATTAGTTGTTGAAGTTCGTCAAATCCTTCTTTTTCTTCTTCTAAAGCCTCATCAACTGTTTTTTGTACAACTGTTTCTCCTATTTTATCTTTGTTTCCTAGTATAGCCTCATCAATAATTTCTTGTGCCTTTTCTTGAAAATGCTCATCATTTATGTCTAATGCGTTAAATTTGTCTTTTAATTCTTTTTTCATATCTTCTGTTAAAATATCCATATAACATCTCTCCTTATTTCAAACTACTCTTCTATTATACCATATATTTTCCAACTTTTCAACTTTTATGTAAATTACAATTGTATTGTTATTCAATCTGTAGCTTGTTCAACTTTTATTATATCTCATAAGATGTAACTATTCCATTGACGGACCATCTTCTCCTATATTATCACCTTGTCTTTGCATTTTTCTACTTTCACTATTTTCTGTTATATTTTTACTACTAGGTAATGGTGTTTCTACTCTCTGAACTACCATTTCCTTCAGTGTTGGTGGAATTTTACTGTCATCTATATCTGGCATTCTTTTTAATTTTCTAATAATTCGATTATATATTCTTTGTATTTTATTTGTTTTGGTTACATCTGTCACTTCATTTAGTTCTAAATACATTTGCATCATTTTTTCTGTTATATCTTCTTTGCCTTCCTCTTCTTTACTATTCCTTCTTTTTCCAAATATAAAATGCTTTTTTGTTTCAATATTTCTTTCTGTTTTTATCATTTCTAATTCTATACTTTTTAATTCTTCAAAATATTCTTCTTCTGTTTGTAATGGAGGAATGTTTATCTCCTGTCCAGGAAACCTATCTTTTAGATATTTCAAAGCACCATTTCTTTCATTCTTCATTAATTCAATAAATTGTAAATCTTCTTTTGTTAAATTGTCCTTTCCAGTAACCTGCATATATGTTTTTCTTCCATTAAGAAAAAATAACCCCAAAAGTTGCACACCTTTACCTTGTGGAATTTTAGCTAAAAAATTAGTTATTTCTTTTTGATTGTTTTTATCTTCTTTTATCTTCTCTAAATAAACTTTAGCTAGTTCTTCACTAATTCCAATCAATTCTTCTGGTGTATTTGCTTGTCTACTTCTCTCTACAATTTCCTGCATTTGTTTAAATAACACATTTGTTTTTAAATTTTCTTTTGAAATTTCTTGACTTTCTGATTGTTCTGAACTTTCTACTCTTTTAGGCTCTTCTACAGATATTTTCTCTGAACTTGTTTCTTGATGATTCTTTGCTTCGCTATTTGGTACTTCTACTTTTTTTGGTGAATCACCTTTTTCTTCTGTTACAGTACGTTCACCTGTATAACGTGTTATTTCTGCATTCGTTATGATTTCTTCCAGTCTAAAAAACTTCATATTATCATCATAAATGTTTTGTTTGAGTTTCAAAACTTGCATTAGCATTTCTCTTTTTTTCTTAGATAATTCTACCATTGATCTAAGAACCCCTATATCCTTTTCAAAAAAGTCTATAGTTGCTTGTTGAATGTCACCTATAATTTGTTCTTCTTCTTCTATTTCTTTCTTATATGTTGCTAGCTGTTCTTCCATTGTTGCCAATTCTTTTTCTGCTTTATTCAGCTCTTCTTCAGCCTTATCAACATCTTTTTTAGCTTGTTCTAATTCATTTTTTAATTGTTCTTTTTTTTCACTTCGTTCCGTTCTTTTATATTTTAAATATTCAACATATGCATCTTTATCTAATTTTTTTATTAAATTTCTTATTGGCGCAGATGCATTATCTTTTTCTATATTCTTCCTTATTTCTCGTATTTTATCTTTAGCCAATTCTTTATTTTCACTAGATTCCATGATAGCTGTTTCAAATTCTTTCAATACTTCTTCTGCAATCTTGTCAAATACTTCTGCTCTATCTACTTCTTGTTGTTTATCTTCTAATGATAATTCGCTACTCTTGTTTTTCCATTCTTGAATGACATCTTTATATTGCATTTCTATAAGTTCAAAAATCATGCTTTCCGCTTTTTCTTTAAATTCTGATTTCTGTACATCCAATCTTGAAAAACTTCTTCTGATTCCTTCGCTTACCGCAGGATTTACATTATTCATATGATTTTCTCCTTAACTTTCATATTTCATCTACTTTGTCTTTTTCAATTTTTTTCATAGCTTGTTCTAATTGTTTTACTTTTCTGCATACACTTCTCTATCTTCATCTGTTAGAGATAATCCATTTTTATTTCTCTATATATCTAATTTAATTTTACCAATAAAAAAGCATCTTAGCAAGTATGCAAGATACTTTTTTATTATTTTATTCTCTCTGTGTTACAGTTCAAACAAAAATACCGAAAAGGCTGACTATATGGTTAACCTTTTCGGCATTTGGGAGCTAAATTGTAATTTTTATTGAAATTTAAAAATTTCCTAAACTTCTCTCAGCCATTTTTTCATATCTTTTTCTTTTATCTTTAATCTTTTCTCCCTCTAGCTCTGGTAATATTCCAAAATTAGCATTCATTGGTTGGAATTTAGAATTGGGTGTAGATATATATTTAGCTAGACTTCCTATTACTGTATTTTCGGAAAATATTACTTTTGGCGAATCGTTCTCGTTCAATTTGTTCATTTCAATACTCGGTATTTTATTTATTTCTTTTTCTTTTTTCTTTATTTTATTAAATTTTTGTACTGCATTGATTCCTGCCACCATTCCAGAAGAAATCGATTCTACATATCCTTCTACTCCTGTGATTTGTCCTGCAAAATAGATATTAGGATTGTTTTTTAAGTTGTATGTTTCATCTAATAATTCTGTAGAATTAATATAGGTATTTCTATGCATAACCCCATATTTTATAAATTCAGCATTTTGCAATCCTGGTATCATAGAAAAAACTCTTTTTTGTTCTCCATATTTTAGATTGGTTTGGAAACCAACCATATTGTACATAGTCGCTTGTTTATCATCTTGTCTTAATTGTACAACTGCATATGGTCTTTTTCCTGTTCTTGGGTCATCAAACCCAACTGGTTTTAATGGACCAAATCGTAAAGTATCTAGTCCTCTCTTTGCCATAATTTCTATTGGCATACAGCCTTCAAAAATTTCTCTTTTTTCAAAATCATGTAATGTTACCACTTCTGCATTAACTAATTCTTTTACAAAATTTTCATATTCTTCTTGGTTCATTGGAAGATTAATATAGCTTTGTTTTTCTCTTTCCTCTTCTATTCGTTTTTTCCATTCTTCTAGACTTTCTTCTTTTTTCTTTTCTTGAGAATATCTATCTCCATAAAAAGCTATATGAAAATCTATGCTCTCTTTGCTGATAATTGGTGCTGCTGCGTCATAAAAATATAGTTTGTCTTGTGTTGTTATTTTTTGAATATCTTTTGCTAATCCTTCTGATGTTAATGGCCCTGTTGCAATGATAACTATCCCTTCTTTTGCGATTTCTTCAACATTGGTAATTTCTTCATGTATGACTTCTATATATTCATTTTCTTCAATTACCTTTGTTACTTTTTCTGAAAACACTTCTCTATCTACTGCCAATGCTTGTCCAGCAGGCACACTGGTTTCATCTGCTATTTTAATCAATAATGAATCTAGTCTTCTTAGTTCTTCTTTTAGCACTCCACATGCATTGGTTAATAAGTTAGATTTAAAAGAATTGCTACATACAATTTCTGCTAAATTTTGATTACTATGCGCTGGTGAAAATTTAACTGGCTTCATTTCATATAATTTTACTTTTATTCCTCTTTTGGCAATTTGATAAGCAGCTTCTGTTCCTGCTAATCCTCCACCTATAATTGTTATATAATTTTTCATATTAATGTTCCATCTCTTCTCCCATTGTATTTTTGTCTAATTTCCTTTTTTGTATTTCCTCCGCTATTGCTTCTACTTCCTCTAGGGTTCCATATCCCCCAGCTATATATTCTTCTAAAAATTTGGGCATTTCGAAAGAAATTTGCTTATTTTCTATTAATTTCTTTATACCTTCCAATGACACTGTTGTTTCTTTCGTATTTTCCATGTTTTCTTCAGAGCCTCTATATTCCACAAGATATTGTCCATCCTCTTGTAAACTATATTGTCTTTCTATTCTTTCTTTTCCATCATCCATAATTAAAATAATTCTGATTGGTGATTTCTGTTCTATATAATCTGTTTTCTTGTTATATACTGCTCTTAACAAGTAATTTGTCAGTAAATCTTTTCTGGCTAAAATTACTTTAGACTCTGTTCGAAAATCATCCTTATCTTCTGCAACTCTACTTTGTAAAACTATTTTTCCTTTTGGTGTTTCTAGATGAATACTCTCAATAGCAGCTTGCATGTTAGGTTGTTCATTCACTCTCAATTCGTGCTTCCATCCTTGTTCATCTTCACTATTTTCCACATAATACATATGAGAATCATCTTCACGATTATATTCTATACATTTTGTATTTTGGATAATTGTAACAATGGACGGTAAATAATTTAGCCCTTCAAATGCTAAAAATTTTTCTCCATTCATGTAACCACTAAGTGATGGGAGCTTTCCATAGCTTCTTTCAATTATTTTATCTGTACTAAAATGACGTAATCTACTTCTTAATTGAATATCATTTTTTGTTTTTTCATCAAAAGTTATTTTTTCCATATTTTGATATATTCCTTTCTGATGATGATTTTTTCTCCATCCCCAAATCTTCAAATCATCACTCCTCAAATAATTTCATTATATCCTCTTTAGATAATGTGTTAATAAATGAGGTTTTTGTGCTAAGCATATTATCAATTAGCTCTGCTTTCTTTTGTTGTAATTCATATATTTTTTCTTCAATAGAGTTCTTCGTAATTAATTTATATACTTGCACATTATTTTTTTGTCCTATTCTATATGCTCTATCTGTTGCTTGGTTCTCTGTAGATATATTCCACCATGGATCATAATGAATTACCATGTCTGCCCCTGTTAAATTCAAACCTGTTCCTCCTGCTTTTAGAGATATTAAAAATACTTTAATATTAGGATTTTCATTAAATTCATCTACCAAGTCAATTCTTTCATCTACCTTTGTTGCTCCTGTTAGTTTAAAATATTTTATATTCAAATTTCGCAATTCTTTTTCAATAATTGGAAACATTGATGTATATCCAGAAAATAGCAATATCTTATGTCCAGCTTTTACAGCATCTTCTATAATTTCCATACACTGATTTAATTTACTGCTTCCATTTGTATAATCTTTAATAAATAAACTTGGATGGCAACAAATTTGTCTTAATCTTGTTAAAACAGCTAATATTTTGATATGGCTTTTTTCAACACCATTTAAGTTGATTTCTTCTGCTACTTCTTCTCTTGCTTGTAGCAAATATGAAACATATAGATTTTTTTGTTCTTCTTCCATTTCATTGTTTAGCACCGTTACTGTTTTTTCTGGTAATTCTGTTAATACCTCTGCCTTTGTTCTTCTTAGGATAAATGGTTCTATTAACATTTTTAATTTATTTAATGCTTGTGCATTATTTTCTTTCACAATTGGTGTTTCATAAAGTGTTTTAAATTTTTTATAAGAGAATAAATATCCAGGCATAATATAGTCAAATATTGACCATAATTCTGCTAGAGAATTCTCAATTGGTGTTCCTGTTAATGCATATCTAGTATCTGCACTAATCTTTTTGATTGATTTTGCATTTTGTGTGTTACTATTTTTCAAATACTGTGCTTCATCTGCTATCATGTATCTAAACTGATAGTTTTTATCTTTGTATAAATCTATATCTCTTTTTAATAAATCATAAGAAGTGATTACTAAATCATAATTTTCAATATCTGCAATTTTTCTTTTTCTTTCTGATAATGTACCATTAATGACAAGTGTCTGTAATCCTCCCGTGAACTTTTCTGCTTCATTTTGCCAATTTAATGCTAAAGAACTAGGAGATATGACAATACTGGTTCTTCTTTCTTCTTTTGGAGTATTTTGCACATAATCTATAATAATGGATAACATTTGTACTGTTTTTCCTAATCCCATGTCATCTGCTAATATTCCACCAAATTTATATTTGTCTAATGTTTTTAGCCATTTGAATCCGATTTTTTGATAATATCTTAAAGTATTTTCTAATATTTCTGGCACTTTTATACTATCATTTTCATTATCTTTTTTTAATTCATTAACCGTATTTCTATAATTTTCATTTTTGATAACTTGTTTACCTTTTGTTCCTTTTAATAATTCTTCTAGATATAGACTTCTATACATAGGAAGATTAACCTCTCCCTCTTCTAAGTCTTTATATTCGATATCCATTCCAGTAACCAATTTATCAATAAAATCTAATTCTTTATTATCTTCTAACTCTAAAAAACTTCCATCTTTTAATCTATAATACTTTTTCTTTAGATTATATTTTTGCATAATTTTCTCTAGTTCTTTTACATCTATATCTAAATTATTTAAATCAATAGACAACAAATTATTTTCTATTTTTACACCAATTGCTCCCATCTTAGGTTGTCTAATTTGTTTTTTCTTGAAATTTTCTGTTGCCAAAACCTCAAAGTTTTGCATATAATAATTGATATCTTGGGTTAAAAATTGATAAATTTTATCATTATCTGGTAAGATAAATCTTAAGTTTTTTACATCTAACATAAATCCTGTTTTACGAAAAATATTTAATGCTTTTGTTTCTTTTATCATGTTTCTTGGTATCTCTATTTTTTGCTTTTCATCTAGTGGATTAAATTCTTGATTGTCATAACAGAATTTTACATCAGCTATTAAATAATCATGATTGTCAAAATCTAAATATACTTTTGTTATCAAGGTTTTTGGTCTGTATTTTTCAACCTCTTCTTCAGAAATATTTTCTAATTTTATAGCATTTTTTACTTTTGGAATAATGACAGAAAATAGCTGTGATAATTCCTCTTTTCCTAATTTTACTTCTGTCATATAGTTTTGTCTGAAAATTTCTAATAATTTTAAATTTGATTTTTCAAATTTCTTATTACATCTATATAATTTATGTTCATCTAAAATATATTTATATGTTTTTCCTTTTACAATAGAAATTTTATAGATTTCAACATTTGGTACGATTTCATAATTGTCTTCATCTAGCTTTCTCAACTTAAATTGGATATTGGGTTGTTCTTCTGTAAATTCAATTTCTGTTTGTTTATATTCTCTTTGAAAGCTTATTTTTTTCCCTTTCATAATTTCAAATATATCATCTATTCCACTATTGCTTAAAATAATGCTGGTTTCACTTAAAGCATTTCCATAAAATCGATAATTACTGTTGGAATTCGAATTAGCATATTTAATAATTTCTGCATACTTCATTAAAAAATCTAATAATGGTAAACTTTCTTTTTCAAAACTTTCTCTTGTATGAACAAATTGTAATTTTTGTCCATAACGATATAGTTCTTTGTTTAACATTCTTGTATAAAATTCTGATAAATTCTTAATTTTATACATTCTTTTATTTCCTACTTTGAACTCGACTTTCATATCTCCTGTGAATTTATCATAAAAAATTTCAGGTTCTAATTTAATTGTCCCTTGCTCTTTTAACTCTGTTTCTTCCTCATCAATTCCTTCTATCTCTTCATTATAAAAAATATTGACAATTTGCTTAAATCCTCTGTATTTATCATAACTTGAAGGTGAGTCATGTCTTTCTGACATATCTTCATTTCTAGAATCTGTTCCTTCTTTTATATGATTTTCATTATCTGCAAATTCTAATACCATTGCTAGTGCATGTTTACAGATTCCATAATGGTTATAATAATCTTGGCATGTACAGGTAATATCTTCTACTTCTCCATTTTGTACAAAAATATAGGTATGGTATTCTTCATTTCCATACACACTTCCTTTAATTTCAAAATTTAGTGGATTTTGATATTCAAAATCAATAATATCTACTCTTCCTTCTTCTTTATATTCATGTGCTTTTCTTGTTCTAGATGTTCCTGCATCATCACATAAATTATCTATTATATGTTTATTTATTTCCATAATTTTTTACCTCTCATTGGCAAAAAATTATATCTTATTTTATAATTTTTTTCAAGTGCTTTGAAAGAAATTTTGTCCTTTTTGGGGAGCAGGGGCCGGGGCCATTGGGGGTCATTGGGACCAGATCTGTTTGGCAGATCTGGTCCCAATGACCCCCAATGACCCCTGCCCTCTGTCCTCTGTCCCCAAAAAAACATTCCCCACAATAAATATTGTAGGGAATTATTTTTTTAAGCCAACACGATTACCGGTTTTTTTTTATTATCTTTATCATAATAAGACGCAATTAATTCGTCAAGTTCTACACTAATCTTATAAATGATATGATAATCTTTTCCTTCTTCTATACTTTTATTTAATTTATCACGTAATTTACAAATTTCATCATTTAACATTTCTATCTCTCCTTTTCTCTAATTTATCTTCTGTATATTTATAAATTACCACACAAAAATCTCTCAGTCAAGCTATTTCACTTGTTTTTGTCAAGTTTCGTATGACGGATTTTTACATTTTTCGACACCAAAAAATAGAAAAAAACAGTATTATGATTTTTCTTATCTTAATACTGTTTTTTCTACTTTCTTTATTATGCCAAACTAAATGTCAAATTTTTTTCATTTCGCTACAATCTTACTTTATTTTCTCACTTAATCATTTTTTTACAGTAAACATTTCTTTTGGGCTGATTTTTTTAATTTTTGACAATAGATATTACCATTTTTTCTTCCTTAAATACATCATTTAACACTTGTGTTAAATATTCTACATCAATCGTGTCTATTTGATTTAAATAATCAAAACTATTGATTCCCATAAAATAATTCGTTAAAAACATATTGGCAATGTTTTCTACATCATCATAATCTTTTACATATTCTCCATAAAGTTTCTTTTTTATTCTGTTAAAGTTGTTTTCAGAAATTCCTTCTTGTTTTTGTCTATTTATCTCTTGTTTTATTCTACTATATACTTGTTCTGGCTCATTCGATTGTCCTGAAATAATCACATGTGCATAGTTTTCTGAATATTCATAGCTTGATCCAATTCCCCCGAAAACGATTCCCTCATCATATAATTGCTTATATAATTCTGAGCTTTTTCCTATTAAAAGTTCTAATATAATTTGAATAGCAATCTCTCTTTTTACCATTTCTTCTGGATTGTCTGTTGGTTTTACCTTTATCGCAATGGTATACATTGGTCTACTTACTTCCATTTTTTGCTCTATTTTTTCTTTTACAATCGTATCTGGTTCCTCTGGATAAAATGTTTGTATTTTCCCAGTTGCTTTGTTTTCTTTCAATCTTTTCTTGATTTCTTCTAGTATGTTTTCTGGTTCAAAGTCACCACATACGACGATTGCCATATTCGATAAGTTATAAAATGTATGATAACATTTATATAAAACTTCTTTGTCTATTTTACTAATAGAATCTATCGTTCCAACAACATCAATTTTTACTGGATGATTGTGATATAAGATTTTCATTGCATTTAGATACACTTTCCAGTCTGGAGAATCATCATACATCATAATTTCTTGTCCTATGATGCCTTTTTCCTTTTCTACATTCTCATCCGTAAAATAAGGATTTTGTACATAATCCATTAATTCATCCATAGCTGGATAAAAATTATCTGTACATCCAAATAGATATGCTGTCATATCATTTGTTGTAAAAGCATTTGCATCCACGCCCAAAGATGTTAAAGTATCTAAACTATTTGTACCATTTTCTTGTTCAAACAGTTTATGCTCTAAAAAATGAGCAATACCATTTGGAACTTCTGTTTTTGTATCTTCTCCAGGAACAATAAATACATTTTCATTTGAACCATAATTGGTTCCCCATATCATATATTTTTTCTTCATTCCCTTTTTGGGAATAATCATGACTGTTAAGCCATTTTCTAACTTTTCTAAGTATAACTTTTCCTTTACTTTTGAATTTTCTATCACTTGCATCTATTTTTCTCCTATCATCATTAATTTCTTAAAAAATATATTGTGTTGATTTCCACTTTATTAGCCACTTGTATAACATCTTCTTTATTTACTTTTCCTATTCTTTCTATATAGTCATCCACTGATTTTTGATTTCCAGACATTTCTTGTCCGAAGTAATACGTAATACTTGTATCTTGCTCATCATCAATTGTTTTTATTGATGATATAATTGCCTTTTTTGCATTTTCTACTTCTTCTTCAGTGAATTTTCCATTTTTCATATCTTCTAATTGCTCTTTTATTAAATTTAATGCTTTTTCATAATTTGAAATTTCTATTCCACAATTTACAAATATATTATCTTTATATCTAAAATACCTAGAGCTTGCTTCATATGCTAAGTTTGCTTTTTCTCTAACATTTTGAAATATTTTAGAATTTGCACTTCCACCTAAAATAGTGTTATATATCATAACATTATATTTTTCATCTTCGTTTTGTGAATTCACATCTAGCCCCACTACTAATTTTCCTTGCATTACATCCATTTTTTCAGTTTTTTCGCCTTGCTTAACCGTATTTTTTTCACTTTCTTTATGGTAGCTAGGTTCTCTTTCTTCTAATTTTTTTACATTTTGATTTTCTGTTATGATATTTTCTACTTCTTCATTTACATTTCCTGAAACAAATATATCTATTTTACATTCCCTAATTAATTGTTTGTATCTTTCATATAAATTTGTCTCATTGATGTTATTTAAGTCTTCTACATATCCAAATCTGTATAATCCAAATGGTTTGTCTTTATACATTTCCTCTATACATCTGTCTAATGCATATCTTCTTTTGTTATCAATTCTTCCTTCTATTCTTTGCTTCATGTTGTTCTTTTCTTGTTCTACATATTCTTTTTTGAAAGCATTATTCTCCACTAATGGATTAAATATAACATCTATGATATTTTCAATAGATTTTTTTAATACATTTTCATTAGATTGTGGTAAAAATGCATCATTTACAGTTTCAATATAAAATTTTAGTACTTGATTATCTCCTGTTTTATCAATACCACAGTCAAAACTAGCACCATACAATTCTTCTAATTGTTTGCTAATCTCTTCTTGTGTCTTCATGTTATTGGTTCCTCTTCTTAATACAGCTGAAATAAGTGCATTTGCTGTTACTGTTTCTCTTTCAAGTTTTGTTGTTAAAAAAATGGCCACTAAGTTTGTTTTAAATTTATCTGTATTTAAAATATGAAGCTGTATCCCTTTTTTTATTTCTTTTTTTATATCGTTCATATGTTTCCTTTCCTTGATATTTGGCAATTTTAATATTTCATTATTTTTCTATTACATTTAAAATACCAAATTTTCAATTTTATTGTTTTCTTTTTATTATGTATTATATTATATCACAATATTCATTTTATTATTATATTTCTCTTATTTAAAAACACGTAAATTTACAAAGTAAATTCCAAATGTAATATATAAATATGGATATAACCTTTACACAAAGTAAAATTTGTAAGATTAAATTCTAAATAGTATAAT
>CAJFLB010000037.1 GCA_904387305.1 uncultured Clostridia bacterium
GCGTAAAGATTTGTCGACGCGAAAAATTGCTATGCAATTTTTCTGTGCAATGTTGTTTTTTATGGTATAGGAAAAGCGATTTTTCCTATACCATAAAAATACATCTCATTTAGTATTTTATTGTATCTACTAAATGAGATGCTTTTCATTCAATTACTTGTGTTTTTTACTTTCTATTTTGCAAACCTTTTTGAACAAATTTGGGCACATTTTAGCTTTCACCTTTCCATTTGATTTCTACTTTGAATAAATCTCCATCTATATCTATTTTAAATTTACCACCTTGTAATTCTGTTAAACTTTCTGCAATAGAAAGACCTAACCCACTTCCTTCTGTGTATCTTGATTTATCTCCTCTCACAAATCGTTGCATCAATTCTTCTGCACTAATATTCAATTTATCTTTTGATATATTTTTAAATTCTAGATACACTTCTTCTTTGTGTTTTTCTAGTTTGATATATACTCTAGAACCTTCTAAAGCATATTTTGAAATATTACTAAATACATTTTCTATTACTCTATATAAGTAGCGATTATCTGCTGTAATTAGCACATTTTCATTTGGTAAATCCATTTCTGTTTTTAAATTTTTCTTTTCTAATTTATCTTCAAATTCACCAATAGTTTGATTTAATAATTCTTTTAAGTTAATGACTTCCATATTTAACTTGACATTTCCAGAAGAGACTTTAGATGCTTCTACTAAATCTTCTATCAATTTTTTTAGTCTTTGTGATTTTTTATCTAATACAGCAATATATTGTTCTATTTGTGCATTATTAATCTCTTCTTTTTTCAATAAATCTACATAGTTTATGATAGATGTTAATGGTGTCTTGATATCATGTGATACATTTGTGATTAATTCTGTTTTTAGTCTTTCTGATTTTAAACTTTGGTCAATGGCATTGGTAAATCCACCTGCAATATCATTGATATATTTTGCCATAATTTTTAATGTACCTTCTAATTCTTCTTCATTTAGTTTTACGTTTGGATTTCCTTCATATATATTTCTTAATGCCTCATTAATTTTTTGTACTTTTTTGTTGTATTGAAGTAATTTATAATATGTCCACATCCAAAAAGCAATTAATACAAGTAATCCGATTCCACTCCACATAGTACATGCTAATATGATACTAATAACAACAAATCCCCAATACATAATGGTAATTTTTCGGTTTGCATTTTCTTTATCTGTTACTTTCCTAAAAATTTTTTCAATCGTTACTTTTATCCATCTACATACTTTATAGGTTAAAAATGAACGGATAAATTGTTTTGCTTTTAGTCTCCTAATTGTTGTACTAACCCATACTGCCAAACATGCATATCCAATTAAGTAACATAGTAGAAATACAGACATTAGAATTCTTTGTGGAATTTGTGATTCTACACTTGCTATTGCAAAACTCATCATCATACCAATGACAAACATAATCACAATGGATATGATTTCATAAGAAATTTTATCAATACTATTTAATTGTATACCTTCTTTTCCCTTTTCATGTCCTGTTGCCCAAATTAAATACACAATCATAATAATGATTGAAATAGCTGACAATGGTATTAAATAAGCAGGTAAGTTTTCATGTCCTTTAAATATATTATATACGGTTTGTTGCACATATAAAGAATTTGAATAATTTAAAGTATCTGGGGCAATATTGGAATATACTTCATATCCTTCAAAATTATCTATTGAATAAGCAGATGAAGTCATATATTTTGTGCTTTCTTGATTTATGGTATTAATATTGGTAATTATATTTCCATCTTGATAACTCCAATACGTTTTTTCTGCTTTTAATTTATTTATCTCTTCTGGATAATTATTAGATCGAATATTAGTAAACATATTTCCTGTTTCTTCGTCTATAATAATATAATTAATATATTGGCTTATCATTGTACTATTATAGTTTGCTACTTCATAATATACTGGATATTCATAACTTTCGTCTTCAATTTCATTGTAATGACTAAACAACTTACTAGTCTCTTTGTCAAATGATGTATCTCCACTTGTATTTGTCTCTGAAGCTGTTAAATATGATTCTGATATCATTTCAGATGTTTGTGAAGTATTTGTATTTTTTTGATTTATTCTTTGTTCCTCTTTATCTTCGCTAATATCTTGAACTTTATAAATTAGTGCCAATAAATATTCTCTTCCAAATTCTTCTGTTTCAATGTATTCTTCTGGTCCTTCCATTTCTCCATATTGAGATGTAATAGATACATCTATAATACTAATGGTCAAAACAAAAATCATAATCGGAATGAATATATAACATAAAAATTTTAATAATATAGATTCTTTTGCATTTTGCATGTACTCACCTTCTTTTTTACTCTTTTTACACTTTCTATTTTTGCTATATTTTCTTCATTCAAATATTAGAATTATTTTTGAATAACAAACTTTTCATATTATGGAATATCTTCTACTTTATATCCTATTCCCCAAATAACTTTTAGGTATTTGGGTTCCTTAGGATTAATTTCTATTTTCTCTCTAATATGCCTAATATGTACTGCTATAATATTTTCCGCACCATAACTTTCTTCATTCCAAACATTTTCATAAATTTGTTCTATAGAATACACTTTTCCCTTGTTCTTTAGTAAAAATTTTAATATGTTATACTCTGTTGCTGTCAATTTTATTTCTTTTCCGTCTACCATAACCTTTTTTGTTTCATCATTCATTTCTAAAGTGCCCGTTTTTAGTAACTTTTCTTTTTGATTTTCATTCTTTCCATTTGTATAATTTGCATGACTAAAATCCACATATCTTCTAATATTAGATTTTACTCTTGCAATTAATTCTAATGGATTAAATGGTTTTGTTACATAATCATCAGCTCCTGTATTTAATCCTGAAATCTTATCATAATCTTCTGATTTTGCAGAAAGCATAATCACAGGAATGGTTTTATCTTTTCTAATTTCTTGCAATGTTTCAATCCCATCTTTATTTGGCATCATGATATCTAAAATAATTAAATGAATTTCATTTTCTTTTAATTTTTCTAAAGCCTTTTCTCCATCATAGGCTTTTATAATATGATATCCTTCTTGAGATAAATAAATTTCAATGGCATTTACAATTTCTTTATCATCATCAACTACTAATATATTGTACATAATTTTTCCTTTCTTGAACTTTAATCTTTAAAGTTCATTGCAACTTTATTTGTTTTTATTTTTACATTTATCTTCTAGCATATATAATATACCACATTTTTATTAATAATAAATAGAGGATTTATTAATTTTTTATTAAGGATACCCTATAAAAAGGGAAAGTGGGGATATATTCATTTTCCCCTTTTTATTTATCTAGAAATAAAAATATAGAATATAAAAAAGTGAAACGATTTTGCGTATCTAAATTTGAAATTAGAAATTCCTTAATAAAAAAGTGAGGAATGTTCATTTTGCTTTAGAATAAAGCAACAATGAAAGCTGCTCACTTTTTTATTTTAGAATTTCTATGAAAATTTAGCTTATACAAAATTGTGTAATGATTTTATATTTTATATTTTTTAATTTTATAACTACAAAAAGGGAAAATGAGTCCACCCACTTTCCCTTTTTTCTATTCATCTTTAAAACTATTAATTCTGAACAATTTAAACAATTCTACAATAATTAATGGTGAAATCACTAAACCAATTAATTC
This sequence comes from uncultured Clostridia bacterium, assembly GCA_904387305.1. Lineage (GTDB taxonomy): Bacteria > Bacillota > Clostridia > TANB77 > CAG-508 > CAG-269. Next base: position 3,698 of record CAJFLB010000037.1, read on the forward strand.
TACGATATTTTGTGTTGGTAATACTGGTATACTAAAGATTCCTCTTAAAGCCGGTACTGCTAAGATAATTCCCATTAGTAATGCTGACCCAAGTACTGCCCATATTAATTTACTATTATTAAATACTTTTGTTTTAAAGATAGATTTTTTGTTATTTCTTACATTAAATACATGTACTAATTCTGAAAAGGCTAATGTTACAAATGCCATTGTTTGACCTACTTCTATTTTTGATTCATCTAATGTTAATCCATCGATTGGTTCTGTTGTTGTTGCAAGACCTATCATAAATGCTCCAAGTGTTAATAATCCTATCATAACACCTTGATATATCACTCTCCATGTCATTCCTTTAGTAAATACACCTTTTCCTGGCTTATTTGGTTTTCTGTTCATAATATCTACATTTGCTGGGTCAAAAGCTAATGCTAATGCTGGTAATGAATCTGTTACTAAGTTTATCCATAAGATGTGTATTGGTAATAAAATTTCTAAGTGTGTTATATCTGTAATTCCAAACCATTGTGCAAATAATGGTGTTAATAATGTTGCTAAGAATAGTACAACAACTTCTCCTATGTTACTTGATAATAAGAATTGGATAACTTTTAATATATTATCATAAATTCTTCTTCCTTCTTCTACTGCTGATACAATGGTTGCAAAGTTATCATCTGTTAGAATAACATCTGCTGCTTCTTTTGCAACATCTGTTCCAACAATTCCCATTGCACAACCGATATCTGATGTTTTTAATGCAGGACTATCATTTACGCCATCACCTGTCATGGCTACAATTTCGCCATTTTTCTGCCATGCTTTTACAATTCTAACCTTATGTTCTGGAGATACTCTCGCATATACAGAGTAATGTCTTACACTTTTTTGCAATTCTTCATCAGACATTTTTTCTAAGTCTAAACCTGTAATAGCTTCATCTTCATTTTCCAAAATTCCCAATTTCTTTGCGATAGCAGTTGCTGTAATTTTATGATCTCCTGTAATCATAACGGTTTTGATTCCTGCTGTCTTACATTTTTCTACTGCTTTTTTTGCTTCTTCTCTTGGTGGATCTATCATTCCGACCATACCAACAAATATTAAATCACTTTCTATATTTTCTAATTCTTCTTTTGTTGGTTCATGGTCAAATTCTTTATATCCACAAGCTAGAACTCTTAAAGCTTCTTTTGCCATTTCTTCATTTTTTTGTCTTATTGTTGCAGCATAATTATCTAAGTCACTTTTTATTTCATTATTATATAAATATCCTTTACAAATTCTTAGTAATTCATCTACACCACCTTTGGTGTAAGCTATATAGTTGTCATTTACTTTATTGACTGTTGTCATTAATTTTCTATCTGAGTCAAATGGTACTTCTGCAATACGTGCCATTCTATCATAAATAGATGGATCAAAATTTAACTTAAATGCCATATCTACCAATGCTGTTTCTGTTGGATCTCCTGTTAAAGTTCCATCTTTTGCAATTTTGGTATCATTACATAACATATTGGCATATACCAATGTTGTCATATCTTCTGATACATTTTTACTATTGATTTCACTTAAGTCTTTCGTTTCTCCATTTAAAAATACTTTTTCTACTGTCATCTTGTTTTGTGTTAAAGTTCCTGTTTTATCTGAACAAATAACGGTTGCACTTCCTAATGTTTCAACTGCTGGTAATTTCTTAACAATCGCATTTCTCTTAACCATTTTTTGTACACCAATTGCCAATACAATCGTTGATACAGCTACTAATCCTTCTGGTATTGCTGCTACTGCTAATGATACAGCTGTCATAAACATATGAATTGGTTCTTTGTTTTGGAATAATCCTATAATGAAAATAACAGCACAAATAATGATTGCTGCGATTCCTAATGTTTTTCCTAATTTGTTTAATTTTTGTTGTAAAGGTGTAATTTGTTCTTCTGTTTCATTAATCATTTCCGCAATTTTTCCTACTTCTGTTGTCATTCCTGTTTCTACAACAATTCCTTTTCCTCTACCATAGGTTACTAAACTAGATGAGAATAACATATTGGTTCTATCACCAATACCAACGTCTTCTCCTTCGATTTTCTCTGTTATTTTATCTATTGGTACAGATTCTCCTGTTAAAGAAGCTTCTTGTGCTTTTAAGTTTACTGCTTCAGTAATTCTTAAATCTGCTGGGATATAATCTCCTGTATCTAATACTACGATATCTCCTGGTACCAATTCTTTTGCTGGAACAACAGTTACATTTCCATCTCTTATAACTTTAGAAGCATGATCTGTTAATTTTTGCAAAGCTTCTAGTGATTTTTCTGCTTTTGATTCTTGTGTTACACCAATAATCGCATTTAAGATAACAACAATTAAGATAATAATGGTATCTGTAATTCCTTCTCCTTCTGCCACTCCTACAAATCCTGATACAATGGCTGCGATAATTAAAATGATAATAGAAAAATCTTTAAATTGGTCTACAAATCTCATAAACAAAGATTTTTTCTTCTTTTCTTTTAATTGATTTAATCCATATTTTTCTCTTCTTTTTGTTACTTCTTCTACTGACAAACCTATTTCTTGATTTGTTTCTAGTTCTTTTTCAACATCCTTTACTTCTTTGTTAAACCAGTTTTTACTTTCCAATTTTTTTCCTCCTTTAATTTTTTCCGCATATTTTCACTTTTATTTTATCCAAACAGTGAAAATATATCAATATTTTAGTTTTATTTTTATGTAAAAATTTTAATATTTATTAACTTTTATCTTTACATTTTTGTAGCCTCCATTTCCTTTAATAAAATCTTTTTAATGATCATAGAATTAATCTCTCTTTGCGAGAACTTTTCTCTACTTTTCCTTTTCAATAACAAATCTCGCTTCGCGAGAACTTTTCTCTACTTTTCTAATTTAACTATATATATTTAAGTTCTCGAAGAAGCGTAAAGATTTGTCGACGCGAAAAATTGTTTTTTTGTTGAATAGGAAAAATTAATTTTTCCTATTCAACAAAAAAAGACCCTTAAAAAGATTTTATCCTTTTAAAAGTCTTGCTTACTTTTTTAAAGCTTACTAACCAGATAAATAATTATCGCGACTGTTGATTAGTAATTAAAAGCTACTCCCTTTTAATATATGGTGACCCCTACGGGAATCGAACCCATGATTCCACCTTGAGAGGGTGGCGTCTTAACCGCTTGACCAAGGGGCCATAAATTTTACTTAATATTTATATCATTTTTTTTGAAATTCGTCAACTATTATTTATAAATTTTTGTCCAATTGGGGACGTTTCTGTTTGGGACATTTTTTATATGAATCAGTTTTAAAAAAACAAATGTATTAAATTTTATGAAATTACGAATGCAAATGAAAGAATATTAGAAATTCTAAAATTATCAAGTAGGAGAATCTCAAATTTCTCTTTGAGAAGTGCCTGCTTGATAATTTTAGAATTTATTTATTCTGCAATGCTAGCCGAGTAATGAATAAAATTTAATACATTTGTTTTTAATTAAATAATATAAAAAAATGTCCCAAACAGAAACGTCCCCAATTGGACAATTTACTCATACCATTCTAATTCCCAATCATCTAAAATAACCGTATCACCTTCACAAACGCCCATTTCTTTTAGCTTATCTTCAATTCCCATATTCTTTAAACATTTTTGTAAGTAATACATAGATTCATTATCTTCGATATTTACTCTTCCCATTAACCTTTGAACTGCTCTTCCTGATACAATAAATACGCCATCTTCTATTTTAATTGTCCAGTCATCCTCTTTTTCTTCTAATGTATATACTTTTTTATCTTCTATCTCTACTAATTCTTCTTTTGGTAATGTTTTTAATACTTCTGCTACATGGTCGATTAATTCTTGTACGCCCTGTTTCGTAGCTGCTGAAATTTTGTACAATTCTAATCCTTCTTTTTTAGCTAAATCTTCTACCTCTTTTATAAGCTCTTCATTTTGTACATCTATTTTATTTGCTACGATAATTTGTTGTCTGGTACTTAATTTTTCACTATAATTTTTTAATTCTTTGTTAATCGTATAAAAATCATTTACTGGATTTCTTCCTTCTTGTCCTGATACATCTAAAAAGTGTAATAATAATCTTGTTCTTTCTACATGTCTTAAAAATTGAATTCCTAAACCTACACCTTCACTTGCCCCTTCAATAATTCCTGGAATATCTGCAATAACAAATCCATCACCATTTTTGGTTTTTACAACGCCTAAGTTTGGTTGTAAAGTGGTAAAATGATAGTTGGCAATTTTAGGCTTTGCATCAGTAACGATTGATAAAAAAGTAGATTTTCCAACATTAGGAAATCCTAATAATCCCACATCTGCCAATAATTTTAATTCTAATATAACTTCTTTTTCTTCTCCTTTATCTCCATCTTCTGAAAATCTAGGAGCTTGTCTTGTAGAAGTTGCAAAATGAGAATTTCCTCGTCCTCCTCTTCCACCTTTTAAAACCAATTCTGTTTGTTCTGGAGTGGATAAGTCTGCTACCACTTTTCCTGTTTCTACATCTTTTATAACTGTCCCAATAGGAACTTTGATATATAAGTCTTTTCCATATTTTCCGTTGCAATGGCTTCCACTACCATTTTCACCATTTCCCGCTTTAAACTTTTTATTATATCGAAAATCAATTAATGTATTTTTATCTTTATCAACTTGAAAATAAATGTCTCCACCTTTTCCTCCGTCTCCACCATCAGGTCCACCAGCTGCTACATATTTTTCACGTCTAAAAGATACTGCTCCATTTCCCCCATCTCCTGATTTTATAATGATTTTTGTGTAATCTGTAAACATACTTTACCTCCATAAATGGTTTTGTTTGAAACATTTTTATACAAAAATGTCCCAAACAGAAACGTCCCCAAAAGGACATTTATTCAAAATAATCTAATTTCATTGCCTTTTTTACCTTTTTCATTGTCTCTTGTGCTGTTTTTCTTACTTTTTCTGTTCCTTCTTTTAAAATTTTATCCACTAGCTCTGGATTTTCTTCATAATATTTTCTTTTTTCCCTAATTGGTTTCAAATATTCACTAATATTTTTTGCTAATTGTTTTTTACAAGCAACACATCCTCTTTTTCCTGCTCTACATTCTGCACATACTGTATCAATTTCTTCTTTTGTAGAAAATAGTTTATGATAATATGCTACCATACATATATCAGGATTCCCTAAATCATCTTTTTTTATTCTATTAGGATCTGTTACTGCACTCATAACTTTTTTTGTTATTTCCTCTTCTGTGTCTGACAAATAAATAGCATTTCCAAGAGATTTTCCCATTTTTTCATTGCCATCTAATCCTTTTATTCTTTTTCCTTCTGATAATACAATTTTAGGTTCTACTAATACTTCTCCATAAATACTATTAAATTTTCTAACAATTTCTCTACATTGTTCAATTAATGGTTCTTGGTCTTCACCTGCTGGAACCAATTCTCCTTCAAATGTAGTAATATCAGCTGCTTGACTTACTGGATAACCTAAAAATCCATATGTTACACTTTCTCCAAATAATTCTTTCTTTTGAGCAATTTCTGTTTTTACAGTTGGGTTTCTTTGAAGTCTTGCAATTGTTACCAAATTTGAATAGTATACGGTTAATTCTGCTGTTTCTGGTATCATAGATTGAATATATATAGTTGTTTTTTCTGGATCAATTCCACATGCTAAATAATCCATTGCTAATTCTCTTACATTTTTTCTTACTTTCTCTGGATTATTAAAATTATCTGTTAGTGCTTGCACATCTGCAATTAATATGTACATATCATAATTCCCACTATTTTGCATTTCTACTCTCTTTTTTAATGAACCAAAATAATGTCCTATATGTAACTTTCCTGTTGGTCTATCTCCTGTTAATACTCTTTTTTTCATAATTTTATTCCACCTTTTCTTTCTCTTTTTCAATATCATTATTATACTAGATTATATGCAATTTTTCAAGTAATTTCCATTTATCTAGAAAAATCTATGTAGAATGGAAATAAATAGAAGGTATTTCTTTTATATAATAAGAACATAATTAATCTCTGACAATAAAATAAGGGGTGGCAGCGCCATCCCCTACGGAGTTCTGATAAAGAGTCTTAAGTTTTTACAACATACTATAGAATATGCAACTTTCACATTCTGCAACATGGAAATATTAATCATTGCATCTTCCACTCCTCTTTTTTCTTTTATGTAGCCTTCCAGGTATTCATTTATCCTTTTCTTCCTATTTTCGTCCTGAAATTTAGGAGAATAGCATATTTCTACACTAATACTCCCAACCTTAAATTTGTAGTCTAGATTAAAGTGCTGAATAACTTCAAAGGAAATTTCCTTATACCCTCCTTCATAAAAGTAATATTCTTTTAATTTTTCCGTTTTTTCCTCCACTCTTTTCATTTTCCTTAATCGTCTTATTTTCATTTTGATAACTCCTTTCTACACTCTTTATCACTATATATTATACCATTTTTCAAGGTCTTAGTAAAATAGTAAATACGAAAAAACTAACCTTATCATACACAAAAATTTTTCATATGGTTTCTTATACAAAAAAGCCACCTAAGAATATACAGGTGGCTATATCATTTCAGCGATTACATCATAATCACTAACATCTGTTACTTTACAATTAATAAAGTGATTTACAATTTCTTCTGGCTTTTTATCTTTTTCATTTTTTATATACACAATTCCATCCATTTCTGGTACATCTTGCATAGTTCTTCCGTTATAATATTTTCCGTCAAAAGACATATCTTCAATTAATACTTCATATGTTTTACCGATTTTTGTGCTTTGGATTTCTTTTGAAATTTCTTGTTGTATTTGCATAATTTGATTATATCTTGCTTTCTTTGTATTTCCATGAATTTGATTTGGTAATTTTTCTGCTGGTGTTCCATCTTCTTTCGAATACATAAACGCACCTAATTTATCAAACTTTGCAACTTCTACAAATTCTTTTAGTTCTTCAAAATCTTCTTTTGTTTCTCCTGGAAATCCTACAATTAAGCTTGTCCTTAAAACAACATCTGGTATGTTTTCACGAATTGTTTTTAATAAATTTTCTATTTGTTCTTTGCTAGTTCTTCGATTCATTCTTTTTAATACTGTATTTGAAATATGTTGAATTGGTATATCAAAATAGTTGGCAATTTTATCATTGTTTGCAACAACATGAATCAATTCTTTCGTAATGCCTTCTGGATATGCGTACAAGAAACGAATCCATTGTATTCCATCTATTTTACTTAATTTTTCCAATAGTTCTGCTAATTTAGATTCTCCATATATGTCTATTCCATATTTTGTTGTATCTTGAGCTATGACAATTAACTCTTTAATACCTTTTTGGGCTAACATATTTGCCTCTTCTAAAATATCCTCCATTTTTCTACTAGCAAAAGGTCCTCTAATATATGGTATCGCACAATATGTGCATTTATTACTGCATCCTTCTCCTATTTTTATATAGGCATAGTTATTACCTGTTGTAATCGTTCTATTTAAAAATTCTTGTTGTGTTAGCATTGGCATTTGAGGTATTTCTGTTATTTTTTTACTTGTCTTTTTCTTTTCTTTTTCAACAATTCCTCTCTTTAATAAGTCCTCTATTTTATCCCATAATTTGTCGTAATCTTCGATTTTTATAAACAAGTCTACTTCTGGTAAAGCTTTTATTAACTCTTCATAATATCTTTGAACCAAACACCCCATAACAATTAAATATTGACATCTCTGTTTTTTATATTCTGCCATTTCTAATATAGTATTAATTGCCTCTTCTTTTGCAGATTCTATGAATCCACAAGTATTAATTACTAGAATATCTGCTTTTTCTTCTTCATTGACAACTTTGAATCGATTGTCCTTAAATGTTCCTATTAAACATTCTGTATCTATTAAATTTTTACTACATCCTAGTGATATAAATCCTACATTCATTTTTTATTCTATCCTCTTCCTTTTTTACGATTTTCCAGTTAATTGCATCTTATTATTTATAATGACCTGTCCATTTTGAACAAAAAATGTCCATTTTGACACGTCCCCAAAGTTCAATTTTTATGACTACATATATGTTTTCTAGTCATTTCCATTAAATCTAATTTTGTAAAACCTTCTATTTGTGTTTTGCTTCTGTCTTTTCTTAATTCTTCTTTCAATAAATTTTCTATTGCTTTTTTATCTTCCTCTTCTTCCATATCTATATAGTCAATAATAATAATTCCTCCTATATCTTTAAGCCTTAATTGTTTTGCAATTTCAACAGTTGCTTCTTTATTCACTTTAAAAACAGTATCTTCCATTGTTTTATTCCCTGTATATTTTCCAGTATTGACATCAATGGCAGTTAATGCTTCTGTTTTATCAATTGTGATAAATCCTCCACATTTTAACCATATTTTCCTATTATTAATTTTATTGATTTGTTGTTCTAAATCATATATATCAAAAATGGATTCTTCACTCTTTACTGCTATTGGCAAGTTCTTATATTCTTGATTTTCATTTTTTATTCTATTAATTTCATTATAATCTATACTATTATTCACAATCACTTGTGATATTTCTTTATTAGCCAAATCCATTAACATTTTCTCAACAATATCTTCACTTTTATATAATTGCCTTGGTGCTTTTTGATTTTCATCTTGGCTATCTTTAACAATTTTTGTCCATTTATTTTCTACATATTTTATGTCTTCAATAAGTTCCTTTTCTTTTCCTTCTGCTGATGTTCTAATAACTGCTCCATTTCCTTTTGAAATATTCTCTCTTACTAATTTTATTAATCTTTCTTGTTCTTCTTTATTTTCTATTTTTTGTGAAACGGTAATGATATCTGTATTTGGCATAAGGACAATATATTTCCCTGGCAAACTAATATGTGTTGATATTCTAGCACCTTTTTCCTCATTACTGTCTTTTTTTATTTGCACTAATAATTTTTGATTTGGTTTTAAAACTGTACTAATATCTTGATTAATATTTGTTTTTTCCTTTTTTTCATCTTTCTTTTCTAAAATATCTTTTAAATGAATTAAACTGTTTTTCTCTATACCTATATCTACAAAAGCTGCTTGCATTCCTTTTACAATGTCTTTTACCACACCTATATAAATATTTCCTTCATTTTTATTATCATCTTCCGCTTCTTCATAATATTCTATTATTTTTCCATCTTCTACTAGTACTATTTGTCTTTGTTTTTCTATTCTTTTTATTATTAATTCTAACATCTTGTTTTTCCCTCTCTTGCTAATTAAATTTATTCATTGCTGAATCTACACCATTTTTTATAATTTCTATTACCGCATCTTTTGCATAATCTGTTCCCACATTTAATTTTTTTATATCTTCTTCTGATGAAATCTTTCCTATTACATATTGAATTCTATCATTTTTATATTTAGGTATTCCAATTCCTACTCTAATTCTTGTAAACTCCTCTGAATTCAAATTTTGTACAACAGATTTCATTCCATTATGAGAACCTGGTCCTCCTTTTTTTCTAATTTTTATTTTACCTGGTTCTACATCCATATCGTCATAAATAACAATGACTTTTTCTAAATCAACTTTATAAAAATGAATAGCTTCTATCACACTTTCTCCACTTAGATTCATATAAGTTTGTGGTTTTAAAAGAATGACTTTTTCATTTTCTATCATTCCAGTTCCATAGATACCTTTAAATTTATTTTTATTCATCTCAATGGCATATTGTTTTGCTAATTTGTTTATTGTATCAAATCCCATATTATGCCTTGTATTCGCATATTCATTTTCAGGATTTCCTAAACCTACTATTAAAAACATGTTATTTCCTCTTTCCAAATGATAATCTATACTATTTTACATTGTTTTTGCTTGTTTTTCAAGTTCTTGCCTTTAAAAAATTAGAAATTAGCATAATAGATTTACAATTCACAGCTTTAAATAGACACTAATTAGAATGCTATTGGCTGTGAATTGTAACATGATAGACATTATCATTTAGTATCCCAAGGACACCTCTTTGGATACTGAACTTATAATTAAAACTTTCCTATTCAACAAAAAAAGCACTACTTAAAGTGCTTTTTCATTTATTATTCTGCTGATTCCTCTGTTTCTGGAGCTTCATAAGCCTCTAATATAGCTTTTTGAATTTTCTCTCTAGTTTCAGCATTGATTGGATGAGCTATATCTTTGAATTCTCCGTTTGGAGTTTTTCTACTTGGCATAGCTATAAATAATCCATTTTGACTTTCGATAACTTTGATATCATGAATAACGAATTCGTTATCGAATGTTACAGAAGCAACAGCTTTCATTCTGTTCTCTGAATTTACTTTTCTTAAACGTACATCTGTAATTTGCATTTTGTAGTGCACCTACCTTCCTTAAGTTTTAAAAAATTTTGTACATATTTTACTCTTATGTACAATTATATTATTCTCCATAAAAAAATTTTTTCCTTCTTTTTTTTACATTTTTTTATATTTTTTATTCTAAAGAAAAAAATCCTTTTTATAGTAACATTTTTCATAATTTTTAATATATTAAAATATATATTTTTTTCTTTGATATCAAAATTCCAAACCATTAAAATAGACCTATTTATCTCATAAATTTCTCTAAAAGTATTGAATTTTTCATCATATAATTATATAATTTCTTTTGAAATTTTATGCTAATTAAATATTTACAAAGGAGTGTCTTTTAATGCCTAATATAGAGAATTTAAAAAAATATAAAAATATACATATGATTGGAATTGGTGGTGTCAGCATGAGTGGAATTGCTGAAATTCTTCATAACTGGGGTTTTCATATTACTGGCTCTGATTTAACTAATTCTGAATCTATTCAAATATTAAAAGAAAGAGGAATTAAAGTTACTATTGGACATAACATAGAAGATGTAAAAAAAGCTGATGTTGTGGTTTATTCTGCTGCTATAAAATCAGAAGATCCTGAAATGGTAGAAGCCAAAAATCAAAATATTCCAACTATTGAAAGAGCTGATTTTTTAGGAGAAATTACAAGATGTTTTAAAGATACCATATGTATTTCTGGAACACATGGAAAAACCACCACCACTTCTATGGTATCGCTTTGCTTTTTGAAAGCTTTAACAGACCCTAGTATACAAGTAGGTGCTTATTTAAAACAATTAGATGGAAATTACAGAGTAGGAAATAGTGAACACTTTATCATAGAAGCTTGTGAATATGTGGAAAGTTTTTTAAAATTTAGTCCTAAAGCAGAAATTATTTTAAATATTGATAATGACCATTTAGATTATTTTAAAAATCTAGAAAATATAAAAAAAGCATTTGTTAAATATGTAAAATTATTACCTAATGATGGTATTTTAGTTCTAAATGGAGATGATATTAATTGTTTAGAATTAGCTAATGAAACAAATGCTACAATTATCACCTATGGTATTTCTAATAAAGATGTTGATGTTTATGGCACAAATCTAGAATTTAATGATGATGGTTTTGCAAAATTTGATGTTTATTATCATAAGAAATTTTTAGATACTTTTCAATTATCTGTTCCTGGTAAACACAATGTGTCAAATGCTCTTGCTTGTATTTCTATCTGTATGAAATATGGCATATCATTGGATATGATAAAATCTGCACTACTAGAATTTACTGGTGCTCATAGAAGATTTGAATACAAGGGAAAAATTAATGAGGGCGCAAGAGTTTACGATGATTATGGACATCACCCAACAGAAATTATTGCTACTGCAAAATCTTTAATGAATAAAAAATATCATGAATCTTGGGTTATTTTTCAACCACATACATATAGTAGAACCAAAAATTTATTAGATGAATTTGCTAATGCATTAATGAATTTTGACCATGTCATTATCCTAGACATTTATGCTGCTAGAGAAACAAATACTTATAACATTTCTTCTAAAGATTTAGTAAATAAACTTCAATCTTTTGGAAAAGAAGCTTTATATATTCCTGATTTTAATGAATGTGCAAGCTATGTAAAAACACATGTTGAAAAAAATGATATTGTTTTAACTTTAGGTGCTGGAACAGTTACCAATATTGGACCAATGTTAATTGACTAAAAAGGGATTTTGGGGACGGCCCCATTTTTCCCTTTTTCGAATTTGATTAGAATAAAAAATATAGAATATAAAAAAATGAAACGATTTTGCGTATCTAAATTTGAAATTAGAAATTCTTAAAGAAAAGAATGAGTGATATTCATGGGCAATCAAGTGATATGTACTCCAATCACATTCGACACATTGTGCGAAATGAATATATCACTTGATTGAGCCTGAATGAAAGAACTCATTTTTTTCTTTTAGAATTTCTGTGAAAATTTAGCTTATACAAAATCGTGTAATGATTTTATATTCTATATTTTTTAAATTGCTCAACTAAAAAAAGGGAAAAATGAGTCCGTCCCCAAAATCCCTTTTAGTTCACTTCTTTGGATTGTTTTAACATTAAATCTCCAAATATGGCATATCCTTCTGTTGATGAATTTACTAAAACATGTGTAACTGCTCCAATAAATTTTCCATTTTGAATGATTGGTGAACCACTCATTCCTTGAATAATTCCTCCTGTTTTTTCTATTAATTCTTCATCTGTTACTTTTATTTCCATACTTTTGTTATTATAATTATTATCCCTATATATTTTTGTTATTTCAATTTCATATTCTTTGACAGTTTGATTATCTAAACTACATAAAATTGTTGCCTTCCCTAATTCTATTTCTTCTCTCATAGCTACTTCCATCTCTTTACTCGTGTCAATGTTTAAACTAGATAAATCTTGTATTTTTCCATATATTCCAAATTCTGTATTTTTGGTAATTTCTCCAATAGTTTCTTGTTCTTCTACAGTTCCTTGTATTTTTCCTGGATTACCATCTTCTCCTTTTTTTATATTTAATACTTTTGCTGTCACAAATTCTCCTGATGCAATATTTAATAAATCTCCTGTATCAATATCTGTAATTCCATGTCCCAGTGCTCCAAAACTTTGAGTTGATGCTTCATAAAATGTAACAGTTCCCACTCCTGCTGCACTATCTCTTACCCATAAACCCAATTTATATTCTTCTTCACTGGTTTTTACAGGTGTTATACTACATTCTTTGGTTTCTTCATCATGCATATATTCTATTTCTATTTTTTGTCCCTTTGACATATTGACTTTTTCTATCAAATCATCTGTTGAGCTAATAAGGTTATCATTAATTTTAACAATCGTATCTCCTTCTTCTATTCCTGTATTTTCATATGGTTTATATGTTTTACTATCTTCTCCCTCTATTTCAGACATTCCTACAACCAAAACACCATTTGTATATAATTTGACACCTGCAATATTTCCAACAGGAATAACTGTTGTTTTTGGAAGAATAGAAACATCAATATCTTTTAAATTAAATTTGTTAAATAAACTAACTGATAACTTTTCTCTTCCCACACAATGAGTAACTTTTGTCCCTGTATTAGCTAATACTTCTAATACATTATCTTCGGAATGTAATGTAATACCAAAACATGTTGGAAATGTAATAGTTTCTCCTTGGAAAATGGTAATTTTATCTGGTATATTATTTACTATTATTATATATATATATGTGATAAATAATAAAATAATAAAAATTACTCGTTTATACATTATTCTCTCCTCTATTATTTATTATTGGCATATTTCTTTTTTATATACAAAAAACTGTTTATATTTTTCATATAAACAGTTTTTTTCTTTATTATTGTAGTGCAAAATCAGCTAATAATTTTATAATTTCTACATAATTATTTTTTAATACTAATTGTGAATGTATTTGCTTATATCCACCAATATTCTTATAGCCAATTGCATCATAAACATCTGCATCTCCATCATTATACGTTGTAGTTGCCAATACTGTTACATCGTCTTTAAATTTCGCTTTTACTAATGTACCTCCATCTCCATCATCTGATGGATTAATAGTTATATTTTGTAATAAACCTGGCTGAGTCATGATTTGGTTAGCATATACATTTGAGGTTGTAATTGAGCTTTCAATTAATTGATTGTCAACTGTAGTGGCATCATTTGAAATTGTAATTAAATTATAATTTAAAGTAGATTGATTAGCTATTTGTGCTGCAGGCCAAACATAAGCATCACATATAACTAAATCATAATTATCTGCTATCCCCATAACTTGATCTACTATGTCTTGAGAAACTTCACCTTGTGCAGAAGTAATCATATCTACAGTTGTATATTTTTCCAATAATTCATCTCGTAATTGAGTTAAGTCATTTCCCCTATGACTAGGAATACCAAATAGCAATATTTTTTTATCAATTTTAGGAACTTCCCTATATTGTGCTACAAATTCAGATGGATTTCTAAATGTTTTATACATACTATAACGTTCTCTGCCTAATGCTGTATAATACAATTTGGTTAATGTTTTATTACTAAGTCCATCTAAATATTCATAAATATTATTAAATGAATTTTCTGTATTGGTTTGTGCTACATAGCAAGTATAACAACCTAAATTCCAGTGCGGATAAAAATACAACGTTGTTTCTGAATTTGTACTTCCTACAGATTTTCTTTCTAGATCAATATTAAATACACCTCTTGACGATGTTTCATTTACCATGTTTTCTAATCCTTTATGAGTAACTCTATGATATTCACTATTATCATCATTAACATTTTCTACGATATAAATAGAATCTTCTGTTACGACTTCTTCATTTTTGTTATTATTAATAACAGAATATCCATTATATATCTTTCCACCAATACTTACCCCTTGTAAAAAGCTAATTAAACAAACATTATCCAAAATTCTTGCCCAATCTTCTTCTGCCAATTTTGGCATTCTAAATTCATATGTTCCTGTTCCGAAATTATTATAGTTGGCCAATGCGACTGTTAAATTGCTTTCAATCACATAACGAATAACTGCCATTCTATGATTATTAAAATTTGAATCTGGTTCTTCTATTCCATCAAAATCAAATATATTATAATCACTATCTACAAAACTATATATCACCTCTCCATCAGCATTTGTAATATCTTCTACTCCTACAGCATCTGATGATTTCAAATTTGTAATTCCATAACTTTGTAATCTTTGTTTAAATTCATATGCTTCTACATAATAGCGATATCCCATGTCATTTGGTTCATTTCTAAATGGATTTGTTACTGTACTCTTTCTTCCATTTGTAATTGTAAACCATGTATTTGTATTGTCATTCTCTCTATAATATTTTACACCATTTATTTTGACATATGCATATTCTGTATTTCCTATATATTCTCTTAATTGTGGTTCTGAAGTTATATTCACTCCTCTATATCGAACTTCTCCTGTAACATCATTATATGTTACATCATCTAATAAATATCCTGCATCATTAATTCCTTTTCCATTTCTGTCTGTTCCTTGCACTGTGATATAGTTATCAAGAGAATAGGTAATTGTAACATCCATTTGTCCTTTCACATATCGACAACTATAATAGATATATGGTTTTAAACCTGTAACTTCTTCACCATCTGCACCTGTATAAGTAGCATCAGGTGGTAAATGATTTTTTGTTTCTTCATCTAATGTATTTTCAAATGGTGAATAAATATAAAAACCATCATATAAAGTAAATACCAATGCTGGTACATATTCTTTTAAATTATCACTATTATATCCTGCCATATTAAAATTAGTTGCTATAGACGTAAAAAAACTATTAGCTGCTGCTTCTATATCTCGAATTTTTGAATTTACGATATCTGATGTACTACTATTTATAGTATTCAATTGAAAGGCCTTTATCGCATCATATGTTGCATTATCTAATTTTGTATCATAAGATATTTGTAGATCTAATGTATCCAATTGTGCACCAACATATGCTGAAAAAACTAATGATATTGGCAACATTATGATTACAAAAACAACGGCTAAATATTGATATTTCATCATAATTCTATCTTTCCTTTGTATTTAATTTTTTAATAGCCTGTAATTCTTCATTACAGGCTATTTCATAATATATTACAATGTTAATTTCCGCTTCCATTTGCTGTTACATATCCACCATGTTCTGCAGCTATTGTATATGTATCATTTCCAGCTACTGTATAAAAGAAGTTTTTCAATTGTTGTGATAAAGTTGTATTTGTGTTTTTTACACTTGTTGAAAACATGTCCCCCTCTTTTAATGCAAGTACCTTAGTTGTTCCATCATCTGAAGATAATGTATCTAAAATTTGTGATGTATACATTGAATAATACACATTTTCACCTATCTTTGTAGAACTTGCTTGTGTTGTCTTCTTTCCAGGGTTTTCATCTAATACTTTTACTTCCATTTCTATGTCATAAGTATTTCCAGTTGCCGCAATTTCTTGCTCAAACGCTGCATAATCATCCATCGATAATCTTCCTGTTGTTCTTACATTATCTACAAATTCCGTTGTTGCCGTCTTTACAGTTAACTGTGATATATCATCACTCCTATCTGACATTGACATTAATGGAAAAACAAACATCAAAACTGCAGCTAATACAATTGCAATAATTGTCATCAATGAATCTCCCATAACTTTATCCTCCTTATAATACCATTATTATATTGTACATATGCTATTGTTTACAATATGATATCACTCTTTTTTTTGTTTTATTTACATCTGGTGTTTCTGATTCTCCGAAATCATCTGGATCCATACCATCTGAATCATCAATTGTTATATCATCTTGATAATATACACCATATTTTTCTTCAAAGGTATTTCCTTCCAATATTATATCATAAATTCCTTGATAATTCAAGGTTACCCTTGAATTATTCAATAATAATTCATCTTGAAATTCATCAAATGTCATTGATGATCCATCTGCTTTTTTGTAAGTTCCTTTTGCACCATATAATAATGCCATTATAAAATTATCTTGTTGCCAATGATTACCTAGGTTATCTCTTTCCAAATCAATATAATTTACTTCAACTTCAGCACCATCTTCTATTTTTGTATATAATACAATTGGTGTTGTTCCATCTGCTTCATAAAATTGAATTCTATAATTTTCTTTATAAGCTCTATAAATTGTTGGTACAATAGTTTCTTTTCCAACAAATCTGGTTCTTGTCCCTATATCTTCTGCATATTGTGTTACACTGTCTCTATCTGTATAGCTAATTAGTGTATCTGCTGCTACTCTCGCTTGAGAAAAAGATGATATACCAATTCCCAATGCCATTACAAAAACAAGAACAGCGGCTGCCATTTTTAACGCATCTGTTGCATTTTCCATAGTATATCATCCTTTCTTTTATATAATCTTTTGATACATATTTTCCAATTAAGTACTAGTTTCCTTATTTATATTTTAAATTAAAGTATTTTTATCTTTTAGTAATTTTAATGGTTGTTACTAAACCTGCATTAGCTGATCCGCTTGCTCCATAACTACATTCAACTGTATAAGATCCTCCTGTTGTTACATTGTTAATTGGTGCAGATGTAGCATTTTTACCCATTGTAACATCTCCGGTAACTTCGACTTTTCTGTCATCATCATCTTGTGTCATATTATTTGATAATACTTCTTGTAATAAAGATCTTACTGATGTTCCTGATTGTGTCCCTTGATATTGCGTAAATTGTGCATTGAATTGTGTGATTTCAACATCACTCATTGAATTGCTGTTTACAATTCCTGCTGCTTGGTTATAAATTAGTATTCCTAATGAAATAATTAAGATTGCAAGTAATATAGCACCTGCGATAATTAATGCTTTTGATGCA
>CAJFLB010000038.1 GCA_904387305.1 uncultured Clostridia bacterium
AAAAGGGTCCAAACAGATCTGGTCCCAATGGTCCCCAAAAATGTCCCAAACAGACCTGGTCCCAATGGTCCCCAACTGCCCCACCTAAAAAGAAACGTCTCCAATTGGACATTTGCAAAAATTGTGATATAATGCAAAAAAAGAAATATGAAAAGAGGAAAAAACATGTCAGATTTTGTGCATTTACATATACATAGTGAATTTAGTTTATTAGATGGAGCAAATAGAATAAAAGACTTACCAGTAAGAGCTAAAGAATTAGGAATGAAAGCAATAGCTTTAACAGATCATGGGGTTATGTATGGTGCGATTGACTTTTATAAAGCATGTAAAAAAGAAGGAATTAAACCCATCATTGGTTGTGAAGTATATGTAGCACCTAGAAGCAGATTTGATAAAGAACCAAATATTGATAACCATTATTATCATTTGATTTTATTGGCAAAAGATAATCAAGGATATAAAAATTTAAGTAAATTGGTTTCTATTGGATTTGTGGATGGATACTACTATAAACCACGTATTGATTTAGAAGTATTAGAAAAATATCATGAAGGCTTAATTTGTTTAAGTGCTTGTTTAGCAGGAGCTGTTAACCAAGCTTTGTTGAATGGACAAGAGGAAAAAGCAGAAGAAGTTGCTTTATGGCATAAAAAAGTTTTTGGAGAAGATTATTATATAGAAATTCAAAATAATGGAATTAAAGAACAAGTATTGGCTAATCAAAAATTAGTGAAACTAGCAAGAAAATTAGACATACCACTAATTGCTACAAATGATGCCCATTATTTAAAAAGAGAAGATGCCTATAATCATGAAGTTTTATTATGTATTCAAACAGGAAAAAGAATGAGTGACCCTGATAGAATGCGATTTGATACAGATGAGCTATATGTCAAATCTCCAGAAGAAATGTCAGAATATTTTAGTGCATTTCCAGATGCCATAGAAAATACGGTAAAAATTGCAGATAAATGTAATGTGGAATTTGAATTTGGACATACCATATTACCTAATTATGATGTACCAGCAGAATATCCAACACATTATGATTATTTCAAAAAACTTTGTGATGATGGTATTAAAAAGAGATATGGAGAAAATCCAAGTAAAGAAATTTTAGATAGAGCAGAATATGAAATTGGTGTTATCAAAAAGATGGGATATGTGGACTATTTCCTAATTGTATGGGATTTCATTCATTATGCGAAAACTCATAATATTTCTGTAGGACCAGGAAGAGGTTCAGGTGCAGGTTCTATCATTGCGTATGCCATTGAAATTACAGATATTGACCCAATGAAATATGATTTACTATTTGAAAGATTTTTAAATCCAGAAAGAATTAGTATGCCTGATTTTGATGTGGACTTTAGTGATGCACATAGACAAGAAGTGATTGATTATGTATCTGAAAAATATGGGCATGACCATGTTTCACAGATTATTACTTTTGGAACCATGTCTGCAAGAATGGTTATTCGAGATGTAGCAAGAGTATTAGATGTTCCTTATGCAGAAGCAGATACATTGGCAAAAATGATACCAAATGAATTACATATAACTATAAAAAAAGCATTAGAACAAAATATAGAATTACGCGAAAAATATGAAAATGAACCACAAGTGAAAAATTTATTAGATATTGCTATGGGATTAGAAGGAATGCCAAGACAGGCATCTACTCATGCATGTGGAGTTGTAATTACAAAAGATCCAGTAGATACCTATGTTCCTTTGTATGTTCGTGATGGACAAATTTCTACCCAATATATCATGACAACATTGGAAGAATTAGGATTATTAAAAATGGACTTCTTGGGATTAAGAACCTTAACGGTTATTCAAGATACCATTGAAATGGTGGAAAAAGATAGAGGGATTAAAGTCGAATTTGATAAAGAGATGGCAGACCCTAAAGTATATAAATTATGGCAAGAGGGAAAATCTTGTGGTATATTCCAATTTGAGTCACAAGGAATGACTAACTTCATGAAGGAATTAAAACCAGACTGCCTAGAAGATTTGATTGCTGGTGTTTCACTATACAGACCAGGACCAATGGACCAAATTCCAAGATATATTAAAGGAAAACAGCATCCAGGACATAATGAATATACACATCCAAGCCTAGAGCCAATCTTAAACGTAACATATGGTTGTATGGTATATCAAGAACAAGTTATGCAAATTGTACGTAATTTAGCAGGCTATTCTTTAGGAAGAGCAGATTTGGTAAGAAGAGCTATGGGAAAGAAAAAACTAGATGTTATGGCGAAAGAAAGAGAAATCTTTATTAATGGACAAGTAGATGAAAATGGAAATGTCATTGTTCCTGGTTGTGTAAGAAACGGAATCGATGCAGAATCAGCTAATAAAATCTTTGACGAAATGGCAGAATTTGCAAAATATGCATTTAACAAGTCACATGCTGCTTGTTATGCAGTTGTTGCGTATAGGACAGCATATTTAAAAGCATATTATCCAGCAGAGTTTATGGCAGCAACATTGAATAGTTATTTAGGAAATTTAGATAAAGTTCCTCAATATATTGATGAGTGTAAAAATTTAGGAATCGAAATTTTAAAACCAGAAATTAATAAAAGTAGTACTAAATTTACAGTTGAAGATGGAAAAATTCGATTTGGTTTAGGTAGTATCAAAAATGTAGGAACTGTGCCAGTAGACAACATTGTTCGAGAAAGAAATGAAAATGGTGATTTTAAAGGCTTTACAGATTTTTGTGAAAGAATTGCAGATGATGCTGTTAACAAGAAATGTATTGAAAGTTTAATAAAAGCAGGTGTATTTGATAGTTTTGAACAAACGAGAAGTACCTTATTAGCATCTTTTGAAAACATTGTAGATACCATTCAGAGTAGTAAGAAAAAAGGATTTTCAGGACAAGTTTCTATGTTTGATTTAGGCTCTGAAGAAGACAAAAAAGAAATGAATGAAAAGAAATATGTATTTGAAGAACATGAAGAAATGTCAGAAAGAGATTTACTATCAACAGAAAAAGAAATGTTAGGTATTTATATATCAGGACATCCATTAGAAAAATTAAGAAACCAAATTGAAAGACAAACTAATATCAACACAATGCAAATGAAGGAAATCGATGAGCAAAATTCATCAATGCAATATGATGGTGAAGAAATGAATTTAGAAAAACCAAAATTTTCTGATGGAGATCATGTCAAATATGCAGGAATTATTACTTCTATCAAAAAGAAATATACAAAGAATAATAAAATCATGGCATTTGTTACTATCGAAGATTTATATGGTCAAGCAGAAATTATTGTGTTTGAAAATGCCTATATGAAAGCAGGTTCAAGCCTAACAGAGGAAAATATCGTATTAGTAGAAGGAAGATTAAGTATTCGTGAAGATGATGCCACAAAAATTGTTGCTAATGACATCAAGGACTTTGGAGAACAAAAACATAAAATTTTGTTATTAAACATTACCAATGCTAACGAAGAAGAAAAGAAGAAATTAAGAGGTGCTATAAAATATTTCAGCGGAGATAAAAACAATATGCCTGTTTATGTTCAAGTGGATAATGAAAACAAAAGCTGTGGGCAGATGTATGTGACAGAAGATATTTTAGATATTTTTAGATGGATTATTGGAAATGAGAATGTGTTGGTGAAAGAGGAATAGAAAAAAAGTTGCACAGAAAAATTGCTATGCAATTTTTCGCGTCGACAAATCTTTACGCTTCTTCGAAAACTTAAATATATATAGTTAAATTAGAAAAGTAGAGAAAAGTTCTCGCGAAGCGAGATTTGTCCATATATAAAATTGTCAAAAAATTAAATGTATTATTGAAAATTATGTAAATTTATGGTATAATCATTAAGCCTTATAGGTAAATACCTAATAAAAAGAGTTGTATTATGAGTAGAAAGGAGCTCGAAAATGAAGAAAAAAAGAAAGAAGCTATTAAAAACAATCAAACAGGAGAAAGTACGGCTTGAGAAAAACTTGGAAACTTTTCTAGTAGGTTTACCGGAAAAGAAGGGATATGAGGCGTATATTAATCTGCTGCAAGTTTTAAGAGACTGGAAGACAGAGACGGATAAGCCGATAGAGATGGACTATTCCATTATCACTAATCTTGAAACTTCGATATGTGCAAAGTTAGATTCTAACCGCAAAATATCAGTGGGATTAGCTCTGCTGTTTGCTTTCATCAACAACGAAATTTATGATGACAGAAGAACCAAAAATTTAAAAGGTTTGCCGGATGATCTCATGAATGAGATAACGGATTTCAAGGTTTTGCTGAAAAAATTTCTTTTTTCTTGATGGAGAAGGGATCCAAAGAGTGCAAGCTCTGAGGGTCCTTATCCTATTATAAGTGATTTAAATCATAAGTTGCAAAGGTATTTCATTCTTTCCAAACGTTCCAAGAAGTTTTTAAAATATCGTTGACATCTCTTTACGATTAATATGTTCTTATTTTCTTGCTTTATCATCTTTTCTAAGATTTTCATAAGAATAAATACAAAAGGTCTCAAAGCAATAAGTTACAAAATTTACCTAATAATATATCATAAATTTTACATTTTGGAAATATTTTTAATAAAGAAGGGAGGGATTTTAAATAAAAAGCAACCAAAAAGTAGAAAAAATATTTTATGCAGTATTACCATTAATTATTGGAACAATTGTTGGAATTATTACATCTAATTACATGGATTATAATGACTTAATAAAACCACCGTTATCTCTACCAGGAATTGTATTTCCAATTGCTTGGACAATTATTTATTTGTTAATAGGAATATCCTATACACTGTTAAAAGAAAAAGGAGAAGTATCAAAAGAAACCAAACAGCTATATTATAGTCAATTAGTTTTTAATTATTTGTGGACATCTATATTTTTTGTATTCAAACTTAGACTATTATCTGTCTTGTGGATTATCATTTTAGATGTATTGGTAATTGTTATGACATATCAGTTCTATAAACAAAATAAATTATCTGGAATTTTATTAATTCCATATGTTTTGTGGCTAATTTTTGCAACATATTTAAATATTTCTATATATTTTTTAAATATGTAAATAATAGAATAATACTTAGGATTGATTGCAAACAAATAAATATATGAAATTTAATAATATTTTAAAAACTTCTGAATATACATATATATAGGAATTTGGACAAAGGAGAAAAGGTATATGTTTAATGTAACAGTATTAAGATTAAAGGATATCGTAAAATATATTATATGCATATTTGTACTCATCTTATTAATATTTAGTATTACCAATTATTTTTCTGGAGCAAAGAAAAATACAGAGCAAGTAACACAAAAAGTAGAAAACGTAACTAATCAATTATCTAGTCATAGTTTATTATCCTGTTTAGATGCTACACTTCCTGTTGTAGCATCTATTAATCATAGTGAAGAAAAGGAAAAAGAAAAATTAAGTGAAAATGATATATTAAAATCTATGTTAGAAACACAAATCAGTTCTATAGATGAAATTCAGAATATGGAAAAAATATCGGAAACAGAAGGAGAAGAAGATACAGAAAATACAAATGAGACAGAACAAGAGGTAGAATTAGCGACAACAGATGTAGGAACAGAGGTTATCACCAATAATCCAGTAGCAGAAAATTATAATGCACAATATGGTAATGTCAAAATAAGAAACCAAACAGATTATGAATTAACCCAAGAAATGTTAACACCAGATATTACGATTGAAAATAAAAATGTCATGATATTTCATACTCATAGTTGTGAAAGTTATACCTCAAGTGACTTATATCCCTATACACCAACTGGAAATTTTAGAACAACAGATTTAAACTTCACGGTTACAAGAGTAGGAACAGAACTTACCACACAATTACAACAATATGGATATAATGTGATTCATGATACAAGTTATCATGATTATCCATCATATAATGGTTCTTATACCAATTCTTTAAAAACAGTAGAAAGTTTATTACAAACAAATCCATCAGATATTATTATTGACTTACATAGAGATGCCATAGGAAGCCGAAGTGATTATGCACCAACAGTTAAAATTGGAGATGAAGAAGCAGCACAAATCATGTTTGTCATTCGGAACAAATGCAGGAGGATTATGGCATCCGAATTGGAATCAAAACTTAAAGTTTGCTATCAAAGTACAGGAAAAAGCAGAAGAACTATATCCAGGCCTATTTAAACCAATCATGTTAACAACTTCTAGATATAACCAACACACAGGAAAATATGCAAATATCATAGAAGTAGGAGCCACAGGAAATACATTAGAACAATGTTTAACCAGTATGAAATATTTAGCAAAAGTCATGGATGAAATTATGAAATAAAATCGAGATTTCGTGGAAGTGTCCAATTGGGGACGTTTCTGTTTGGGACATTTTAGAAATAGATAAAATTAAACCAATAAAATCGATGCAGTTATAATATTCTTATATTTACACTTGTAAACTTATGAAATTATACGTATATCTATTCTAAATAATTATAAATCTACATTTTTTAAAAAATGTCCCAAACAGAAACGTCCCCAATTGGACACTTCCTCGAAATCTCGATTTTTTATTTTAATATCTTGCAATATGATAACAAGTTGGATATAATAACCATAAAATAAAAAGAAGAAAAGAGGTATCCATATGGCAAATATTAGTTTAGATCTAAAACATACAGGAATTACACAAAAAACAATTTTAACTTACAAAGAACAAGTAGAAAATATACATAAAGATTTGCATAGAAGAGCAAATGATGAAAAGGATTTTGTGGGATGGTTAGAATTACCAACAAATTATGACAAAGAAGAATTTACAAGAATTAAAAAAGCAGCAAAAAAGATAAAAAAAGAATCTGATATATTAGTTGTTATTGGAATTGGAGGGTCTTATCTAGGAGCAAGAGCTGTTATTGAAGCATTAACCAGTTCATTTTATAATATGTTACCAAATAAACAAAGAAAATATCCTCAAGTGTTATATGTTGGAAACAATTTAAGTCCAAATTATATTAATGAATTAATTGAATATATAGGAGATAAAGATTTTTCGGTAAATGTAATATCAAAATCTGGAACAACAACAGAACCAGCTGTTGCTTTTAGAATTTTTAGAGAAATTTTGGAAAATAAATATGGAATCGATGAGGCAAGAAGCAGAATATATGCAACAACTGATAAAGCAAAAGGAGCATTAAAGACATTGGCACAAAATGAAGGATATGAACAATTTGTGGTTCCTGATAATGTAGGTGGTAGATATTCTGTATTAACAGCTGTTGGGTTATTACCAATTGCAGTAGCAGGAATTGATATTGATAAATTAATGATGGGAGCAAAAACAGCGCAAGACAGATATGATGATTCAAACTTGAAATATAATGAATGCTATAAATATGCGGTTGTAAGAAATATCTTATATAAATTATATAAAAACACAGAAATATTGGTAAATTATGAACCAAAAATGCACTATTTTACAGAATGGTGGAAGCAATTATTTGGAGAAAGTGAAGGAAAAGATCAAATGGGAATCTTCCCAGCAGGTGTTGATTTTACAACAGATTTACATTCTATGGGACAATATATTCAAGAAGGAAGAAGAAACTTATTTGAAACTGTTATTAGTATAAAAATACCAAATTCAGATATAACCATTCATCCAGATGATGATAACTTAGACGGATTGAATTATTTAGCAGGAAAAGGTTTAGACTATGTTAATAAAAAAGCAATGGAAGGAACGATAAAAGCACATGTATCAGGAGATGTTCCAAATATTGTCATAGAAATGGAAAAACTAGATGAAGAAAATATAGGAGAATTAATTTATTTCTTTGAAAAAGCATGTGCTATGTCTGGAAATATATTAGGAGTTAATCCATTTAATCAACCAGGTGTAGAGGAATACAAAAAGAATATGTTTAAATTATTAGAAAAACCAGGATATTAAAATAAAAGATTAGGGACACGCCAAAAAGAACTAAAAAAGGTTTTATTTGGAGTGTCCTAAAAGGACGGAAGGAGAAAAACATGATATATAAGGAAAAATTTAAAATAGGATTAAAAGATGTATGGGCTAAAGATGAAGTAAGCAATATTGCTATTTTAGAATACTTAGAAGATATTGCAGCATATCATTCTGACAGTGTAGGAATTGGGATTAATACAGCAGAAGAAACACATTTGAATTGGTTATTATTAGACTGGAAACTAGAAGTGTTAAAAAGGCCAACATATGGACAAGTTCTAGATATTCATACCTGGTCCAGAGGAATAGAAAAATTTTATGCTTTTCGTGATTTTGAAGTTTATGATGAAAAAAACAATTTATGTGCAATTGCGACTTCAAAATGGTTATTAGTAGATAGCAAAACAGAAAAAATAGCAAGAGTAGAACCAGAAATAGCAGACAGATACCAATCAGAAACAGAGAAGGTAGTTTTTAAAGACAAAAAAATTGAAAAAATAAAAGAGCCAAAAGAATATATAAGTGAAATGAAATATACAACTAAAAGAAGAGATATTGATGTAATTGGACATATGCATAACTTATATTATTTATATTTAGCATATGAAGCTTTGCCAGAAGAAGAGTACAACAAAAGACCATTTAATCATGTTAGAATACAATATAAAAATCAAATAAAATTAGGGGAAACGGCAAAATGTAAATATGCAAAAGAAAATGGAGAAAATATTGTGGTTATAAAAAGTGAAGATGACAAAATTTTACATGCAATGATTAAAATATATTAAATCTAAAAAAATAAAATGTTACAAAAAATGATGCAACTGTAAAAAAGAAAGTGATAAAGAAAAACATATATCGGAAGTAAAGTGAAGTATAATTTTTTAAGATTATGTAAAAAATAATAAAAAAATGTTGAAAACCGTTCTTATAGTGTGATATAATAAGCTCTGGTTTTTAAGAAATAAGGGAGGAATAAGAAAATGAAAGAAGTTTTAAGAAAAACAAACATCATTGGTACAATAGGACCAGCAAGTGAAAGTGAAGAAATGTTTACAAATCTAGTTTTAGCAGGACTAAATGTAGCAAGAATTAACTTTTCACATGGAGGATATGAAGAAAACGCAGAAAAAATAGCAACAATAAAAAAAGTAAGAGAAAAATTAAACAAACCAGTTGCTTTATTATTAGACACAAAAGGACCTGAAATCAGAACAGGAAAATTAGAGTCTGGAGATGAAAAAGTAACAATAAATGAAGGACAAGAATTTACATTTGTTCATGATGATATTATTGGAAATGAAACAAAAACAACGATTAGTTACAAAAACTTATATCAAGATGTAAAACCAGGAGCTAAAATCCTAGTAGATGACGGAGCTTTAGAATTCCAAGTTGTAGAAATTGTTGGAAAAGATATTAAATGTAAAGCATTAAACACAGCAAGATTAGGAAGCAGAAAAACAATGAATGTTCCTGGATTAAAATTAAACTTACCAGCTTTAGCGCAAAAAGATATTGATGATATTACAAATGGTATTAAAGCAGGATTTGATTTCATAGCTGCTTCATTTGTAAGAAGAGCATCAGATGTTCAAGAAATCAAAGATTTATTAAAAGCAAATGGTGGAGAACACATCAAAATTATATCAAAAATCGAAAGCCAAGAAGGTATTGATAACTTCGAAGAAATTTTAGCAATATCAGATGGTATCATGGTAGCTCGTGGAGATATGGGTGTTGAAATACCAATGGAACAAGTTCCAATCGTTCAAAAACACTTTATTAAGAGATGTAACCAAGTTGGTAAACCAGTAGTAACAGCTACACAAATGTTGGAATCAATGACTTCTAATCCAAGACCAACAAGAGCAGAAGTTAGCGACGTTGCAAATGCTGTATATGATATGACAAGTTGTATCATGCTTTCTGGAGAATGTGCTATGGGTAAATATCCAGTAGAATGTGTTGAAACAATGGTTAAAATATCTAAATCTATTGAAGGAACAGTTAACTACTGGAAGAGATTTAATAGAAAGAATTTCAAAAAAATAGATTCAGAAGATCTAGAGAAAAATATTGCATATACAACATGTGTAACAGCTTATCAAGTAGAAGCAGACGCAATTGTTGCTTATACACATAAAGGTGATTCAGTAAGAATGATTGCTGGTATGGGACCAGGTTGCCCTATATTTGCTGTAACAGATAATGAACAAACATATTATCAATTATCAGTTACATGGAATGTAACACCAATCTTAATTAAAGATGGAAAAACAATTGAAGATACAATTCAAAAAGGAATTGCTGAATTAGAAAAAGAAGGAATCTTAGAAAAAGGTGATAAAGTTGTTCTTGCAGGAGGACCAAAAATATTACCAGATGCAACAGAAAACAAAGTTATCGGTGGAGTTGCTATCGTATAAGATAAAAAAGGAAAATTGAGTTTATCCCAATTTTCCTTTTTTTATAAACTAAAACTATTAGGCAGCAATTCTGCTAATGTTTTTTTATCCATTTTATCATTATCATAATACATATAAATTTCAAAATTTTTATCACAAAATTCAGACATGAATTGTCTACAATATCCGCAAGGAGAGGTATATTGTAATTCGTTTTTTCCACCTAATACTAAAATACATTCAAATTCTTTTTCACCTTCAGATAGGGCTTTTGTAAAAGCAACTCTTTCTGCACAAATAGACATAATTCCATCATTTTCAATATTGCAACCAGAAAAAATTTTTCCACTCTTGGTGAGTAAAGCACAGCCTACTTTATAATTAGAATATGGAGTATAGGCATTTTCTCTTGATTTTTTGGCAGTTTCAATTAATAAATTTATATCCATCATTTAAATCCTCCTTTTGAAAGTAATATATCATAAAATTAAAGAATTTACTATAAGAATGATAAAATATATGATTGCTGTTGACAAAATAAATTTAATGATATAAACTGCAAATGGTTTACAAACGTAATCTAATAAAGAAAGAAAAAATATATGCAATTTTTTGAAAAGTATAAAAAATAATATTATTTTATTGGTTTATATATCTTATTTTTCTGATACAATCAAGAGAAATTTTATTGAAATGTAATATGTAATATAGAGGATGGGTTTATTCAGTATCAGAGGTTGTTCTTATAATAGGACTTATAGTAGGAATCATACAACTCATATTAAGGATAAAAAGGAAATATATTTTTATGTATTGCGTTTTTAGATGAAAAATATAGCATTTTAGATTATATATAGATAAAATTGAGACAAATATGTAAAAATAAAAAGGGAATTTGGGGGCATCCCCCAAATTCCCTTTTTTACTTTTTACCACTTTAACTCCCAATCAAAAAAAGAATATGCAGCATATATGGCTGCGCCTTTTTGAGGCTGTTCTTCTCTTTTCATAATAATAATCCAAGGGCAATCCAGATATAAAGAATTAGCAATTTCATTATAGGCAGTAAAAATTGTTGTATTTTTTTGATAGAATTCATAAAAATATGGTTTTTTTACCCATTTTCCATCAATAATGAAATATCTTGGATTTAGTAAGGATCTTATCTGAAGATCAGCTTGATCAAAGATAGATAAAATTCCTGATGATATGATGGTATCTAATTGAACCATATACTTTTCACCAGATAAAGATTCCAAAGTCTTTAATGTATTTTTTTGCTCGTCGGTATATCTTGGAAATATAAGTCCAGATGCGAGATTGGATTCTTTTGAAAGTATATTGTGTTTTACATATCCAATTCGGCCATCATCTAAATCATAATATATGATTGAGTCAGACTCGAAGAGTTTTTCCCGTAAATACAATGTATATGCTAATACATTATCTACCTGTACGATATTTTCAAATATTTTAGGCAAAAAGGATGAGCAATTGTTAAGCATCAATGATAAACTATCATTTTGGAAAGTGTTTCCTTTTATACAGTACGCAATATCTTGATTTTCATCATAGTGCATATATTTTTTAAAAACAATAGAACCAGCCACAAAGGGGACAATATTCCATAACTTCTGTACCAGACTTGGTAAAACATGTAAGAAATCATTGTCTCTATCCATAATGACTTTGTGAGGAAAGTCTGGTGCCATTTTATGTAATACAGATTCAAACTGAAAATTTATGAGTTCAATTTCTATCGCATTTTCAGTTATATAAAATCCTGCAAAATAGGCAAATTCAAAATTGATGGTAAAATTGTCATCCAATATAATTTTGTGACTTTTTAACATCGATATTTTGTTGGATACAGTTCTTTTTGATAATTCATGCTTTTGCTTTTGAGATAAATTTGCTTCTCCTTTTCTAAGAGTATAAAGTAGTTTTTGGCTTTCTTGAATTAGTTTCCGCACCTCCGGTAACATATAGACAACCTCCTTTAAAATATTTATTTTGTTTGGAGTTCATATAAAATGAAACTAACAAAATTTTAACTAGTATATCAAAAAAAGTTATGTTAAGTCAAACGATGTAAAGCAACAATATAAAACAATTATGAGTAAATAGAGATTTGAATTTAAACTGAATTATAGCAGAAAAAGCAAATAAAGAAAAATAAAAAATGTCAACCTTTTTTGTTACTACACATATAATGTAACAAAAGGAGGAATTTTAATATGTTTAGTAGAAGACAATGCTATTGTATGAACAACAATTATTCAAATAATTCATGCGAAATGCAAAATGACATCATGGAAACAAAATGTAATAATGTTGTATCTTATGAAGACAATTCAAATAGTTGTGATTGTGGCTTTGATGAAGAACAAAGTGTGTTCCCAGAAAATCCAATGCTAGCACAAAGTTATGTTCCAATCCAATATATGGATAGAACCTTTAAACCATGTGTAGGATTAAAAATGGGAACTATTTTTCCTGAATTGGTAAGTCCATATTCACCAGGTCAATCAATGGAAGAAATTAATTATATTGCGATGACCAATGAAATAGGAAAGGGGTGCAACAAATGTCAATAAATCAGAATAGAAATTGTGGATGTCAAGAAGATAATGAAGCAATGTATTATAACCAAATGCAAGATACTGAAAGAACAGTGGATTGTGATGAAAGAATGGAAATGGCACAACAGATTAGATGCCTTGAATTTGCGATAACAGAATTAGCTTTATACTTAGATACACACCCAAATGATCAAAAAGCACTTTGTTTGCATAGAAAATATTGTAAGGAAGTAAAAGAATTAAAGGATAAATATCAAAAAGTATTTGGACCATTAACCATTAATTTTCCTTGCAATAAATGGAGATGGCTTGAAGAACCATGGCCATGGGAAAGGGGGAATTTTTAAATGTGGACATATAATAAAATGTTACAATACCCAATTAATATCAAATGTACTGATCCAAGACTTGCAAAAGTTATCATATCACAATATGGTGGACCAGATGGAGAATTGGCAGCATCACTTAGATATTTATCACAAAGATTTGGAATGCCAGACCAAAATGCAAAAGCAATTTTAAATGATATTGGTACAGAAGAATGTGTACCATTATGATGTCAATAGCTTAAGTAAGCTGTTAGGTTTCACAAACGAAGTGAAGTGAAATCTTACAGATAACTTATGCAGTAGCAAAGACAGGGATTACAATCTTAGCTATTGACTGTAAAATATTAGATTTTAGCTATTTTAGGATAGATATGTAACTCAAAGTTGGTTGGATCGGAATCCTTTTTTATAGCCTTTTTAGTTTTTAAATAAGTAATTTTGCTAATTATACTTTTTAATACAATATTTTTGTCTTCAGCTGTTTCTAAATTATAATATAAATCTATAATATTTTCTAGCTTTGGTATTATAATTTCTTTTTGATTTTGTATTTCTAGATTTTT
>CAJFLB010000039.1 GCA_904387305.1 uncultured Clostridia bacterium
GAGTTAAAAGAGAAGAAAAAAAGACAAGATGCCTTTGCTAAAAAAATGAAAGAATTAGAGATTAAATAGTTTCTCTAATAGTCTTGTCATATCTAAAAAGTGTCGACAAAAAATTAACCAATAATATTGCAAGGTGGTATTACATGGAAACACAAAAAGATAAAATACTTAACCTGTTTTATATTGAGCATTTAAAAGTAAAAGAAATCGCAGAAAAGACAAAAGTAACCTCTGCTTATATAACAAAAGTTATAAAAACAGATTCCAGATATATGGAAGAAAAGAATTTTAGAAAAGAAAAATCAAAAGAAAAAAGAAAACAAGACCAAAACAATTTCATTAAGCAAAAAAGGGAAAACAAAAGAATACAAGATAATTATGAGTTTGTTCAATCACAACATATACAAGCATCTATGGAATTATCAAAATCAAAAAAATTAACAGATGAAAATTACCGAAAATGGAATACAAGTGCTTATAAATATAACCCTTCAAAACATAGGTACGAGTTTGATGAAAGTTTAGGTCGTGCCGCAGATGTACCAAAATATATTAAGGAAAGGTAAGCAAATTCTATTTGCAAAAGGTATGAAATCATGGAAAAACATTTGTTAAAACTTATTAAACTAGCAGATGAGCTAAACGAAAAACAAGACAAGGTATTTGCAGAAATACATTACTCTGCAGATGACAGTAAGAAGTTAGAAATTTGTATTAGAACTAAAAAGGAATACAAATATGTAGAAAAAGTAGAAATGCAATTAAAACAAGGTTCTCTTATAAATTGGGAAAATGCAGTCCATTTATTTGAAATGTATGTAAATGGAGGTGCAAGTAGCAATGAATAAAAAAGAAGCAGTAGCATATGCACAAGTAGCACTTGATTATATGCAAAGTTCTAAATACAAAGGAGAAATAACCCCTGTAACATTAGGAATAGAAATGAAACAATGCTTTAAACTATATCCCAGAAATTTTATAGAAAGTATTGCAAATGCACAAGACTGGGCTAGAAAAAAACTAGATCAAGCAAAAATAGGTTGTGATGCAAATGCAGAATAATATTGAAGAAACAATGAGATTTGGTATAAGTGTTGATGAGGCAAGAAAACAGTTAGGAATAGGAAGAAATTTAATGTTAAAACTTGTAACCGT
Source organism: uncultured Clostridia bacterium (assembly GCA_904387305.1). Lineage (GTDB taxonomy): Bacteria > Bacillota > Clostridia > TANB77 > CAG-508 > CAG-269. The sequence continues at coordinate 1,156 of CAJFLB010000039.1, forward strand.
TCCAGGTTTTCCAGCAATTCGTTTTAAAAGAAAAATCATAATTAATGGTGCAAAATTACAAGAATGGTTTGATAATAACTATGGTACATATGGGAAATATTAACCCTTTTATAACATTGATTTTTATAGAAGATTTATTATATAATTGAAACAGTTTTATAATAAGTCTTTTTTGTTTATCTTAAACCATTCGGAAGGAGAAATGAAGAATGGAAAAGATAGATAGTAAAGTTGTTATAAGAAATAATAAAAATAATGGAAAAGCTGAAAAAGGGACAGTAACAGTAAGAAAAAGAGGCAACAGTTTTGAGGCAAGAATCAGATTAGAATTAAAGAAAGGAGCAGAAAAAAATCCTAGATTATCAAGGTCAGGTACAACAGAAGAAATAGCAAGGAAAAGGTTGGCACAGCTAATTATTGACACTTATATTGTAAAGCAAAATTATGAAATTGTTGAGGAAAGTGTATTTTCTGATGACTGTGAAGAAAACTTAAAAAGTTTCTCTGAATATAGAGATGCAAAAGAAGATGTGATACTGCATAAAGGGTTACATTCTTGTATAAACTTTTATGATTTTGCAGTAATGTGGTTAAATTATAAGAAAGAGTATGTAAATCCTAGTAGTGGAAAGACAATAAGTCCTAAAACTGTGGAAACATATGCGTACACACTAAAAAAACATATAAAAGAAAACTTTGCACAATATACAGTTCCAGAAATGACAAAAGAGATAGTTGAAGAATATGTTTCAAATCTTCGTAAAGTCTATCCTCGTGCTGCAAAAGATGTTTTCCTAATGATAAGGCAAATATTACAATATGCTAAAAAAAGAGATTTAATTAAAGAAATACCTGATTTTGAATTAAAATTTCCAAAGAAAAAGAGGTCAAAAAAGACTAAATTAGTGTATCTTCCAGCAGATAGACAACCAATATGGCTAGATATTTTAGAAAAAGATGGTAGAGAATTTTGCAAATTATTTGCTACTTTATTGCAAACAGGTATGAGACCAGAAGAAGGTTGCGGTTTATTACTTTCAAACATTCTATTTGATCAAGATATGATTTATGTAGGTAATGCTCATAAAGATATTACAATATATGATGAAGAATTTAATATTATTGGTCATGAATACATAGATGATGATTTAAAAACAGATGAAAGTTATAGAGAAATACCTATGAGTAGTAGATTAAAGAAAATGCTCAAAGCTATATACCAAGAAAGAAAAGAATTAAGAGAAAAAGAGCATAAAAAGTTTGATCCATCAAAAGAACACGTTTTTTTAAACACTGTTGGTACGCCATACTTACCTGAAAGACTAGACAAAAAGTTGAAATCTGTAATAAAAAAATATAATTTAGAACATATGACAGTATATGGTTTTAGACATTCTTTCGCTACTTTAATGAGCGAAAACGGTATGGATAAAGAAGTTTTAAGGGAGATAATGGGACACGCTGATTTTGAAACAACAGATTTTTATTATATTTATATCTCTGATAAGAGAAAGAAAGAAGAATTTAATAAGGCAAATGCAAAAGCAAACAAAGAAGTATTTGACAAATTATATGAGAGTACAGGTATAGATACGAATAATGTAAATACAGAAAATAAGAAAAAAGCAGGATATACAGGAATTGAACCCCCAAGCTCAGACTTCGTAGGCCTGCATTCTATCCAGTTGAACTATAGCCGCGTATGTAATTATTATAAAACAATTTTCTTGAAATTTCAATTAGTATTATAATTAAAATTAAGCATTTGTGGGGGCATCATTGGGGGCAAAACAAAAAACCAACTCCCAAACTGCCCATATATCAATAGCTTTCGCTATTATTGACTGACGGTTCGTAGCCGAACACTCTATCCAACTAAGCTACTGGTGCATACTTAATATTATAACTGTTTATTGTTAAATTTACAAGAGTTTTTGATTATTTTATAATTATTATTGCAAAAAATAGTATTTATAAAGTAATCTACATGAAAACATTAAAAAATATAAAAAAACACTTGCAAACTACAAAAAAATATGCTATTATATATAAGCATGAAATAAATCGAGGTGTAGCGCAGTTGGTAGCGCGCGTGGTTTGGGACCATGAGGTCGCAGGTTCGATCCCTGTCACCTCGACCAGAAGTAAGAACTGGGCTAATGATAGTCAAGTTCTTTTTTTATTTCTTGTAATTATATACAAGGAGAAACAAAACAATGAGGATTTTAAAATTTATTTTAAGTAAAAAAGAATATTTAGAAGATTTCATTACAAGAAGTACATATCATTCAAATGCTATTGAGGGTAGCACACTTACCTATGCGGAAACTTATGCTATTTTATACAATGATAATAGCTTTAAAATTGAAGGAAAAGAGCCAAGGGAAATATATGAAGCTATTAATCATAAAAAAGCATTAGAATTAGTTTTTAACAATTTACAAAGTAATGAAGAATTTAATGAAAGATTTATAAAGGAATTAAATGAAACGATAAATAGAGATATTAAAGATACAGACAGTTATAGAACTGTACAAGTATTTATTCAAGGTAGTGAACATATTCCACCAGAGCCTGAAAAAGTTCCAAATTTAATGATGTATTATATATATAATTACAATCATGATGAACAAGATATATTTACTAAGATTGCTAAATATCATATTGATTTTGAAAAAATACATCCTTTTGAAGATGGAAATGGAAGAACAGGTAGATTACTTATAAATTATGAATTATTAAAAAATGATTTACCACCTGTTGTTATAGCAAAAGAGGATAGGGTAAAATATTTTGAACTTTTAAGAAATAATGATACTAAAGTTTTAGCTGAGTGGCTAAAAGAATTATCTACTAGAGAAGAAGAAAGAATGGAGAAGTTTGGATATAAATAAGTATAATAGAAATAATAAAAAAACATCTAACTGAAAATATGAATAATAGTAAAATAGAATTATTATAAAAAAGTAACACCACAGTTTTCAATTAAAAACTGTGGTGTAAAAATTCATACATAACTTTAGAAAATAAGATTACAGGTTAATCATCTTACGAATGATTTTATTTCCTATTTTCTTGATGCAAATGTTTAAATGAGTAATCATAACATTGATTTGCTCATCGGTTGCAAGTTCTGCCTGTTTTTCTTTGTAAGTCTGCCATGCCAGCCCCGTTTTTAAGCTGATCCTTAGGTCAATGTCATTAGGATGATTATCATAGTTGTCCTTATTTACTTTGTACTTCAAACGAACAACTTCATCAACTGGACGTCCATCACTTCCGTTTGAGTAGTAATGGCCCATGTTGATATAACCATTAGTTCGATTTCTTTGAATTAGCACAATAGTATCATAAAACCATCCTTTTTCATCATCTACAAATGCTGCTTCAGATGAATTTGTAGACAGAGTTAACCTGGTATAATGGTTTCTGCCTTCCTTCAGAGCCAGAGTAACCTCTACAGCATCCAAATATTGAATGGGCTCTTTAAGGTTGAACTCTTTGTTTCCGAAAGGATTTACAATATTGCTATATTCAGCAAGCACATTGTAAAGCTTTACCATTTTTGATGAATGTGTGCTATGAAAAGGAAAATCAACATTACTTTGGATAGATGAACAGTCAAGTAATTTTTTATAAGTTGTATTTGTAAGCTCATCAACCAGTTCTCTACTGTATTTTCCATCAAGCATCGTTGCCAGTGTTAATATACCTTTAATGGAATGTGTTTCACCCCACCAAAAGTTTTTTCCACCAGGGTGCTTTTCTCCAAATTCAGCCATAGCACGATTCATAATTTCTTTAGGTACTCTTTTTTCTCTTTGAACGATATAATATGAACCAGAATGCAAAAAATGAGTACCTGCAACATTGAAGCATGGCACAGAAATGTTATACCGAGAACCCAAACAATTGGATAACCGTTCTGCTCCATGAATGTTTTAATTATACACTAATTTACATAAAATTGCAAATTAAGTAATTCTGAGAAATTAAAAACAATGTACTTATAAAGCACATATAAGTTCAAACAGAAAAAAATTTATCTAAATAACAAAAGATGTGATATAATAAGAAAAACCAAAAGAGGAGGAAAGAAAATGGAATTTATCAAACAACATAAAAAAGTACTAATAGTTATTCTTTGCATATTCATATTATTAGCCATTATTGTATGCAGTTATATAGGATATTTTTTATATCAGCAAAGTAAAATTGATATAAAATCAGAAACAACATTTTATATAGAAACAGAAGAACAAGATTTATCAAAAATTGCAACTGAGTGGATAAATCAATATGTGGGACAATATATGCAAAAATATGTACCAAGAATGAAAAAAATAAAAAGTATAGAAATCAAAAATGTAGAAGTTTTAGACGAAGAAAATCAATATGTACAAGTAGATTTTGATTTAAAAACAGCTAAAAAAGAAAGTGACTATTTTCTAGAAAATGACTGGGGAATATATGAAGAAAATCATACACTTTCTTGCCAATGGGTTTTGAAATTTTTATTAAGAGAAGAAAATCAAATTTCTAAATATTTTGTAACTGGCAGAATGAGACCAGTAGAATATCAAATAGAACAATATAAAGAAAGTGGGGAGGCAGAAGCAGAGCAACAACAATTACAATTTGAAAGTAAAAAATACTATGAAGATAAAGAGAAACAATGTACTTATAAGATTGAAAATGAAAAAATATATGTAACATATGATAATAGCAATACTTGGAAAGAAGTAGAAACAAATGGAATAGATTTTAGAGATAGTTCACAAACATATAAATTGACTGATAATCTATATACGATTTCTGAAGAAGTAACAGCTATTATGAATATGGATAATCAAATGATATATTCAAAAGATAAAGGAGAAACCTGGGAATTAAAAAAATATAGTGGAGAAGGAAATCCCATGTATTTACAATTTTTAAATGCAAATACAGGATATTTGGTAGAAGTTGTAGATTCAGCATTAGGAGGAGAAAGATTTATAGAAATATTAAAAACACAAGATGGGGGAGAGATCTGGACGAGTGTGGGCAAAGGGCCTAATGAAAATGGTTCTATCAGAGATGGTGCACAGTTTAAAATGTTTGATGAAAATGTAGGATTTTTGGTAAATCCTGTATCAGCAGGAGAGAATGCTACTTTATATAAAACAACAGATGGAATGAAAACTTTTTCAGAAGTACAAATACCAGCACAAACTTTAGAAGATACAACACTTAATTTAAATTGGCAGGATGTTTATGATACACCAGAAATGCCATATATCAATGAGAATAATGAATTAATGTTAGTTGTTGGACAAGGCAGTGATGGCGATTATCATGGAGGAACAAAAGCTGCTTACAAATCAAATGATATGGGAGATACATGGACTTTTATAGAAGAATATATGCCTGAACCAGAGAAATGGGAAGGATAAGTGAAAAAATATATATTTATCATAATAAAAAAGCATAAACCCGAAAAACTGTTTTACCAGTTTTTCGGGCTTATGCCTTTTGGGTGCTTTAGTCACCATCATATGCAGCCATTTTGATGCACAAGGCACCAGCTTCATCTTCGCCGACCGCTATGTTGTACCCCAGATTATCTGAGAACAAAGCGTTAATGATGTCATACATGTCGTATTTCTTGAGCGCCGTAGCAATGCCCCATTTATATGGAGCACCCCCACAAATTGAATATTCAATCTTTTCAGTCTGGGGGTTTTTAACCAGATAAATAATCTGGTTAGTTCCCATTGAGATCCTGGAAATTTTTACAATTTCCTCCAGGATTTCCCGATTTGCTTCTTGTAATGTCTTTGCCATGATGCAATCCTCCTTTTTATAAGAACCCATTTGGGTGTTAATATTGTCTATTTTATTATACTCTATTTTATGTAAAATGTCAATTTTTGGGTCCCCATAAAAAACTAATCATTAGAATTTTCCTTATTATCTAACAAATAAATAGCCATACAAACAAGTCCAATTCCTAACATAATGATAGATGATTTTATATCTATTTGATTTAATATATTTAATACCACAACAGCTATTCCCATTGCCAAAGCAACTGCTTTAAATATTAGATTTATTAAATCTTTCATTTTGGTTGTATTAGAATTTTCTTTCTTTTTAGCTTTCAATAATTCTTCCACAGATACATCTAATATATCTGCTAATTTTGAAATGGTATTAATATCTGGACAAGATAAATCTCGTTCCCATTTTGAAACAGCTTTATCTGTAACATTCATTTTTTCAGCCAATTCATTTTGTGTCATACCTTTTTTCTTCCTTAAAGAAGCAATGGTTTCTCCTATACTTTTCATAATTTATCACATTCCTTTCCAATAAATAAGTTAGGTTGAAAAATTATAAAAACGATAATAAAGTTTCAACCTAATAACATCCTTGTTTTTCTATAATTCAATATTACTATGTTTCATAAAAAAAGTAAACCAATAATCAGTTTAGTTTTCTCGACTATTAGTTTACTTATAGTAGAATCAATATTCTTCAATATAAATTGCTTTTGCAAGATAAGGGGTAATTTCATTAATATCATACCAACCAGAACTTTTGCTATCATTTTCTAATCCATTAGGATTAGAAACATAAACCATTCCATTTCCATCAGTAGCAAGAAGAGCCATGTAATGAGAAGCAGTAGTCCAACGATTATTATGTGGTTGGTTCCAAACACAAACAATAATCGGTCTATTGGTAAGTAAATGTTCTTCAATAGCTGTATTAGATAAATGATCGGAGTCATAGTAAAAACCAGAATTTTCAATTCCAAAGGTAGAAGCTAATTCACTTGGAAATTGTTCATAATCCATAACAGGATAATATTTTTGTCGTAAATCTTCAGGAGTGTAATGTTTATCATAACCACTTAAAATAATAGACATAACAGTTATTCCACAACCATTTTCAGCCATAATATCTCCCCAATAAGTATTGTTACTCCAAGAGGCATCTCCGTTTTGCTTATATTCTAAATAAGTTTTCTGATGATTTTCTTCTGTGGTAAATGTAGTAAAATATCCATCTTTATGTTTTACTTTTTCTTGACCGATTCCAGCATAATTACGATTTGTATCTTGTTTGATAACATCATATTCAGAATTATTTCTCAAAGAAGAGATAAAATTCGTACTTTCAACAGAAATATCTTGAGAATTTATATATAAATAAAAAATGACACATAATAAGAGTAAAGATAAGAATAACCTTTTTTTATTTAAATTTCTTGCTTTTTTTCTCATTCTATATCCCTCTTTCTATCTAAAAATTTTTGTTTTTTTCATTTCATATGCATTTTATAAAAGAAAAACAGAAAGTACTTTAAGAAAGGATTAACAAATTCTTAACTTTTTCTTACATTTATAAAAAATGAATAAAAATGGAAGAATATATGGTATAATGCGGTAAAAGAAAGCAACAAAAGTTTACTGCCAAAATTTAATTTTTTTCTAATATATTTGAACCTTGAGAAAGGAATCGCAAAAATGAATATTTTAGTATTAGATGACGAAAAAGAAATTGCAGATTTAGTAGAAGTGTATCTGCAAAATGAAAATTATCATATATATAAATTTTATAGATCAGAAGAGGCAATCAATTGTATTGATACCACAAAAATAGATGTGGCTATTTTAGATGTGATGATTGAAGGAAAAGATGGATTTGAAATCTGTAGATATATTCGTAAAAAAGGACTTAAATTTCCTGTGATTATGCTAACTGCTAAAATAGAGGACAATGATAAAATAAAAGGATTAACGTTAGGAGCAGATGATTATATCACCAAACCCTTTAATACGTTAGAATTGGTGGCAAGAGTAAAATCAGCGCTAAGAAGATATACATTATACAATGGGGAAAATATATCAAATAGCATAATAGAAATCAATGGATTAGTGATAGATAAAGATAAACATACATGTTTGTTATATGAAAAAGAAATCGATTTCACGCCAATGGAATTTGAAATATTGTTATATTTGGCAGAAAATAGAGGAAAAGTAATTCCTTCAGAAGAATTATTTGAAAAGGTGTGGAAGGAAAAATATTTAGACAGTAATAATACAGTTATGGTGCATATTAGAAGGATTAGAGAAAAACTAAACGAAGATACAAAACATCCAAAATTTATAAAAACAGTATGGGGAGTGGGATATAAAATTGAAAATCAATGATTTAACAAAAAGAAAAATTAGATTAAGCATATCTTTAGTAGTGAATATGATTGTTGCATACATCATTTCCATGGTCGTATATTTCATAGTTGCCTTATTTTTTGAAAATAGAATATCAGTTGTGGTAGAGAGTTTAAATTATGATTTATATTATTGGATTGTGAATAACAGAAATATAGTCACATACATATACATTGCTATTGTTATGGTTGTTGTTATCTATCGATTTGTTTCAAAATATGTAAATGGTACGCAAGAAGTATATAATGCATTAGACTTGATATTAAAAGAAGATAATGAAACGATTAAATTACCAAGTGAGATGAATGAGTTTTCAGATAAAATCAATGAAATCAAATATGATTATATATTAACTAAAAAGAATGAAAGAGAAGCAGAACAAAAGAAAAATGATTTAATTGTGTATATGGCACATGACTTAAAAACACCATTAACTTCCATTATTGGATATTTAACATTATTAAAAGATGAAAAACAAATATCGAAGGAATTACAAGAAAAGTATATCAAAATTGCATTAGATAAAGCCTTAAGAGTAGAAGATTTAACTAATCAATTTTTTGATATTACAAGATATAATTTACAAAATATGCCGATTAATAAACAAGAAATGAATTTAGTATATCTATTAAAACAAGTCATTGATGAATGCTATCCAATGCTTGAAAAGAGAAATCTAAAATGTCACTTAGAATCTGTTGATAAAGTAATGTATGTTGGAGATGGAGATAAACTAGCAAGGGCATTTGATAACTTATTAAAAAATGCCATTAATTATAGTTATGAAAATACCACCATTGACATACAGTTAGAGGAAAAAGAAGGAAAAATATCGATTGTATTTAGAAATAAGGGGGATAAAATTCCACAATATAAATTGGATAAACTATTTGAAAAGTTTTATAGAGGAGATGATGCAAGAACTAGCAGTACAGGTGGAGCAGGATTAGGACTTGCCATAACTAAACAAATTATAGAGTTGCATCAAGGTAAGATTTATGTTAAAAATGATAATGAATATATAGAATTTTTTATAGAGTTATAAAACGAAAAGTAAATATGCATAATGGGTTTGCAACAAAAGAAATGATAAATAAATATAATTTGAAGGAGACGATATTATGAAAAAGAAAGTATTCATAATAACCATAATGATATTATGCATTATACTTATAGCAGGTATATATTGGATATATCAAAACAATAATCAAGAAAATATGGACTATAAATTCGAAAGTGATAAATTATATGTGACAATAAACAATAAAGATTGGATAGAAGTACCATATGATTTTTCACTTACAATAAAGCATTTACGAGAAACAAATAATGGAAAATATAAAGAGGGAACATATCAATTAAATAATCAAAAAATGGTTTTCTATTTAGAAAGTGAGACAGTAACAACAATATATGACCAAGAGGGGGATGTAGTTAATACTTTGCCAAATTTCAAATATGCAACACATCTTATCTATTCAGATGATCAAGGAAAAAACTGGAATGATGTTGTGCTTGGGACAAGTGATTATTTAGATATGATAGCTAATATAGAGTTTGAAGATAAAGAAAGTGGAAAGGCTATAGTAAAAAGTAGAGATAATATAGGGTATTATAGCTATGTAACAAATGATGGTGGTCAAGAATGGGATAGTGTAACAACAGAAGAAATAAAAAATTATCATATAGATTTAAAAGATTTAGAGGAATATACAGAAAATGAACTTAGTGAAGATGATGCTATACAGTTATTAGAAAAAATAAAAGCAGATTACAAGAATTATTTAACTTCTTCAACAGAAAATGGAGAAAGTACAGGGTTATATTTGTATTTTTCAAATGATGTAGAAAGTAATTCTGAAGAAATAAAAAATAAAGCCATTATCAGTATGATTGATGATTATATCAATACTATAAAAAGCGGAGATACAGGAGCATTTAAAATTACTTTAGGAATAGATGATAATAATAGACAATATATATATGTTTTAAAAACTGAAAAAATTTCTTTAGAAGGAAATATTACAGAAGTAGGAGAGAATTATATTCTTGTTCAAGATCCAGAGAGTGGAAATACATATAGGGTAAATGCAGATATAGCAACAAATCAATTTATAAATTATAGGACAGAACAAAATATGGATATTTCCGATGTAAAAATAGGAGATTATTATATTAAGTCTTCCAAGGGAAAAACAATTATAAGAAATATTTCAGGGGAAGAATGGAAAAACGAATGTATAAAAAATTTAGCATATTGTTACGAAGAAGGAAATTTAAGTTGTAATCCGGTGGAAATAACAAATGTTGAAAACATAGGAAATTATGTTATCATTACTTTAATTATGGGGGATTCTTCTACACAATATTTAAAAGGAAAAGATAATATAGATACGTTTGAATTGAAAGCTATTGCAAATACAGACTTAAATATCCATACTTCTTCGGGAGATGTAACAGTATATAACTTAAAAGAAGAGGTAGAAGGATTCATGTTCTGGATAGGATTAGATGAAAATACAATCAATAATGAATATCCAACCATTAATCATATTGAAATATATGATAAATAATACTATAAAAAGCTCTACTACCATTAATGAGTGTGGGAATAGAGCTCAGTTTTTAATTCGAAATTTTTTATTAGAAATAAAAAAATTGCTAAATATGAGGATTTTTACTTAAATAGAGGAATTTTATTGTTATATAATGAAAAATTTTAAAAAAGTATTGACAAAATGAATAAAAACCATTATAATTTATAAATGTCAAGAGTAATGCAGGTGTAGTTCAATGGTAGAACCTCAGCCTTCCAAGCTGATGACGTGGGTTCGATTCCCACTACCTGCATTTTATAATTATTTATCAAAATTATAATGTATAATTTTAATAAACATTCATATAATATTAATGTCAAAACTAGTTTGACAAGTTAAATATTGTATGTTAAAATATATTTAACTTAACCCTCTACTACTTTTGTAGTAAGACGGGAGCCTAAATGATTTTGGAGAGTTCAATAGCAACTCTCCTTTTTAAGTACTATAATCATTTCGTAAAATATTTGATAATTTGTTTATCAATCAAATCAAGTGATTCACTGGATATTTTTACATTTCTTCGCACAGTATCCTTGAAAATTCTTTGTTTGCTAATTGTCGTTATTTGATTAATTAAAGCAATACTGTCTTTTTGCATTTTACTGATTTCTTTTTCCATTTTTTCAATATATTTTTGTTCTTTTTCTATTATATTCTGAATACTAATAGGAATATCTTCTATCTTTTCCAATTCATCTAGTATTTGTTGTAATTTGCCTTTTTCTTTTTCAATTTTTCTTTGGAATATATTGTAAAGTTCCTTTCCGAGATTTACAGAAGAAGAACCATATTTTTTATTATCTTTTCTAGATGTTAATGGAATAACATTTAAAGCTCCATTTCTAGTATTATCATATTTATTGATTACAATACAATAATGTAATCCTCCTAATTCATTTCCAATATTAAAACCTAAGTTTACTTTTATTACATCACCACGAGAGCACACACCAGATTTTGCAATATTGAATGTTTTTTCTTCATCGTGATATTCTGCAAAGTCATATATCCAATATGCTAATAAATCACTTTTTTTATATTCATTTAATTCTATATGTTTAAGAAATGACAAATCTAATCTGTTTAAAGAATTATCTTTGTGAAGAATAACATTATTTTTTATTTTAATTTCGTTTTCGTTCATACAATCAGCTCCTTGTCCTTTTTTACGACATTATATCAAACGTTTGTTCAAAATACAATGACAATCGAAAAATAATTTTACTATGTCATAATTTAAACTATCAATTGATTATTCAAATAATTATGGTAAAAATTTCCTTTTAAGAAAAATATTGAAAAAAAACATGAATATGATATAATAACAAAGACTGAGCTAGTAAGAATATCTTTATAGCAAAGTATTTAAAAATTTCTGATACTAAAATATTATTGAAGTAGAAGTATGAATATAATTTTAGGAGGAAATCATGGATACAAGGGTTGCCATAATAGGAATAATATATTCTTATTTTAAAGCTCTATTTCTATAAAAGGAGGAGTTTAAAATGGAGAATGAAAGTGTTATTAATAAAAGAATAACCGATTTTTCAAAAGGTGCTGATATAGCACAAACAATTATTATATTTTTAATTGCCCTATTAGTTCCAACATTCTTAGGACAGCTTATTACAAGTCTATTTGGATCAACAAGTGTGATAGCAAGTAATTCTCAATTAATTGTTGGAACAATTGTTAATATGGCTTTAGTCACAACAGCAATTAATTTAAAAGGTTGGGCTAAAATTCTTGGAGTTGTAACAATGCCAAGTATTTCTACAATATTAAGTGGATATGTATTTGGAACAGCTTCTACATATATGGTATATATGATACCAGCAATATGGGTAGGAAATTTTGCATTAGTATATGCCTATAAATTTATCATGTTAGGAAAAAATAAACATTACTTCTTAGCTGGAATTGTAGGTGTTATTGTAAAAGTAGCTATTATATTTGCATTCTTTGGAATTTTAAATGCCTTTGGTGTTTTTCCAGAGAAATTAGTTTCAAATTTACAAGCAGCTATGAGTACAACACAATTAATTACAGCTACATTAGGTGTTATGTTATCTTTTATTATTTATAAATTAGAAAAGAAATAGGGACCATTGGGACCAGGTCTGTTTGGACCCTTTTGGGAGTATTTGATTATAGTCATATGAAAAAAGTATAGAATGAAAAAAGTTTTTATTTTCTATACTTTCTTTTTATTTTGTTATTTCATTATAAAATTCTAAAAAAGGGTCCAAACAGACCTGGTCCCAATGGTCCCAAGAGCCCCAAAAGCCCTAAAAATCCCAAAAGGACATAAAAAAAGAACTAGATTACTGTTATAGGAGAAATCTAGTTCAATAAACAAAAAATAAGTAATAAATCGATATATAAATATATGATTTATTACTGGTATTGTAGCAAATAAAAGAAAACAAGTCAATAAAAAAACACAAAAAACAACAAAATCATATAAATTCTTACAAAAGATATTCATTAAAAAATTTATAAAGAAATTTGTCAGAAAAAATCATCAAAAAGCATGGATTTATTGATAAATTTCTAAATCTTTAAAAGCAGGACCATATAGATTTTTACCCATGGAATCATAGCGAGAACCATGGCAAGGGCAATCCCAAGTTTTATCAATATCATTCCAAGTAAGCAAACATCCTAAATGTGTACAAATTGGATTGATTGCATGGATTTGATTTTCTTTATCTCTGTAAATGCCAACCTTTTTTCCGTCTAGCTCAATGATATCTCCAGAATATGGTTTTATATTTTCTAAAGAAGCGTCTGAAGATTTTAATTTATTTAATAGCAAAGAATTGGTAGAATCAACAACCATGTTTTTTACTTCATCAAAATTCTTAAATAAACCAAATCTTGTAGAATCAAATAAATAAGCATATGGATTTTTTCTTTCACAGATTTCATCAACAATTAAATTAGCAGCAACATTAGAAAGTGTCATTCCCCATTTTTTAAATCCTGTTCCTACATATACATTTGGTAATAAATTAGAATATTTACCAATATAGGGAAGCTTATCTAAAGAAATACAATCTTCGCTACTCCACTCATATAAAACATCACAATCTGGATAACATTGTTTAGCAAAATTCTTTAAAGAGTCATAAGGATTTTTATGAGAATAATTGTGACCAGTTTTACTATTGCCGCTTGCCAATAATAAAATATCTTTTCCATTAAATTTGGCTGTTCTAAAAGAATAAATCGGAGAAGAAACATTAATATACATATCATTTAATGCTTCTTTTTTGGTATCTAATGCGACAATATAAGAAGTAGATTGATACAATTTCGAAAAATAAAAACCAGGAATATTCATAAATGGATAACGTGTTGCCATAATGACATGTTTGGCTTTTATCATTTTGCCATTATCTGTATAAACTGCATAATTCTTTTTGTCTTTTTCAATATCAACAGCAATGGTATTCGTATAAATTTGCCCATTTTTTTCAATAATTGTTTTCGATAATGCTAAAATATATTTTAAAGGATTAAATTTAGCTTGATTTTTAAAACATAAAGCACCTTCTACTTCAAAAGGTAAAGAAGCATTTTGAGTTAATTCAGCATGATAATCTAAACTTTCTAACACCTTTTGTTCTTTTTGTAATAAATTCACTTCTTCTTTTTTGGTTGTATATACATAATTATCTTGTATTTCAAAGTCACAATCAATTTGTTCTTTATTGATAATACTTTCAATATTTTTGATAGCTTTTTCATTGACTTCTAAATAATCTTTAGCAAAATGCATATCATAAGAAGTATTTAGATAAGAATAAAATAAACCATGCTGGCTAGTGATTTTACCTGTTGTAAAACTAGTTGTACCTGCCAAATTGTTTTTATCAATGATAATTACCTTAAAACCTAAATGACTTAGATAATACCCACAAGTCATTCCAAAAATACCCGCCCCGATAATACAGATATCAGCTTCTAAATTTTTATCTAATGATTCAAATTTGGAAGTGCCTTTTACAGAATCTATCCATAATGAATTCATAAAATTCCACCTTTCGTAATAATCTTTAGATATAGTATAACCAGATTTTTGGAATAAATTATAAAAATAGTGGAAAAATGAATAATATAATGATATACTGTGAAATGAAAAAAGAATACATAAGAAAGGAATGATATAAAGTATGAATGAAGAATTGCAAAAAAAGCTTTTTGATAAAAAGGAGAATGGATGGCTTTCAGTAAGTGAAGAAGAAAAACAAAACATTTTTGATTTTTCAAAAGGGTATATGAATTTTTTAAATCAAGCCAAAACAGAAAGAGAATTTGTAAAAATGGCAAGAAAACTTGCTGATGAAAATGGTTTTAAAGATATCATGGAGTTTGATACTTTGAAACCAGGTGATAAGATATATTTCGTTAATAGAAATAAAAGTATGTATTTAGCTATTATAGGAACAGAAAGCATTGAACAAGGATTACATATTATCGGTTCACATGTAGATTCTCCTAGATTAGATTTAAAACCAAATCCTTTATATGAAGATACAGAAATGGCATATTTTAATACCCATTATTATGGTGGAATAAAAAAATATCAATGGACAACCATTCCACTAAGTATCCATGGTACAATTGTAAAAGCAAATGGAGAATCTATTGATATTTGCATTGGAGAAGATGAGAATGATCCAATCTTTACTATCACAGATTTATTACCACATCTTGCACAAGATCAAATGGAGAAAAAATTGAAAAATGGAATTGATGGGGAAGACTTAAATCTTTTAATTGGAAGTATGCCTTATGGAGAAAAAGGAAAAGACCAGGTAAAATTAAATATTTTAAATATATTAAACCAAAAATATGGCATTACAGAAGCAGATTTAACAAGCTCAGAAATTGAATTGGTACCAGCATTCAAAGCTAGAAGTTTAGGATTTGACGAAAGTATGGTAGCAGCATATGGGCAAGATGATAAAGTATGTGCTTATACATCACTTGCAGCCATGATGGAATTAGAAAATGTAAAAAATACAGCTGTATGTATATTATCTGACAAAGAAGAAATTGGAAGTATGGGAAATACAGGTATGGAATCACATATGTTTGATTTCTTTATATCAGAAATATTAAATAAATTAGGTGTTAATAGACCAAATCTTTTAGATAAAGTATTTTGTTTTTCAAAAATGTTATCTTCAGATGTAGATGCAGGTTTTGACCCAATTTATGCCTCTGTATCAGATACAACTAACGCAGGATTTTTAGGAAAAGGAATTAGTTTGAACAAATATACAGGAGCTAGAGGAAAATCGGGAGCTTCTGATGCAAATGCAGAATATGTAGCATGGGTAAGAAATGTTTTAGAAAAACATGATATTCATTATCAAATTGTAGAACTTGGAAGAGTAGATATTGGTGGTGGAGGTACAATTGCATATATCATTGCCAATAAAGGAGCAGATGTTATAGATTGTGGTGTTCCAGTATTATCAATGCATGCACCTTATGAAGTAACAAGCAAGTATGATGTTTATGCTGCATATAAGACATATAAGGCTTTTTGGAATGAATAAATTGGAAAATAATTATAATTTTGTCTGCGTCAAATTTTATTTAAAACGCGGTTACATACAATAGTATGCGCCCTTGCCTTTTAAATAAAATTTTCCTTGCCAAAATTTAATTCTTTTCCAATTAGAATTGAAAAGAGACTATAATTTTTGAAAATATATTCAAAATTATAGTCTTTATATTTTTATTTATGAAAGATAATTTATAACAAATTTATTTGAAATTAATTAATAAGTCAATCATATTATCAACAAAATTAAGTTTTTCTTCTGAAAGCTGATTTAATTTCTCAGATATTTCAATTTGTTTTATAATGTCTTCATTTGTTATAAGCTCCTTAAACATAATATTAGGAGCAATATTTAAAATATTCATATACTTAATTAAAGTTTGCGTTTTAATTCCACTGTAACCATTTTCAATTCTAGATATATATTTTAAAGAAATGCCAAGTCTTTCTGCCATAACTTCTTGTGTATATCCATTTTTTGTTCTGAAATCTTTTAATATTTTTCCAAAAGATTTATCAATATCACTTTTTGAGATAGAATTCATTTTATTCCTCCATAATCCAAAAGTATTACTATAAGTATAACAAGCTGAGAGCTAACATAAAACACAGTAATAATATAAGAAAAAAATCATAAAAATATTCTAAAAAATCTTAAAAAACTTGAAAAATAAAACTACTAGTGATAATATTTACTCAAACACAATGTATAACTAAAAGTTATATATTAGCAAATAATATGTGGAGAAATAATTAGAAATGATAAAAAATGAAGAATATATAAATTATTTAAAAAAAATAATATCTTGCGTTAATAATGGAGATTATTATTCTATAAAAGAATTGTCTATTTTAGAATTAGATACATTAAAAGAGAAAACTGTAGAAATGAAAGAAAACTTACATAAATTTATTGAAAAGAATATTTGTAAAAAAGAATTAGAAAACTTAGAAAAACAAGAATTCCTATATATTGTTAATTTATATATAGAATATTTATTTCATGAAATAGAAGAAAGTAAAGAAGTTAAAAAAATTGCTTCTATAGAAGAATTTATCCAGGAAATGCAATAAAGATAGGGTTACATATAGATAATATATGTAATTTTTAAAAACTTAAAATTATTGAAAAACAATAAAAAAATATTGACAAATAATAAAAATGCAGATAAAATAGAACCCATAGGAGGGGATCTTATGATTTCAATTTTTATTTGTGGAATGATTCTTAGTATATTACAATCCATATTATTTTGGAAAAAGGACCCAGGAATTTCGGCTATGCTATTTGTAATTTCTTTTTTGGTAGGATTAATCTATTTAATGTATAAACATAAAAAAGTAGAAAATAAAAAAGCGCTTATACTAGCAATACCGATTACTTTATTAAGTGCTACCTATTTTGTTTATCACAATACATTGTTTCAAAAGATTAATGTACTGGTCATTGTGATTTTAACAATCATTATGTGTATATATGCAACTAGATTACATGTAAAAATACAAGAATTTTTGGTAAAGGCAATTGAATTGTTAGCAGGAAGTTTTGAAAGTATTAGTGATGTAATAGACAGTTTGAAAAATAAATTTAAGAAAAAAGAAGATATGCAAAATGAAAAAGCTATAAAAATAAAACAAGGGTTAAAGTCATTTATATATGCAATCCCAGTTATCTTGATTGTCTTTGCATTATTAATGTCAGCAGATAGTGTATTTGCCAATATATTTGAAAATATCTTTGGTAAATTTCAACATATATTTATGGCAGAAAACTTTGTAAAGTTTTGTTTAAGAATATGTGTCATCATGATATTTTTCTTCATCTTTTCTGGATTTTTCGTAAATATCTTAAAAAAGGATACGATGTTTAACAGTGAAAGTGAAGAAAAGATAGTAGAAATTCATGTAGAGAAAATGACGATAAATATGATATTAACCATTTTAAATATATTTTATTTGATTTTTAGTATCATACAATTTACAAGTTTATTTTCTAATATGAATACAAATGATTTTGATTATGCGACATATGCAAGACAAGGATTTTTTCAATTAATGATCATATCTTTTATTAATATTGTTATGATTGTACTTGCAAAAATAAATAAAGAAAATACAAGTAATTATACAAAAGGAATGTCTATTTTAACATTACTATTTACGACTATTATTTTATTATCCGCATTTTTCAGAATGAATTTATATGAAAAAGCATATGGATATACGTATTTAAGACTATTTGTTTACTACATTTTAGCAACAGAATTCATTTTGATTTTACCAATAGGGTTATGGATATTAGATAAAAAGATAGATATATTAAAATGGACAATAGGAATTGTAATAGTTATGTATGTCATATTAAATTTTTCAAATATAGAATCCACAATTGTGAAACGAAATGTGGATAGATACTTTGAAAATCAGGAAGAAAATGAAATTGACTTAGAGTATTTGTTTAATCATACAGGAACAGATGCCATTGGGCAAATGAAACGATTATTAAATGCAAAAGATGAAACAGTAGCAAAAAGAGTAAAAGAATATTTGCTTCAAGAAAAGGAAGATTTACAAGATACCAAAACAAATTGGCAAGAAACCAATTTGTCTGAAATAAAAGCAAAAGAAGAACTTATGAATATTAAGTAGGGGGAATTTATTATGAAAATTTTAGGAAAGAAAAGTTTATCATCAGTTGTTATGATATTTTTATGTGTATTATTAGTACTTTGTATCATTGCAATTGTTGCTGGAGGTATATTTGTTCTAAGTAACTTAGCATTTTTTACTAAAGATTTATTAAGTATAACTTATATTTTGATCTATTTATCAGCTATACCAGCATTGGTTATGATTATCGCATTTTTACAAATATTCAATACTTTAAAACAGGAAAATCCTTTTGAAAAGAAAAATATAAAAAGATTTGGGATTAGTTATATAGCTTCTATTGTGATAGGGGTTATATATGCTATAAATGTACTATTGGTTTATTTAGGAGTTGGAATGATACAAGAAAGATTTTTCATCATATATCCATTAGCAAATGTAGCAATATCTATCATATTTTTAATATTTGGAATTGGTATTGTGGTTTTAAAAGAGATTTATAGAAAAGCAATCGAATATAAAGATGAAAATGATTTAACAATATAGAGGAGGGAAGGATATGTCAATTGTTGTAAATTTAGATGTTATGTTAGCAAAAAGAAAAATGAGTTCACAAGAATTAGCAGAAAAAATAGGAATTACACAAGCAAATCTTTCCATATTAAAAACAAATAAAGGAAAAGCCATTCGATTTTCAACATTAGATGCAATTTGTAAAGCATTAAATTGCACTCCAGGAGATATCTTGGAATATAGGGAGGATTAGAAGGAAAAGTTGAAAAACAATAACAATGCAAAATTTAGTTTTTTCAACTGGATGATGTCTTAGAAAGGAATGTGAGTAAAGCTGGAAATACAAAAACCAAAATTATTAAAAATAGAAGAAATAGCAGATTTTAGAAGAGAAATTATAGAAAATTCTGAAAAATATGAGATACGAGAAAAACGATTTAAAGAGGCAGAAGAGGAGAGGATAGAAGCAGAAAAGTATGAATTTAGGAATTGCGTATTTGAATCTTGTAGAATTACGCAATCCAACTTTGAAAATGCCTATTTTTCTGATGTTATATTTCAAAATTGCGATTTTTCAAATTCAAATTTTACTAAAGCAGGATTTAACAGAGTAGAATTTATTAATTGTAAATTAACAGGCTGTGAATGGATAGAGGCAGATATTTTTAATACATATATAAAAGAATCTAATTTTGCGTATGTGAATTTTTCAGAAGCGAATTTTAGAGATGTGAAAATGGAAAATACAAATTTACAAAGTAGTAGTATGAATGAAGTTTCATGGAAAAATATTGTATTTTTAGAATGTGATCTCAATAAATCGGAATTGGTTAGAACAAAATTAAAAGGAATTGATTTTTCTACATGTGAATTTAATGGAATTACTGTAAATATATCAGACTTAAATGGTGCCATTGTGAATGAATTTCAAGCATTGGAATTATCAAAGTTATTAGGATTAAAAATTAAATAGAGATATAGTTTAAGATAATATGCAGAAAAATATAATATATATACCTTCGAGTTTGGACTTTGAACAATAGGAAAGAATTTTATATTTATGAAAACGGTAAATTCTGGTAGTAATTTACCGTTTTTTGTGGTATAATATATATGTGTGTTAAAAATAGAGAAATTTAAGGAGGAAACATGAATCGAGAAGAAAAATTTGAATTTGATATAGCCAATTTAAAACAAGATTTAGCTATAGAAGATATGCATGTTACAGACGAAGATGTGGCACTATTACGAAGATATTTTGACAATGAAATCACAATGCCTGAGATGATTGATATCATAAAAAAAACAACCATGTAAGGAGAATGTCTTATGAGTGATTTATATGAAGCTAGAAATTCCATATATTGCTATAAAGATAGTGATGTATTAGTCAATAAATTTGATATACATGATAATAAAAAATTAGAAGAAATCGAAAGAAAGATTGTTTTAGCAAAATTATATGAATTAAGACAAAATCATCAGATAGGAAATTTTGATATTACACATTTTGTTGGGATTCATAAATTCCTTTTTGAGGATATATATCCATTTGCAGGACTTTTTAGAAATGAAAATATTGCAAAGGGAAATTTTAGTTTTGCTGAATGGGAATATATAGAAGAGCAATTGAAAAAATTATTAGACCAACTAAAAGAAGAAAATTATTTGCAAGAATTGGATAGAAATACATTTATCAAGAGATTGTCTTATTATATGGCAGAGCTAAATGTATTACACCCTTTTAGAGAGGGAAATGGAAGAACCATTAGAGAATTTATAAGGCAGTTGGCATATAAAAATGGATATGTTTTAAATCTAAAAAATATCAATCCAAAAGATATGTTATATGCTTGTATTCGTTCTGTAGTAGATACGACACAATTAGAAAATATCATATCTGAATGTTTAGAAAAAGATGAATAGAGAAATAAAAAAATAGAAAGTGAGAGTAGATATGTCATTTATAAGAGCAAAAGAATATTTAGAAAAATATGGATTAGAAAATAGAATTATGGAATTTTCCGTTTCTTCAGCAACAGTAGGAGAAGCAGCAAAGGCAGTAAATTGTAGAGAAGAGGAAATTGCCAAAACCTTATCCTTTATCGTAGAAGATAAACCAATACTAATTGTGATTGCAGGAGACAAGAAAATAGATAATTCGAAATATAAAGCAGAATTTCATACAAAGGCAAAAATGATTCCATTTGAAGATGTTGAAAAATTAGTGGGACATGAAGTGGGAGGTGTTTGTCCTTTTGGAATAAAGGATGGTGTACAAATATATTTAGATGATTCACTAAAAAGATTTCTGGTTATTTACCCTGCTTGTGGAAGCTCTAATAGTGCTATCAAATTAACAATTGAAGAACTGGAAAAGACATCAAATTATGAAAAATGGATAGATGTTTGTAAAGAGATTAATAAATAAGTAAGTAAGGATAATACTATAACAATTAATATTATCTAAGTAAAGAAAAATGAATTAAAAACATGAAAGAGGGGCCTAGTTTTAGGACCCCTCTTGGATTTATACATTAAAATCTAACACAAATTCTAAGTCTGTATGTTCTACTTCTTTAAATTCAGAAGATGTAAATTGATATCTCAAATTGGTAATCACTACACTTATTTGTTTAGGAGTATCAATATTTTCATCTAATGAACTAGAGATGGTTTGGGTAAAAGTTTTAAAGTCTTCTCTAATATGATTATGATAATTTCTAGATACAAATATACTATGATCATTTAACTTAGTAAATGAATTTTCTTGATAATGTTCTTTGACAAAACCTTTCGCATAAGATTTTGTTTTATCTAGATTGTCCCAAAAAGATGTATTTAATATTTTATAGTCATTGTCAAATACTATGTAATCAAATGTAATATTATTTATGTCTAAATCATCACTTCTAAAGGTAAAAGTAAAATCCAAAACGTTATTATTTGAAAGGTATTCGTTTCCAGTAGGATAGTAACCTATTTGTGATAATTCTACAGATAAATCATCTAACTTTATAGAGTTATTTCCATTTAAGCTTTCATTTAAACTATTACATGAGATAGTGCTTTGTAATACTCTTCTATTGGTATAATCATTAGAATTATTTAAATATGACACAATTAGAAGAGTAGATAAAACAATAACTAAAAGAATTAAACATGAAATCAATACTTTTAATTTTGTATTCATAAATATTTCCCCCTTTTTATTTTCTATATAGTATATTATACACTATTATGTAATTTTTTATAAAATTATTCAAAATTTTACAAATTTCTTGCAAGATATACATAGTTTAATTATAGAGAATCAATAGAATGATTTCAATCGAAAACAATGGATTTGTTATAAAATATAAGATAAAGTAATATAAAATATAATTTTATAGCAATAATAACAGTTTAAACTCGAAAAAAGTCAAAAAAATAAAAGTTTTTCGACTTGAGACGGAAAAACTTTACAAAAAATAAGAAATATGATATCATTATTAAAGAGGTGAAAGCTATGATAAAAAGAGAATTATATCTAAAGAAAATAAGAGATTTCTATGATAGCGAACTAATAAAAGTAATTATGGGAATAAGAAGATGTGGAAAATCTGTATTACTGGGACAAATAATTGAAGAAATAAAAGAAAGGGGAATAAAAGAGGACCACATAATATATATAAATTTTGAAGATTATGATTTTATAGAATACACAGAAGCTAAAAAATTTAATGAATATATAAAAAGTAAAATAAAAGATAAAAATAAATATTATTTATTTTTTGATGAAATTCAAAATGTTCAAGATTTTGAAAGAGTTATAAATTCATTTAGAGCAACCATGAATGTTAGTATTTTTATAACAGGGTCAAATAGTAAACTACTATCAGGAGAAATTGCAACAGTTTTAACAGGTAGATTTGTGAGTATAAAAATGATGCCATTTACTTATTCTGAATTTTTAGAATTAAAAAAAGAAAAGAATGAAGAAATAACAGACAATGCGCTTGAAGAATTTATTGAATGGGGAGGAATGCCATTAATTTATAATACAGATAAAGACATGGAAAGAAAAATGTACCTAAGGGATTTATACAATGCAATTATTCTAAAAGATATTGTAGAAAGAAACAACATAAAAGATATTAGTTTATTAAATAGGATAATACAATTTATGATGGAAAATATAGGTGGAGTATTATCTTCAAATTCAATTGCTAGATATTTGAAAAATGAAAAAATAAGCACATCTGTAGATACAGTTATGAATTATATAGACTATACTATAACCTCATCAATATTTAACAAGGTGAATAGATATGATATAAGAGGAAAAAATGTAATGGCTACACTTGAAAAATATTATTTAACTGACTTAGGTTTACTTACATTAAAAAGTTCACCAATTGAAAAGAAAACAGGTGGAAGATTAGAAAACATTGTATATAATGAGCTAATTGCAAGAGGGTATGAGGTATATATAGGAAAAACAGAAAAAGGAGAAATAGATTTTGTAGTAGATAAATTTGGAGAAAGAGAATATATACAAGTAGCAGATTACTTATCCAGTGATGAAGTTATAAAAAGAGAGTTTGGAGCTTTTAAATATGTAGATGATAATTTCCCAAAATATGTGATAACAATGGATAAGATTAATTATAATCAAAATGGAATAATACATTTGAATTTAGAAGATTTTTTATTGGGAAAAACAAAAAAAGAATGATAACATTAATAAAAAACAAAAAACATTACTACGCAAAATAGTAATGTTTTTTGTTTCACTATGGTGAGCCAGGAGGGATTCGAACCCCCGACCCTTGGCTTAGAAGGCCAATGCTCTATCCAACTGAGCTACTGACCCATGGCTGAATAACAATAAATATAATAGCACAAATGTGAGCCTATGTCAATGATTTTAATACAAAAAATCAAAAAATGTGTTATGTGTAAATTAAAAAAGTAAATTCTATTCAAATAAAAGTAAATAGTTTTTAATTGTACTTTAATATATATTGTAAGATTAAAAGAAAGTTGTATAATAGTA
>CAJFLB010000040.1 GCA_904387305.1 uncultured Clostridia bacterium
AGCTAATGGGTCCAAACAGATCTGGTCCCAACAGTCCCAACAGCCCCCAAACAGACCCCGCCAACACAACATTATTCTTTTTTCGCTCCTGCTTTTGAAATATTTAAGAGTATTCCCATCTCGCAGAGTAATATAAATAGTGATGTTCCTCCATAACTAAAGAATGGTAATGGCATTCCTGTTGCTGGCATTGATGAAGTAACAACCGCAATATTAATAATTACTTGAATAGCTATTTGTGCTGTGATTCCTATAGCGATCAAACTACCAAACATATCTGGCGATTTCATTGCAATTAATATACCTCTCCATATAAATATAGCAAATAATATGATAACAACTGCACATCCTATAAATCCTAATTCCTCTGCTAGTATTGAGAAAATAAAGTCATTATGTGGTTCTGGAATATATAAATATTTTTGTTTACTTTCTCCTAATCCTGCTCCAAATAATCCTCCTGAACCAATGGCGTATAAACTTTGAATGACTTGCCACCCATCTCCTGTTGGATCACTCCAAGGATTTAAGAAAGTCGTAACTCTTTGTAATCTATATGGTTCTAGAAAAATTAATGCTATGATTCCAGGTACTCCAACCACCGCACCTGTTACAAGAAAATGCCAAAATTTACAGCCTGCAATAATCATCATAATTGCTACAATTCCAATAATGACAATTGATGCACTAAAATGTGGTTGTATTAATAATAAAACAACAATTGGTGCTAAAATTATGATATGCTTTAAAAAGCCTTTTCCATATTTATTTAATTCATCTCTATTTTTTACTAATATTCCTGCATAAAATAATATCATTAATAGTTTTACAATTTCAGATGGTTGAAATGAAAAAGATTCTGTAATATATATCCATCTTTTTGCACCGTTTACTTCTCTACCTATAAGTGGTACTGCTAATAACAATAAAAAAGCGATAATATATGCTAATTTAGAATATTTTTGATAAAATCTATAATCAATGTTAGAAATTACCCACATCATAAATAATCCTGCTACTGCAAAAATTGCCTGTCTAAAAAAATATGAGTAGCTATTTCCACTTTCAGAAAGTGCTGATGGCGAACTTGCTGAAAGCACCATAATTAATCCTATTGATAACAATAATAATATGGTTATCAATAGTGTAAAATCAATTGGGTTTTTTAGAAAGCTTGAAAAACTCTTACCTTTCTTTTTTGCCATTCTTTTTTATCATTCCTTTCTCAAGAAAAAAAGCCACATGTTTTAAATTCTTTGCTCTTTTGGAAAAGAATTAATTTTTTTCGACCTTTTCTTTTGTCCTGCTCTTATTGTATAGAAAAAATCCACTTTTATTTTGACCCTATTAGATTTTTTCGTATACAACAAGGTTAAATTTCTTATATTATCTTTAGTCCAATGATACATAGTAATAATGTTGCTACACTAAATACAACAACTACTTTGTTTTCTTTCCAACCTGATAATTCAAAATGATGATGTAATGGTGCCATTTTGAAAAATCGTTTTCCAGTTTTTTTAAAATATACCACTTGTATCATAACAGATATCGTTTCTAATACTGGTATTAGTGCAATAATAAGTAATAATAATGGCATTTCTATGTATAATGCTAATCCTGATATAACGCCTCCTAGCATAAGAGAACCTGTGTCTCCCATAAATACTTTCGCTGGATGAATATTAAACATTAAAAAACCTAAAACACTGCCTATTACAATACTTGCAAATATAGATACTTCATATAATTGTAAACTAATTCCTATAATTGCTAAACAAGTAATAATAATTGCACATACGCTAGATGATAACCCATCAATTCCATCTGTCAAATTCACTGCATTTGTTGCTCCTAATATAACAACAATTGCAAATGGTATATACACAAAAACAGGCATATCCATATATGTTTTTATAATTGGTATATATGTTTGTGTTTCAATTTTTAATCCATATACTAAATAAATAACATATGCTACAGAAATAATTAGTAAGCCTATCATTTTATAACTTGGTTTTAAACCTTCTGTATTTTTTAATACTAATTTTTTAAAATCATCTATAAATCCAATTAAGCCAAATCCAATCGTCAATAACAATATTGGTAATAATTTATGAGCTATATCTGTTTCTCCTATTATTGATAAATATATATATGTTCCTATTACTACCAAAGTCATGGTAATAATGATAATAATTCCTCCCATTGTTGGAGTTCCTTGTTTTTTCAAATGAGATTGTGGTCCATCATCTCTTTCTATTTGCCCTACTTTTCTTTTTTTCAATATTGGTATAATGATAAATCCCATGATAATCGATACGATAAATGCGATTATCAAAACTTTTGCCTCGAATATCAATTTAATCCAACCTTTCTTTTGTTTTATTTTTTCTTATTCTTTGTTTCATTTTCTAATTCTTCTATAATCTCTCTAACAATCACTCTCTCATCAAATGGATATTTTTCCCCATTAATTTCTTGATATGGTTCATGTCCTTTTCCCGCTAAAATAACAATGTCTCTTTTTGTTGCCATTTTGATTGCTTCTTTGATTGCTTCTGTTCTATCTACAATCACTTCATATTTTCCATTTGTTTTTTTCATTCCTTCTTCTATTTGCTCTACTATCTTCTTAGGATCTTCTGTTCTTGGATTATCAGATGTAATAATTGTAAAGTCTGCAATTCTTCCTGATATTTCTCCCATAATTGGTCTTTTACCAGCATCTCTATCACCACCACAACCAAATACAGATATGACTTTTCCTCTTGTATAACTTTTAGTTGCTTGTAAAATGTTTTCTAGACTTTCTGGTGAATGTGCATAATCTATCATAATTGGTATTTCTCTTTTATTATCTACTAATTCAGATCTTCCTGGTACTCTTACCTCTAACAAAGCTTCTTTTATCTTTTCAGGAGCAATTCCAAATTTTTGTGCAACACAAATAGCCGCTAATGAATTATATACACTAAACCTTCCAGGTATTCCTGTTTTTACTCTTTCATTTTTATCTTTTAATTTTACTTTAAAATCTACATAAGAATTTGTAATGGTGATATCTTTTGCCAAAAGATTTGCATAATTATCAATCCCATATGTTGTGATATTACTATCTGGGAATAATCTTGGTATTTTTGCTCCACGCAAATCATCAGCATTTGTGATTCCTGTTTTACACATTTTAAATAATTTTAATTTTGAGTTAAAATAGTCTTCCATATCTGGATGTTCTTTTGGACTGATATGATCTTCTGAAAAGTTTGTAAATACGACAATATCAAAATTACATCCTTCTACTCTATTTAATTTTAAACTTTGTGATGAAACTTCCATAACCACAACTTCAACACCTTGTTTTACCATTTCATCAAAAGTTTGTTGCAACTCTAAACTTTCTGGTGTTGTTCTATCACTATCTTTTATTTTTTTCCCATTAATATATGTTGCAATGGTTCCAATTAATCCTACTTTTTTTCCTGCTTTTTCAAATATTTCTTTTATCATAAAAGTGGTTGTTGTTTTTCCTTTTGTTCCTGTAACACCAATTAATTTAAATTTTCTTGATGGATGATCATAAAAATTATCTGATGCAATAGCTAATCCTTCTCTTGTATCTTTTGCCATAACAACTGTCACACTATCTGGTATGTTTACTCCTTTTAGATTGCATCCTTCTTGTATCATGATGGCTACTGCACCATTCTCTATAGCATTTTCCACATATTGATGACCATCTGTTGAAAATCCTTGTATTGCTACAAATAAATATCCTTGTTTTACATTTCTTGAATTGCTTTCAATTCCAGATATTTCAATATTTAAATCTCCTTTTGCTTTTAAATTTTCTAAACCTACTAATATTTGTTTTAATTCCATTTCTTTCAATCCTTTCGATTATTAATACTTAATTATATGCAAATTATTCCATTTAATCTCTCATATTATATAACGAAAATTATTTTTTGTATAGAGTTTTTATGACTTTTTTAATATTCTATTACCACTTTACTTTGTTCATTTACGGTTATCCCACTACTAGGAATTTGATTTTTTACATAGGTATTTTCCATATCGACTTCTTCATTTTCTAAATACATTTCTAACTTATTCTCTTTTAGAATTTGTTTTGCTTCTTCTAATGTTTTCCCCATAATATCTGGTACTTGTATTTGATGAATCACTTCTTCTTCATCTTCTTCTAACACTTGCTTATTCACTTCTAAATATGGCAAAATTTCACTAAATATCTGTCCTCCTACAGGTGCTGCAACACCACCTCCTTGGTGTCCTCCCTCACCTGTTGGATTATACAAAGTAACCAATACCACTACTTGTGGATTATCAATTGGTGCCACTCCACAAAAAGATGTAACATATTTATTAGTATTTACACCATCTTCTGAGGTTCCTGTTTTGCCTCCAATTCTATATCCTGCCACTTTTGCATTTTTACCAGTTCCTTCTGATACAACACTTTCCATCATGCTCAATACTTTTTCCGAAGTTTCTTTCGAAATAACTGTATCTCCCTTTTCTACTGGAATATCTGTTACTTCTTTTGTTTCACTATCAATGATTTGTTTTACAACCCTTGGTTTTATACTGGTTCCTCCATTAGCAATACTAGATACTGCTGTTGCCAATTGTATGGGCGTAATTTCGAATCTTTGCCCAAAACTAATCGTTGCCAATTCTACTGGTCCTGCTTTTTCTTTAGCTAAAAATATACTTCCAGCCTCTCCTGGTAAATCGATTCCTGTTGTTTGTAATAGCTTAAATTTTTCTAAATACTCATAATATTTGGTTACTCCCATTTTTTGTCCTAATCCAATAAAGACTGGATTACAAGAATTCATTAATGCTTGCCTTAAACTCTCTGATCCATGTGGTCTATAATATCTCCAACATTTTATTCTAACACCTGCAACCTCAATTCCACCTGTGCAAGAAAATTCTCCTTCATTATCTGTGTCTGTGATGCCTTCTTCTAATGCTGCTGAAGCTGTAATTAACTTGAATACAGAACCTGGTTCATAGGTATCTGCAATCGCTTTATTTCTCCAAACCGCTTGTAAATACGTCGTTTTTTCTGCTTGTTCTAGAGAATCCCATGTTGCTTTTAATTCCTCTGTATATGGTTCATAGGGCTCATTCAAGTTATAATTTGGATAATTAGCCATAGCTAAAATATCTCCATTTTGTGGATTCATGACAATAACACTTCCACCATCTGTACAAACATTGTCAATACAGGCTTCTTCTAAATATTTTTCAACAATGGATTGAATGGTTAAATCAATGGTTAATACTAAATCATTTCCATCTACTGCAGGTACATAGTTTTCTCCTTCTTCTCCAATCTCTCCTCCTTTTGCATCTGTATGTTTTTGAATTGCTCCTTGTTCTCCTTTTAATTCTGTTTCATATTTTGCTTCTATTCCATCTAATCCTTGATTATCACTTCCACAAAATCCAATAATTTGTGATGCAAAATTGTTATATGGATAATATCTTTTTGTATCTTCATCAATATTAATTCCATTTGTAATATTATTTTCTTCTATCCATTTTCTTAATTCATCAGTTCTTTCCTTTTCTACTTTTTTCACAATGGTTTCAATTGAACTTCTTTTCTTTACTTTTTTTAATACAGTTTCATAATCCAATTCAAATATATCTGACAAAGCTTTGGCAACTTTTTCTTTATTTTCAGCAGCGATATTTCCTGGATTGACTGTAACTGTTTCTACTGTGCTACTAACGGCTAATATATTTTTTCCTGTTGCATCATAAATTGTCCCTCTTTTAGGATTAATTTTTCTGTCTAGTGTTTGTTGTTCATAAGCGAGCTTAGCCAATTCTTTTCCTTGTATTAATTGTATATATCCAATTCTAACAATTAAGCATATGATGATTAAAAAAGATATAAATAAAACATTCCTCATTTTTTTCTTACTTGATAGTTTGATTTCATTCATAAAAACACCTCTAATAATATGTATTAGAGGTGTTTTATTTTATGCCTTTTATTCTTTATACAATATTTAACAAATCATCTTTTTTATTTTTTCTATGAATATTCTTTCTTTGTTATTGCAGATGAATTATCTTGTCTCCTTATTCTCACCTACAACAGTTTTTTTATCTTTTCTTTTGTCAGTCATTTGTTCTTTTGATTGCATATTTTCTCTATAGTTAATTGTTTGTGCAACTTCAATCAATTCTCTAGCTGAATGATGTGTTAATAATTTACTATTTAAATAATCTAGAGAATATATTGGAAAACGAGTTCTATCCAATGCATCAGCATCTCTTATAATATTTGCCATGTCACATATCTTATCAATATCTTCTTCACTACAATATTTTCCAAACATTTTATTTGCCATCATTCTTATAGCGTCTTGGTTAAATGCATCATGAGCATTAATTAAAAATCCTACTATTTGTTGCTCAGATATTGGTATTTGTCCTTTAAATTCTTCTGCATACTTTTTTGCCCCAGCAAATCCATGTCCTCCTTCTTGCCAAGCATTTGTACGCCCTATATCATGATAACGTGCAGCCTCCATAAGGATTCTAATTGCATCGTCAGAATGTCCTTCTTTACTTGCTATATAATACGTAAACATTGTTACATTATCAGCATGTCTAATTCCATGATAATCACATTGGTAAAGAGATTTATGATCCTCCGTATTTTCGTACCCATAAAAAATATGTTTTGCTTTTGATTTTTTTATATAATCAAAAAATTGTTTCGTTGTTATTTGATTAGGTAAATCAAATTGATTAATTGCTTTTTCTCTCATAGATTGTATTATATGATTTGGCAATGGTTGATTTGAATTCATCAACGAAAAAGCTCTATACATGTTTGTTTTATTTTTACAATCCATTTTTCTTCTTTTCAATACATCAGTTCCACCATACAGACCTGTTCCCCTAACTTTCTGACCTGGACAACAATTTGTAATCGCACGCTTTTCCAACATGATTAATAAATGCATAAAAGCTGTTCGATAATCCTCTTTATTTCCGATACTTAAACTTTCGTCCATATAATCTTGTATCGGGTTATCCATAACAAGAGACAATTCACGTAATAAATCTCTTGGTTGAACATCTATTTCAACCACTTTTGTTTTTCCACTATGATTATTAGGCCCCTTTAAGTTTATTTCTTTTTCTGACTTTATTGTATAATCACAAGGTGGTAAAATCACCTCATGTTCAATATCTTGACTTTTCTTATTTGGATTCAACTTATCAACTCTTACTATTTTCATCCCTTTTGGCAGATGAATTTTTAATAATGTGCCTCGATTAAATTGTTCCGCAATTTTTTTATCAGTTGAAGTAGAAACTAATCCATTAACACCATCAATTTCTAAGTCATTACATCCTCGATACACTATCATTGGATTATTTAGTGGAGGTTGTTCTGACATATATGTTGCAAAACTCATAACTCTTTGCATATATCCTGGCTGAATTGGCCAATAATGAATATATTCTTTTGCTCGAGACATATATGCTAAAATTTGATATGTAAGTTTTGGATTTTCCCAATCATCTATCCCACCAGTAACAAAATCAAATGAATTGAATTCTCCTTTTTTATATTGTTCTGGTGTATGTTTTCTTAAAAAATTATTAATAAAAAACGCACTATCTTGTTTAAAACCTGCTAAAAATGAATACACATCCTCTTTATTTTTCATAAATTCCTCCACGATATTAATATACCTCACTATTTTATCGCAATTTACATAAAATTACAATTATTTCTGCTGATATCATTAAAGTTTTACTAGATATCAAAGTAAAATTTGTGTGCAATCGTTAGAGTAAAGCATAAAGATTTGTCGATGCGAAGAATTTCTACGCAATTTTCATGTGCAATGTTTTTTATTGAATAGGAAACAATATGAAACTTTTGAATTTCACAATACAAAGTGAAAATAAATTTCTTATATTTTATTTTCAAAAGAAAAATCGACTTTCCTATTCAATAAAAAAATAGATAACTGTTTTTCTTTACAATTATCTATTAAAAATTTTATCTACGAATTTTTGAAACCAATTTCCTTCATTTGAATCACTGATTTCAACCTTTTCTGTTGCAGATTCTATATAATCTTTCTTTGGTAAACTAACATATACTGTTTGTTTATTGGTTAATTTTTGCATCCCCAATTTTTCTTTAGCTTGTTTTTCTATATTACTTAAGTTTAAACTATTCTCTATGGTTACTTGTAATTGTTCATTTTCTTTTTGTAAGGAAGATAACTCTGTTCTTAAAGTTTGAATCTCATTAAACTTTTCATTAATTTGAGTATTTCGATAACTTATGGTAAACAATACAGCAAATATGGCAATAACTAATAAAGTTGCCTTTCTATGTTTTCTTTTTTGTTCTTTTGACAATTTCACATCTTGTTTTGGCAAGTCTTTTACGACTTTAATATTTTGTTTTTTCTTTTCTTTTCTAATGTCTGGTTCTAATTTTCTCGGACTTGTCTCATATTGATATCTCGTTTCCATAGGTTATCTCACCTCCTTTTTACTTTTGTTCATTATATCTTCTCAAAAATTCTTAATTTTGCACTTTTACTTCTAGAATTTTCTTCTTGTTCTTCTTCTGTTGCAATAATTGGTTTTTTGGTAATGATTTTTCCTAGTGTTTTTGCCCCGCATACACAATATGGTAAATCACTTGGACAAGTGCATTTTCCTTTTGCTTCTATATAAGCATTTTTAACTGCTCTATCTTCTAATGAATGAAATGTAATAATACATAATCTTCCTTGTGGTTTTAAACAATCAATACAATCTTTTACTGTATTATATAATGGTTTGATTTCATTATTCACTTCTATTCTAATTGCTTGAAATGTTCTTTTGGCTGGATGGCCATCATTTTGTTTTGATTTTGGAATAGATTTTTCAATAATATCTACCAATTCTTTTGTGGTATTAATTGTTTTTTCTTTTCTATAATTACAAATATTTTTTGCAATTTGTCTTGAAAATCGCTCTTCTCCATATTCATAAATGATATTTGCTAATTCTTTTTCAGAATAATAATTGACAACTCTTTTTGCTGTTAGTTCTTGGCTTTTATCCATTCTCATATCTAGCTCATTTTCGCCTAAATAACTAAATCCTCTATTTCTTTCATCTAATTGATATGAAGAAACACCTAAGTCTAATAAAATTCCATCCACTTGATTGATTCCAAGCTTTTGTAATATTTCTTTTATATTGTCATGATTATCATGGACATATGTTACATTTTTATATTCAGCTAGCCTTTCTTTTGAAGCTTTTAAAGCTTCTTCATCTCTATCAATCCCAATTAATGTACCATCATTTGATAATCTTTTTACAATTTCTATGCTATGTCCTGCTCCTCCCATAGTGCCATCTACATAAATACCATTTGGTTTTATTTGTAAACCTTCTATACATTCTTGAAGCAAGACTGGTTTATGCTCAAATTTCAATTTTACACCTCTTACTTTTTTATTGAATAGGAAAAATCACTTTTCCAATTCAATAAAAAACATCATTGCACAGAAAAATTGCATAGCAATTTTTCGCGTCGACAAATCTTTATGCTTCTTCGAGAACTTAAATATATACCACTCATTTAAAAAAGTAGAGAAAAGTTCTCGCGAAGCAAGATTTGTCCTTATACTTAAACAACTGGTAATTAGAAAACTACCAGTTGTCTTTATCTTTGTATATTGTCATTTTTCTTTTGGGGTTCAAATTGTTTTACGAATTCTTTTGTACCTTTTACTTTTGTATCTTCTTACTTCATTGTATAGGAAAAATCGACTTCTATTTTGATGTCTATAAGATTTTCCCTTATACAACAAGGTTAGGCTTGTTATAATTCGTATTTTAGAATCTTTTGTACTTTAAAAAATTCATCTTTTGTATTTTTTAAAGCTTTTGTATTTTTATCTTTCGTATAATTATCTTTTGTTTTCTTCTCGATTTTATCTTTTGTATTTTTTCATTTATCTTTTGTATATTTGTCTTTTGTATCTATATAAACTTTTTCAAGTTATATACCTAAATTTGCCATATTTTCTGCAATTTCATCTGCTGATATATCTTCATCGCATTTTTCCCAAATGCCTTTATCCCATATTTCTAGTCTTGTCCCAACACCGATGATAACCACTTCTTTTTCTAGATTTGCTGCATTTCTCAAATTGTTTGGTATTAAAAACCTTCCTTGTTTGTCGATTTCACACTCTGTTGCACCTGATAAGAAAAATCTTACAAAGTTTCTGGCATTTCTATCTGAAAGAGGTAATGCTTTTAATTTTGTTTCAAAGTTTAACCATTCTTCTTGTGAAAAAGCAAATAGACATCCATCTAACCCTTTTGTTACGATGAACTTTTCTCCCATGTCTTGTCTTAATTTTACTGGCATGATTAATCTGCCTTTAGCGTCTAGAGAATGCTCATATTCACCAATTAGCAATGGTCTTCCACCTCATTTCCTTTTTCCACCACTTTGTGCCACTTCTCTCCACTTCACCTAAATTCTAATATAACTTTTTTGATTTTGCAATAGTTTTTGCAAATTTTTTTATATTTTTTTTATTTTTTTATTTATTTTCTAGAATTTTTTATGAATAATTAGTTCTTAGCTATTATTTTTCTCTAATTATGAGTTCGTTCTATTTTATTTTTCTAATTGATATACTTTTATACAAATTAGTATGGAGGAAAGCTTATGGATAGTAATGAAAAGTATTTAAGAAAAAATATTGGTAAAAAAATCAAACTAGCTAGAGCTAGAACAAATTATACGCAAGAAAAATTAGCAGAAAAACTTTCTTTGTCAACAAGATATATTAGCCAGTTAGAAAGAGGTATTGCTTTTGGAAGTGCTACAACTATTATTAATCTTTGTAAAGCACTTAATATTAGTTCTAATTTTCTTTTTGATGATTTAATAGATAATGATGCTTCCTCTTTCAATGATTTAGTCGATGATAAGTTTTTAGAAGCTTATTTAAAATTGAATAATTATAATAAAGAAGTTGTTTATTTATTAACAACTCAACTTGTGAAAATGCAAGAAGAAAAAAGTGGTAATTATAAAGATGCTTAAAAAGCAAAAAAAGTGTTCACTCTTATGTTGAACACTTTTTTGACTTTTATGTTAATTTATGATATAATAATATCACTATAAAATAGAAAGGGAGGGGTATTCCTCATGATAACAGGCATCATCCTTTTTTTGATTGCTAACTCAGCAATCACCGCATTTTTCACTGGCGTTTATTCTCACACAGAGGATATCTACGCCATCCTTGCGATTGTCATCTTCTTGACTATCGCATTGACATTTGTCAGAGAAGCACGGCGCTATGCGTGGACAGGATTTATCCTTGCAGTCATCTTATATGCTGCTGTGGGGTTCCTTGCTCCATACATAGGAACTCTGGCTCTTGTTCTTTCCATTACGTTCGCTATTATTGTTACCATAGCAATAAAGCGTCCTTTATGGAGAGCAATGCGCCGTCAACCTAGAATCCCTGGTTGGGGTAGACTGTTAATTCGGTTTATCTAAAAGGGTTGCGGACAAAAAAGCACGACTAACATACTGCTTTATGCAGGAGTGGTGTGCTTTTTTATTACTAATTAATTATTGTACTTGTTGCACCTGTTCCCACCACTTCTTCTTGAAGTGAGCACCATGTATTACAACCAACAATTCCATCAACAGCCAATCCTCTTGTTCGTTGATATTCTCTTTTATATTATTATTTTTTATCATTTCAGAATCTTTCTGTTCTTCTTTATTAATAAAACTTTTTTCTCAAATACTTCTTCAAAATTAACCTTCATATACTACGCCAATTTTATTTTAATATTCTATAATTTTCACTACTTTCTATTAATTTATCAAAATCAGATTTGTATAATTTATCTTGTACAACTCTGTACTTTTCAAATTCTATTAACGCTTTTTCTTTTGCAATTTCATGAGATATTTTACCTGCATCTTTTAATACATCTCTATCATCTTCCAACAGAGATTACTGCATCTAAATTGTAATACTTTATTTTTCTTTTTACTTCTCTATTTCCCCCTTTTTGAACTAGTAAGAAATCCTTACTAGTTGAAATTTCATCAAGTTCATTACTACTATATATATCTTGAAGATGCATAGTTATATTATTTCTTGTAGTATTAAATAATTCTCCTAATGCCTTTTGAGTAAGCCATAAATCTCCATCTTCAAATCGCACTTCAATTCCTTGCTCTTTTTTCTGTTGTTCAAAAATTAAAAATTCTGCACTACTACTTCTTATATATAAATCTTTATTGCTCATTTTTAATTCACCTCTATTTATTTGCTACATACTATCAAACTTTTGTTCTTTTGTCAATTGATTTACAACTATTTATCACAAAACGCCCCCTAAATGTTAAAAATGATAAATTCTTTAAAAATATTGCATATAAAAATAGGTTATGATATATTTTCATTGAAATGATGAGAAGGGATTGATGTGTATGATAGATTTACACACACATACTACATATTCTGATGGAACAGATGATGTAATCACATTATTAAAAAATGCTGAAAAATCTAAATTAGAAGTATTATCTATCACTGACCATGTGACATGTAAAGCTTATGAAGAGCTAAAACATATAGATATAAAACAATACTATACTGGAAAAATAATAAAAGGCTGTGAATTGTATTCTACGATAAAAGGACAAACAATCGAATTATTAGCATACAACATAAATACTGACATATTTAATGAATTATTACCAACCATGTATTGTAGTGAAACTGAAGACAATAAATGGCAAGCTAAAAAATTATTACAAATATGTAAAGATATTGGTATTTACATAGATTATGATAATCTTCATATCGACTATGAGACACAATTCTGTGGTGATGTGATACTAAATGAGATTTCTAAATATCCTAAAAATAAACTGTATTTTGATAATGAAAAAGCATTTTATGATAATAATATTTTCTATAGAGAATGTATGACAAATTCGAAGAGTAAATTTTTTATTGATAAAACTACATTCTATCCATCTATAGACAAAGTCATTCAGTTAATTAAAACTGCAGGTGGTCTTGTGTTTATACCTCATATATTTATATATGGAGATAATTCTATGAAATTTTTTGATATACTGACTCAAAATTACAAAATAGATGGTATAGAATGCTATTATACATT
Source organism: uncultured Clostridia bacterium (assembly GCA_904387305.1). Lineage (GTDB taxonomy): Bacteria > Bacillota > Clostridia > TANB77 > CAG-508 > CAG-269. Next base: position 13,261 of record CAJFLB010000040.1, read on the forward strand.
ATTTACAAATGAGCAAACTCAATTTTTATTAGATTATTGTAAAAAAAATCATTTACTTGTTTCTGGTGGTAGTGATTATCATGCCTTAGATGACTGGAATATTTGAAAAAAGTGTCCAATTGGGGACCATTGGGACCAGATCTGTTTGGACCCTTTTTTAGAATTTATAATTTTATAATGAAATAACGAAATAAAAAGAAAGTATAGAAAATAAAAACTTTTCATTCTATACTTTTTTCATATGACTATAATCAAAAAGGGTCCAAACAGATCTGGTCCCAATGGTCAATTAATTGTTGTACTTGTTGCTCCTGCTCCTACCACTTCTTCTTGAAGTGAACGCCATGTATTACAACCAACAATTCCATCAACAGCCAATCCTCTTGTTCGTTGATATTCTCTTACCGCATTTTGTGTTGCTGGTCCAAATATACCATCTAATCCGTTTGTACGATATCCCAAAGTATTTAAATCATCTTGTGCAATCAGTACATAATTGCTTAAACTTCCCCTCTTTAGTTGTGGAAATCCACCTGTACTGCAGGCAGGAGATCCGAATCTTTTGTCAAAATGTACCCATGTTGGTGTTAAAGAAATCGGCTCTACATATGTCCATACCCCTGAATTATTGGCACTATTCCAAAGAACCCTTCTTCTCTCTGCTGATAATGTTTGCCCAACGTCAAAGGCTACTCCTGCGTAATGTTGTGAATGTGCTATGTAGTTGATACCATTATTGAGTTATTATATATATAGGAGAACTTGATTTTTCCTACTAAATCAAAAAATACTATGCTTTTACATAGTATCTTTATTTTTGTTTTTCAAATATTTTTCAACCAATTCTATTAATTCTCTTGCTGTTTCTATTTGGTTTTGTGTTTCTTCTGCTTTTGGTTCATACTCATCATCATAATCACTATCTTCTCTTATAGCCTTTGCCTGACTTATTTTTCTACTTATCTTCTTAGGAAATATTTCTGTTTTTATATAGTATTGATTAAAATATGCTAATACATCTTTATGTCTTTTAAAATCTTTTTGTTCTAATGCTAATACTGCTCTGATTGCATGAAATATGGAATAATATGCTCTATTATTGGCATTTAGAAATCTATTGTTTTTATAACTAAATTCTGCATCTGATAAATCCTGTTTTGCTCTTTCCAATCTATATTTTGCAAATTGTTCTATTGTAAGTTCATCTTTATCCAACCAAAACCACCCCTTCTTTTTGAACATTCATATAAAATGGTACAACATTTGTTCTTTGATTATACTTAGTTATATTTTTTACAACAGGAGATAATGAAATGTCAAAATTATTATCCCATTCTATATCATAAGCATAATCCCATATCTTATCTCTATATTCAGTGATTTCATCATCTGATAAATCTGTCAAAATCATAATGTCAATATCTGAACTATTATTATAGTCTCCTCTTGCATAAGAACCATACAATATAATCTTTTTAACTCTTTTTCCTAATATAGACTTGACCCCCTTGACAAATTCTTGTATGGCATTTTCTATTTGAGTTGGTAAATTTGGCATTTTTCATTCCTCCTCTCATTAATAACTATTTATATTATAGCACATTATATTTTTATTTTCCAATATTTTTCAAAATCTCTTTATATAAGTTTATCTATTTCCATTTTTAATTCAAATTTAATGGTTTTATCATGATATATTTTTATTTCTTTTAATACATTATTTAAGAGGTCTTTGCTTGGAATTTCTGCTTTTATAATTTCATCAAAGTAGTCTATGGCTTTTTTTAGTTTTTGTCTTTTCCTTTCTAAATCTTCATTATTTAATCTTTCTAATGTTGCTGTAATTCCTTTTATTTTTTTTATTTTTTCTTCTTCTATTTTGTTGAAATTTTCTTCTACTATTTCTTTGGCATCTATATTACTTGCCATTTGTTTTATCTTCTCCTCTAATAGCACCTTATATTCTGCTTTTGCTTGATTTAACTCTTTTTCTAGTCTTTCTTTATTATTTTTAGATTTTTGTTTTATTGTATGTAATGTCATATCTTCCAATAATTGTTTATATTCTTTTCTTACATTTTTTAAAAATATTTTAAAATTTTCTAATATATACTCTTCTTTGATATTGTGTGAGCAACACCTACTGGATCCATATTTTCTGTACATACTACATTCATAGCTTCTTTTAGGGATATAATCTGGTCTTTTGCTCCTAACTCTTACAATTCCAGTTCCTCCATATCCACATTCCCCACACCTAATAAAGCCACCAAATATATACTCATTTTTTCCTTTTTTGTAAGATGCTGTTTGCTTATGTCTTTTTTTCAATATTTCCTGAACTTTATTAAATTGTTCTACACTTATAAGAGCTTCATGATGATTTTTAAATACATATTGCTCTTCTTCTGGAACTTTTTGTGCATTTCCTTTTATTTCTGTTAATTCCTTTTTATGTGTTCTCAAAGTTCCTATATACAAATCATCTTGTAATATTCTTGAAATCATATACATGTCCCATAATCTTTTAACTTTCCTTCTATATGGTTTTCTCAATTCTTCATCTTTTTCTGCTTCTCTTTCTATAAATGCTTTTTCTATACTTTCTGATGGTGTCAGATAATCATATTCTGTATTTAATTTTTCACATATCACTCTCATTCCCAAACCACTTTCATATAAATTGAATATAGTTTCTATTGCTCCTCTTACCTCTTCATTTACAATCAGTTTACCTCCTGCTTTTTTTATATATCCATACTTGGATCCCTGAATTAGTATTCCATTTTTTAATCTTGTATTCATACCTGTTTTAACTTTTCTTGATAAATCTTTTATGTATCTTTCATTCCACCACCCTGAAAGTCCTATTAACTCATCATCATCTTCTAATAGATTGAATACTCTTCCCATCTCTTGTAGTAAAATTAAATTTATTTTGTGTTTTTTCCAATCATCTAAAGTCATTTGTGTTAGATAATTTTTCCTACCAATTCTTGAAAGGTCTTTTGCAACTACTATATTTATTTTTCCTTTTCTGATATCTTCTAGCATCCTATTAAATTCTGGTCTATCTTCTAAATCAATAAAACCTGAGACATTATCATCTATGTATATGCTGATTTCATATTCCTCATCTACTAACCCAATTTTTTCAACATATTCTTTTATATATTCTTTAGCTAGCTGTATCTGTGACTCTATGCTTGAATATCTTGACCCATCATCTTTACTCAATCTTGCATATATTGCTATTTTTAACTTCACAACTATCACCTCCACCTTGGCTAAAATTTAAGAAGGAAATAAACATTTTCCTTCTACACCATTTGCATTGCCTTTTTGTTGATAATATATTGTAAAGTAGATGCTATATCTTCTTTTCCTGATACAAATATCACAACATTCTTATTGTTATTTTTTAATTCTTCTATCTGTTTATTTACATCAACATTATTTTCTTCCTTTTCAGTAATATATATTTGAAGTACATCTTCATTTAAAATTTTTGTTTTTTGAACTTTCATCTTCATCACCTCATTAAATATTATGTTTTTTGTAATTACTTATGCTCAACATTTTCATAAATCATATTTACAAATTTTAAAATAAATTGTTGACAAAAGTTCTAAAACTGATATACAATTTTCTTGCTCATGATATTAGTTTCAAAACTTTTATCATCAGATTTGAGAATGGTTGCTGCAACAATCATTCTCTACTTTTATGTTAATTATACTGTCTTTTAATTATTTTGTAAACCTTTAGTTTCAACTGTTTCAGCTATTTTCTATTTTTATTATCTTTATCTTTTTTCCATGTTTCCTTTTTTATTTTATTTAAAATTTTGTTTGTTTCTATATCTTTCACCAATATTGTGTTTTCTTTCTCTAATCTATAATCTTTATCAATTTTTTCACAAACTTTAGAATATCTTTCTTTATGTTTTTTAGGAGATTTCATCCCTCTACTGCTTTTATAACATTTTGACCATTTTGGAATTTTTTCCTTAGATTTTGTTTTTGTCATATATGAAATGACTTTTTCTATACCAAATTCTTCCTCTTTTATTAAACCTTTTTTTACATACTCTATATGTTCTTTTTCATTTATATTATTATTTTTACTCTTTTCAGAAATTCTGCTAGTCTTAGTAAAACCTTTTTGCCATAATTTTTCTATTACTTCATTTGGAATATATAATGTTTTATGCTGAATAGCTTTTATCAGAAGATGCAAATGCCAATCATTATATATATAATTATGATTTTCAAAAACATATATATACTCTAAATCTTTATACTGCAATTTCAATCTGCTCCAGAATTCATCAAATGCATCTTCTATTTCTAAAAAAAATAATGTATCTTCTGCTGTCAAAGTTATAAATAACTCATTTTTATCTCCCTTGAAATTGTTTCTAATTTTTCTTTCTAGATTTTTCATACTCTTTCTCAAACATTCCTTACTTTTTAAAACTGAACTTCTATATCTTTTTGTAATTCTTTCTCTCATATCAAAATATTCCTCTTTATTTATTTTTATTGTGTTTTTTAACCCATTGATTATATTTGATGCATCAATAATTTCAATATCATCTGATACATCATATTTAAAAACATTTACTAATTTATCTTTATTGATATTGTAATTTTCTCCCTTTTCATAGTAAGTATTTTTCATCATCTTCACCTTCCCTTTTTTGTCATTTTTTTCTAATGTTTCTTACTTATATCTAGTTAATATATTTTTTGTAAGATTGAAGATGAAGCATTGCTTTCTTATTCTTAATATTATATAATTTTATTAGAAAAAGATTGTAATGCATCATCTTTTTCATAGAATTTTAGAGTTAGAAGATATATTTTATTTTGCTATTCATTTATGTCTTCTGACTCTTTGTCTTTTTGAAGTTCAAAAGCATCAACTAATTTGATAATTGCTGTATTATCTTTCCAAAAATTAATTTCAAAATATAAAATGATTGGCTGATATAAATTGAAATTTTTCAATTTATTTATCAACTCTATATCATTAATGTCTACTTTTACTTTCCTTTCAAATATTTCTGCATCATCTTTGACTTCATCAAATTTTAAAAAGTAGGCTTCATCATACTGCACTTCTTTTCCTTCTTTAGTTGTAAACTTTCCAGCCTCTCTTTTCTTCATACCTTTAAAAATGAAATTACTTGCTGCTACCATATTTTTTCACTTCCTTTCAATTTACAAAGTTTTCAAAATGTGCTATATTGAACTTAAATATATTGTACAATATATTTTGAATCTTCTATCTATGAATTTTGCTTAAAAGTTTTTTCATAGATTTTTTTGAATGGGGTGATAATAAATATGTCAAAAATATATGCTGACTATATTCTTGTTAATCAAGGAGAAATATTTAAGATTACAAAAAATTCTGAAAATGCAAATGCACTACCTATACTTCATCCTCAACCATTAGGTACTTGTTACTGTTCTTTACTAAATGCAATAGATAAATTAGAAAATTATGTTGCTCAATTCAAAAATAAGTATTGCCACATTTCAAATATTGACCAATTAAATTTAAATACTATTATAAGAGATTTAAAAAAAATATCTCCATACTTTGAAATCTTAAGCATAGACTTAAATAGTTCATCAAATATGGACATAAACAAATTAAATCATATATTAGAGTATACTATTATGATTTTAAAGAAAGCTGATACTTATTATAATAATTTAAAAAATGGAAAACAGACTTTTGGATTACCTTCTATGACAATTATCCAATCTGCTGATAAAATTAATTATTTTAAAAGTTATAATATAACTAATATTCTAAATTTACTATATGTATCAGCATATACATTATTTAATAATAAATATCATCTAAAAAAATGTCTATATTGTGGAAAATATTTTGTTACCACAAAAGGGCAAACTAGATTTTGTGATAATCCTAGTCCTATTAATCCATTAAAAACTTGTAAACAAATACCAAAAATGATATATAATGATGATGATGATGATAAAATACCTGAAACAGATTTATCTAGGTCCATTTATAGTTTAGAACCTATCTATTGTAGAATAAAAACTAATTTTTATGATAGTAATAAGAAGGAAACTGATAATGAAAAAAAAGAATTTATTATGCAAAATAGAAAATATTTTATGACTATTGTTAAAAAACTAAAAAAAGAAATCAAAGGTAGTAGTGAAGCTAATAGTAAGTATCTTATAAAAGTTTATTCTGATTTTCTAGCTACTGTTGAACATAATTTAAAATTATCACCTAAACAATTTAAAGTAGATCCTCCTAAATATAAATTAAAATAACTACAGTACATATATAAATAACCATTCTTGATTTGTTAAGAATGGTTATTTATATACTTCTATCAAAATTAAAATTTTCCATATTAGAATTTCTTCTGTCATAAGTATATTAAAATAATTTACTTGCATCAAACTTTTCATTTTTGTTCTAAGACATTAACATCTGGAGGATAAAACTTTTGTAAATCATTATAATTTAGTTCCCACTCACTTCTTAAAATTTCCAGTTTAAAATTCTTTTTATAATATTTACTAATTAATTCAACCAGTTTTGTTCCATCAATCAATTCTACATTTGTTTCATTTGCAAAAAGAACTGCCTCTTTAGAGAATTTACTTGTTGTTATAAACTTCATGTTATCAGCTTTTACTTCTTGATTAGCTCCAACCAATTTTTGTATCATAGGTCTACCTATACTATGGTTTTGAGAATAACATTTACATTCTACAATGCTTTTTTCAAAATCTTTATTCAATACAATATCATACCCACCATCATTTGTTTTGGGTGTAACTTCAGGTTTATATCCCATCTTTTTAAATAATTCAGCACAAAAGATTTCAAAGTCTGATGGAGTATCTGTAAATGCCTCTACTATTGATTGTACCTCATTAGACTTATTGATTAAATCTTTCTTCTTTTCTATTTCTATATATTTGTCCATTTCCTCTTTATTTTTTTCTATTATATCATCATTATATTTATTTCTTATCTCTTTAACTAAACCTATCATTTGAACAGGTGATTTTGTTTTTAAAATAAATTCATTAAAATACAATATTGAATAGTAAAAAATAAGAAAATTGTTCTTTCTTACCTTGTTTCTAGACCCATTTTTATTAGAATAAGTCCATTTAGGATAATTTAATTCAAATTTATTTGTAGTAGAATTGTTTTGATGTCTCTTCACTATAAATCCACTCTTTAATTTTATTCCATATTCATTTTCAAAACCTTTTTTATTAATGAAATTAATTATAATCTTTATAATAAAGATTACTAAAACAATTCCAATTATTGTCCCTACAATAGTCATTAAATTCATAAATAATTCTTCTAAATTATAAAACATATTATTACCACCTATTCTTTACATGAATTACTATATATCCAGTATCATTCTATATTATTCAATTACAAAATGCAATACAATATCTATTTTATTGCATTTTCTAAAATCATACTTTTTGTTGATATTTCAATACTTTTCTTGATTTTTCTATATGGTTAATTTTAAAAAATGTATTAAAATGGGCTCCCATGTTGCATAAAATACGTTACAATTAAAGTATTAGGAGGTGTTTTTAGTGAATTTTGTTCAACCAATCAGAGATAAAGAAAAGTTAGAAGAAATCAAAAATGAATTGAAAAAAAATGGCACTAGAGATTATATGCTTTTTTATACAGGTATAAATACAGGTCTTAGAATATCTGATTTGTTAAAATTAAATTATGATGATGTTAGAAACAAAGATGGTAGTATGAAATCTCATATCTCTATAATTGAAAAGAAAACAAAAAAGAATAAGAAATTCCCAATTACAAATGGTTTATTTGCTGAATTAGAAAGATACACTAAAAATATGTATGCTGGGGAATATCTGTTTAAAAGCCAAAAAGGCTTCAATAGACCTATTTCTGCTTCACAAGCATATAGAATAATTGTAGCAGCAGGAGCTAATGTTGGTCTTACTGAAATTGGTACACACACAATGAGAAAAATATTTGGTTATCATCATTATCAACAATACCATGATGTAGCATTGTTACAAGAAATATTTAATCATTCTAGTCCAAGCATTACTCTGAGGTACATTGGAATAAGCCAAGATGAAATTGATAAATCTTATTATAATTTTAGTTTATAATAAGATAAAAAGTCCACTAAGTTTTAATTTAGTGAACTTTTACTAATAATCCTATTCTATCTTTTTTGCTACAATTACAAATCTGCCATCCTCTTGTGAATACTCACAAGTGCTTAGTGTTAATAGTTGGTCTCCATATTCTGCTGTTTTTCCTGTATCATACAAACTTGCTTTCTTACTTTCTTCTACATAATAATTGTATTCTTCCTCATTTTCTGCATTTATGAAAAAGTAATATCTAAATACATTTTGCTCATTTTTATAATATACTCTTGATTTAAATACTGCTATTATTTCATATGTACTATCTTCATCTACTGTTGTAAATTGAATTGTAGGATGTTCTTTATAATAACTTTCATCTTCATATTTTAATAGTTCTTGAAACATATTTCCATTTTTATTATTATGTCCATATATTAGTAAATTGCTACTAGGCATATTCCAATCATAATCTTTGTCTAAAAATATGGATCCATCTTTTGAATTTTCTTTTTTATATGTATGTGTCAGATAATATTCATTGTCTGTTGTCTGTAATACAGGATAGTTTATTTTTGTATCTGGTATTTCTAACCAGGCAACAATATCATTGTTTTCTTTTTTTAATTCTTGTAATTGTAACATTTTCTTAGTTACTGCATCTGTTATTTTTGTTTCATCAACTTTAATTTCATCTATTTCATTATTATCTAATATATTATCATCTGTTTTTTTATAATGTGTGTTTCTTATATAAAATGTGAGGATACTTATTAATACTATAAAGATTAATATTACTATATATAATGGTATTCCTATTTCTTTTACTTTTGTTTCTTCTTGGTTATTCATAGTAACCTCTTTTCATCTTTTCTATTTGTGTTTTTTTATCAATACTATTATTCCTATTCCTAAAATTGAAACTAATGCTATCATACCTAATGTTGTATTAGCTGTTCCTGTTTTTGGTGTGTCATCTTTTTCTCCTTGTGCTGTTGCTTCATTATTTATTTCATTATTTGTAGTTTCTTCTATTGTTTGTCCTTCATATGCTAGTAGAAATGGTGATAATTC
>CAJFLB010000041.1 GCA_904387305.1 uncultured Clostridia bacterium
TTCCTTGTATAATATATTTAGGTTTTTAAAAGGTTACCCATAAACCTTGATAGTCAATTATATCTTTCTATGATATAATTATTATGTTAACACTGTGGACTCTTATCATTCCTTGTAGTTCCAACTACTAGAGAAAGAATATTGCCACAGTTTTATTATTAATTGGTAATTAGTTAGATAAGACTTTGATCTTTCATTTCACGCAAGGTTACAAGTAATAAAACTAGTTGGGCATTGTCACAGTTGTTAATAAATCTTATTACAAGGAGGTAAACACTATGGTTTACATCGGCATTGATATTGCCAAATTTAAACACTTTGCGTCTGTTGTTAGCTCAGATGGTAAAATTATCGTAAAACCTTTTCCTTTTGAAAATTCTCGTCAAGGTTTTATGAAATTAATTGAAGAAATTGAGAATTTTCAAAACTGCTTAATTGGCTTAGAATCTACTGGTCATTATGCTGAAAATCTTATTCAGTTTTTGTATGAACGTAATTATTCAGTTGCAGTAATTAACCCTATTCAGACTGATTCTCTTCGTGATTCTAACATTAGAAAAACGAAAACTGACAAAGTTGATACTATGCTTATTGTTCAATGTTTAATGCTCAAAAAGTATTCTCTTGTTTCTTCTAAAAACATTGACTTGATTAGACTTAGACGTCTTTCGAGATTCAGACTTGAAATGGTTCAACAGCAAACTAGAATTAAAACACAATTAACTGCTTGTTTGGACATTGTATTTCCAGAATTAGCACATTTCTTTAAAGGTAATTTACACTTAAAAGTAGCTTATGCCTTGCTAGAAAAATATTCTTCTGCTAAATCTATTCGTTCTGCTAGAATTGATGGTTTAACTAACTTACTTTACAACAATTCTCGTGGTAAATACAACTATGAAAAAGCCTTACAATTAAAATCCTTAGCTAAAGATAGTATAGGTCTAGATAATCCTGTCATTGAATTACAAATACAATGTCTTATCAAACAACTTCGCCTATATCAAAAACAAATTAATGATATTGACATTAGCATCATGACCATTATGGAAATCATAAATTCACCTATACTTTCAATACCTGGTGTTGGCTATACTTTAGGTGCTATGATTATTAGCGAAATTGATGACATTAAAAAATTTAGCAACCCTTCTAAATTGCTAGCATTTGCTGGCTTAGACCCAGTTGTTAAACAATCTGGTAATTTTCAATCCAACTCATTGAAAATATCTAAACGTGGCTCTACTTACCTTCGCTATGCAATCTATAGAGTTGCTTTCTCTATTATATACAATAATGAAACTTTTCACAACTACTATCTTGATAAACGTTCTCAAGGTAAAAATCATAGAGTTGCATTAGGGCACGTTTGTAATAAATTAGTTAGAGTTATCTTCAAAATTCTAACTGATGAAATACCTTTTAATTTAAGCTAACAATAAATTTTCAAAGTACATATTTAGCAACAACACTGTTGCTTGCAACAGCTTAATTACTTAAAATCTGAATACTTAATATATGTCAATACTTGATATATATCAATTCATTTTAGTATTGACATATATTAAGTATTCAGATACGATTATCCGCACAGTTGCAACGGTTTGAGAAGTTTTTAAAAAATTGCCTAAAAACTTCTATTTGTCATACAATTTTTTATCTACCAAAATTACTTAAAATTTTTTTTGAAAAACTATTGACAATTAATAGTTAGTCTTTCTCCTACCAAAATTACTTAAAATTTTTTTTGAAAAACTATTGACAATTAATAGTTAGTCTTTCTCCTTTTTTATATTACATATCATATCATATTTATATACTTTTTACTACTAGCTTTTTTCTCATTTGATTTAAGATACAATATTTTCTTAGGCAGGGGATGGTATATTATTTTTTGAATTCATTGACGAATGTGACGTGAAATAGATGTACAAATTCTTTATTTTAAATAAATGAAGAAGCGGGAATAGCGAGAGGCTCGTTTATTTAAAATTTAGAATTTGTAATCTATGTAACTAGCCGAGGAAATGATTCAAAAAATCATATACCATCCCCTGCCTAAGAAAATATCATATCTTAAATCATTTATTCATTGACAGTTCTGAAAAACAATGATAAATAATAAGTATTAAAAGAGAATTTTTTGCAAAAATTATATATATAAGACGGAGGTATTTATGTTAGATAATTATATTAAAAATACGAAAGAAGAAATGATACAAAAACTTCAAGAACTAATTCAAATTCCAAGTGTATATGCAGAATCCAAAAATCCTTTCACTCCTTTTGGAGAAAATGCAAACAAAGCATTAGAATATATTTTACAGTTAGGAAATGCTTTAGGTTTTAGAACTAAAAATATAGATGGCTATTGTGGCTATATCGAGTTTGGAGAAGGAGAAGAAATGCTAGGAATTATTGGTCATTTAGATGTTGTTCCTAGTGGTGATAATTGGACTTATCCTCCTTTTTCCGCCACTATATTTGATAACAAAATTTATGGTAGAGGTGCTATTGATGATAAAGGACCTGTCATTGCTTCTTTGTATGCCATGAAATACGTATTAGATAATTGTAAAGTAAATAAACGTGTTCGATTGATTTTAGGATTAAATGAAGAAAATGATTGGAAATGTATCAATTATTATAAATCACATGAAGAATCTCCTACTATTGGATTTAGTCCAGATGCTGATTTTCCTTGTATTTATGCTGAAAAATCCATCTTAACACCATATTTTTCAATGGATTATTCTACTATAAATGCACCAATTACAATCCAAGAAATCGATTGTAATCATAATGCCATTAATGTTGTTCCTAAAATTTGTAGTACTATTTTAAAAATTGATTCTACCATCATAATGGAAGATTTTATTAAAAATATTAGAAAAATATTGGAAAAATATGATTTTGACATTGATATCTACAAATTAAATGATGAAGAAGTCAAATTAACTTCACATGGTGTTGGTGCTCATGCTGCTCACCCTGATTTAGGTGTGAATGCCATTTCTCGATTGGTTATTGTTTTAGATACATTATTTAAAAACTATCATTGCTCTATAGAATTATTTGATTTCTTTACAAAATATATTGATACAGAATATGATGGCAAAAGCTTAGGTATGAATTATAAAGATGAATCTGGTACATTAACTTTAAATGTTGGAAACATTAGTCTTGAAAATAACATTTTAAAAATAGGCTTAAATTTAAGAATTCCTATTCATACTTCAATTGAAGATATAGAAAAAAGATTTTTAGATTGTTTATCTGATTATAAAAATATCACATATAAAAAAGTAGGTTCTAAAGCTGCACTATATATTCCAAAAGATAATTATTTGGTTAAGACACTTTGTGATATTTATAATGAAGAAGCCAATACTTATTCAGAACCAATTGCAATTGGTGGTGCCACATATGCTAGGGCTTTTGATAATTGTGTTTCTTTTGGAGCCAATCTTCCTGGTCAAAAAGATATGTGCCATCAAACAGATGAATTCATTTCTATTGATAATTTACTATTTGCATGTAAAGTGTATGTAAAAGCGATTTGTGAATTAGGAAAATAAATTGAATTGACACTTTTTATGTTATTAAATATTTTATGAATCGACTGGTTAGTAATTGTTGATTTATCAGTATTTTTATGTTACAATATTCATCGACAAATATATAAATTTTATATGTATCAAAGGAGGAATACAATGTTTAAAATCGTAATTAGTTGCAAAGAAAACAATGAAAAACGGACATATGAAAACTGTCGCATTTTATCAGAAAATCTACCATCTATTCAATTAGAAGTATCACGTTTAGGAGGTGATTGGCAAACTCTAACTGATGCAATTCATATTAATCTTCCATCAAAAGAAAGCTTTTATGAACTTACTTATTGCATCGAGACCATTGACCCTCCAGCTTTTATCGAAAAAGATTGGATTCGAATCACCATTAGGACAAAAACCATGTATATTTGCAGAAAAACAAAGGATTTGTCCGAAAAATGGAAAGATATTACCATGCAAGTACGGTTGTATGGTGGCGAAATTCGTGGAAACAGATTCGTCTTTCAGAAGAATTCAAGTGCTTCTGCATTTTTGCAACATTTTGTACGCGAGTATATCATCTAAACTCCTACACCCCTCAAGGCATTTTGCCAAGAGGGGTGTTTTCTTATTGAATAGGAAAAACAAAGTTGCACAGAAAAATTGCATAGCAATTTTTCGCGTCGACAAATCTTTATGCTTCTTTGAGAACTTAAATATATATAGTTAAATTAGGAATGTGAAGAATAGTTCTCGCGAAGCGAGATTTGTCCTTGTATAGGAAAAATCAAGTTTTTCCTATACAAGAACGTCGCTTCGCTCTAGTGATTGCACACAAATTTTACTAAACAGAAAAATGTTTAAGAAAGTCCGCTATTGTTCTTATTGGTTTCATATTTTATTCTTATATTATTCTTGTTCAAAAATCTGATTAAATTCTTGTTCATTAATCTTTTCTTTTTGTAATAAAGTTTCAGCAATTTTATCCAATTTATCTCTATGTTCTTTTAGTAAAGTAATCGCATCATTATATGCTGTATCAATTAATGTTTTTACTTCTTCTCCAATTTTATCTCCAATATTTTCACCAAACATTTGCATTTCATAAGGCTCTTTACCTTGGAAATCAATTGGTCCCAATTTATCACTCATACCATATTTTGTTACCATATCTCTTGCGATTTGTGTTGCCACTTCAATATCATTACTTGCTCCAGTAGAAATATCATCTAGCACTAATCTTTCAGCTGCTCTGCCACCTAAAAGAGCAATTAATTTTTCTTGCATTTCTGTTTTTGAAATATAGTATTTATCTTCATTTGATTTATACATTGTATATCCACCAGCAACACCTCTAGGAATAATAGATACCTCTTTTACATTTGTTTGTGTTGGCAAATATCTACTAACAACAGCATGTCCAGCTTCATGATAAGCAGTTAATCGTTTATCTTTATCTGATATCACTCTTTCTTTCTTTTCTAGTCCAACTGTTACTTTCTTTACAGCCTCTTCAATATCATCATTCTCGATTTCTTCATGTTTATTCTTTGTAGCTACAATTGCTGCTTCATTTAATATATTTTCAAGCTCTGCACCTGTAAATCCTGCTGTGTCTTCTGCAATACTTTCTAGATTTACATCATCTGATAATTTTTTATCTTTACTATGAATTCTTAAAATCTCTAATCTTCCTTTTAAATCTGGATTTGGTATTGTAATTTGTCTATCAAATCTTCCTGGTCTTAATAAAGCTTTGTCTAGCATTTCAGGTCTATTGGTTGCGGCTAAAACAATAATTGTTTCTTCTGAACCAAATCCATCCATTTCTACTAATAATTGATTTAATGTTTGATTATTTTCTGTTTCTGCTCCACTGTTTGATGTCCTTCTTGAACCAATGGCATCAATTTCATCTATAAACACAATACATGGTGCTAATTTTCTAGCTCTTTCAAATAATTTTCTAACACGAGAAGCACCTAGACCAGCAAACATCTCTATAAACTCTGATCCACTCATAGAAATAAATGGTACATCTGCTTCACCTGCAATGGCTTTCGCAATCAATGTTTTTCCTGTTCCCGGTTTACCATATAAAAGAACTCCTTTAGGAACTCTTGCTCCCATTTTTGTATATTTTTCTGGTCTTTTTAAAAAATCTACAATTTCAATTAATTCTTCTTTTTCCTCTTCCAATCCTGCAACATCATCAAATCTTACTTTTGTTTTTCTTTCTGTTTCATCATATACTTTTCCTTTTTCTCCAATTCCTTGCATTTTAAATATCATAATAAATAAAGCTACCATAATAATTGTTGGAAGGATTGAAAATAATGTAGTTGGCAATTGTGCAAAAAAACTTTGTGGTTTTTGGATTAGTTCTATTTCATTACCTTCTGCAACTTTTGTTTGAATTAATGTGATGAATGCTTCTGTATCTGGAATAATTGCTGTTTTTTCTTCTTCTTCATTTCTAATGGTTATTTTAGCTGTTCTACTTCCTGTTGTTAGTTCTACTTTTTCAACATTTCCATAAGAAATTTCTTTAATTAAGTCTGTATATGCTAATGTATTTTCATCTTCTTCTTTATTATTTTGATTATAGAAAATGATTCCTACAATCACTATGACAAGTAAGATAATTAATCCAATTAGTGATAAAAGTAATTTTTTGCTTTTTTCTTTTTCGTTATTTTTATCTTTATTCATATTTTTTTACTCATTCCTTTCTCAAAAGTCTTTTTCCATTCTATGCATTAGAACCTTCTGGTTCATCCTCTTTCGCATCTCCTTTATTTTCTTCTTTTTTATTCTCCTTCTCTTTGTTTTCTTCTTTCTTATCCTTTTTTTGTCTTTCTTCTTTTTCATTTTCTTTTTCTTGTTCTTCTAATTCTTTTTTTACAATTTGCTGTGCTTCTACTATTTTCATTACTTCTTCTTGTTTTTTCATTAAATCTGTTTTTAAAATAAATATAGCTGCTAACAAATAAATTGTCGCTACTGTTATATACATAATACTAAAATATTCAATTGTAAAGTTAAATAACATATTTATAATTAAATAAAGAATATTTAAAATTGTTGAAAGTGTTAATGCATAAATGGCCATATTAAATACAGCTACAAATCTCATTTTCATTTTCAACATCCACATTGTAAAGTATCCAACAATACCAATAATAATTGCATACCATAAAGTATTAATAAAATACATAGCAAAACTATAGATAAATAAGCTAATAAATACACTAAAATATAAACTGTTGATTTCTCCATTTTGCACATAATTTACAACATCTTGCTTACTAAATTCTGTCAAATTAATGCTATTGAAAGATTCTTGATAATTATAAGATACTTCTCCTATCATAGTGATGTTTTTTAAAACCACTCTATTTTTTAGAACTAGCGCACCTACTCCATACTCGTTAATTTGATTCAAATATTGATTAATGGTTTCTTCTGAATCTGTATTTGTATCTACAATAATCTTTCCAAATTGTTCATTTTCTATGGTAATTACTTCTTCTGAATTCACTGTTAATGTTCCATCACTATATGAAAAATTAGGAAATTCATTTTCAAGATAGCTTGTTCCTTCATTAATCATTTGATATGTTTGATATAGTGTCCATACACTCAACACAATTGCTAAAATCATCAGCAATTTAGCAATATATGATAACGTGTTTCCTATACCTTCTGTTGCCATTTCTGTATACTTCTCTATATTAAAAATAGAATATTTTACTTTTTTAAAAAATCCCATTCCTTTTAATTCTTTATTTTCTTCTTTCTTTTCTTCTACATTATTTCTTTTATCTTCTGAAGCCATTACCTGTACTCCCTTCTAATATTAGAATCTACATATTTTGGATTGATATTAAATATTGCCTTTTCACCTATTTTTACATTTTTATCTGTTATATCACAAACAACATGATATGTACCAATTCTTCCCAACACTTTGCATTTATTGTCACCAATTTTCACATACATATTTTGGTTTTTAAAGAAATCTTTTATGTCTCTTACAATATATCTTAGCTTGTCTACCCATCGAAACATATCTCTTCCTGTTTCTATATTAATTCCATCCATATATCCTACTGGTATTAAAGCTATTTTCGTATTTTTATTGGTTGTATATGTATTAGAATATCCAATATTAAATCCTTTTGGTAATTCTTTTATTTCTGAAACTTCTGCTTCCAAATGTGCAATTCTTTTTAACCCTAGATTATTTCTAAAAGCAATTCTACCTAAAAAGGCTGAACCAACTCTTACAGCATTTAGATGCATGTTGGGAAATTTAATAAATGCTGAAGAATTACAGATATGTAACATTCCTGTTTCGATATCATTCTTTTTTAATACTTCAATGACATTCATAAATCTATCAAATTGTAACTTTGTATATTTGTCATTAAAAAAGCTAACAGAAAAATGAGAAAATGTACCCTCTATTTGTATATTTCTTATTCCTTTTAAAGCCTCTGCCATAGAGTCTCTATCAGAATAAATAAAACCATATCTTCCAAAACCAGTATCAATTTTTAAATGTGCTCTAATTTTTCTGTTTTCTTCTTTAGCCACTTCTTCTGCTACTTGGATATCTTCTTTTGATCCAATGGTTATAATAATATTGTTATCTACTAATTTTTTGACATATTCTTTAATCGCTGTTGAAGATAACATTAAAATATCTTCTTTAATACCTGCTTCTCTCAATTGTAAAGCTTCTTCGATTGTAGACACTGCAAAAAATGAAATGCCATTATCAATTAAAATTTTAGCAAATTCAACTATTCCTAATCCATATCCATTTCCTTTTACAACTGCTATAACTTTTACTTTTTTTCCATTATCATCTGGTCCATTTATTTCTGCATGCGTCTTTATTTGTTCTATATTATGCACTAAATCCTTTTTTTCTATAACTAAAGCTTTCATTTCTTTCCTTTCCTTGAACGTTAGGGACGTGTCAAATTGGACAGTTTTTGTCCAAAAGGGACAGTCCTCCTTAATCTCGCACACTTTGACATATTTTATTTTCATATTTTCAATTTTTTTAGTCTACATATCAATATAATTCATTAGGTTTGTCCCTTTTGGACAAAAACTGTCCAATTTGACACGTCCCTAATGTATCATTTTTGATTTAAGCTTTTTCTTTTTAATTGTCTTAATGTTCTAAAAGCTTTTTCTGAAAATTTATATAATTTGTATTTTAAAGGTTTAAAAGGATAATATACTTCTCCTATAAATTCTGTAAAAGTAGCACCAAATCCTTTTTTAAATCTATATAATCCATATTGTGGATGGCTTTCATCTACAACACCTGATACACCTCTAAAATCATAGACATCATCATGTCTTGCGATTGCCATTTTTATCATTTCCCATTGTAACAAATAGTTTGGCATTAAATTTCTATGTTTGTTACTGCTTGCACCATATAAATACCATGTTTTGTTACCATAGAAAATTGGGATAACTCCTGATATTGGTTCTCCTTCATAATATGCCATTAAAACTTTCATATGTTTTGGGCCTAAACAATCATACATTTTTTCAAAGTATTCTAATGGTCTAATGATAAAACCATCTCTTTCACCAGTTTCCACCATAATTCTGTGAAAATCTTTTAAATCCTCTTTTGTTCCATCTTTTACAGTTACACCTTTTCTTCCTGCTAATCGAATATTGTATCTCCATTTTTGATGAAATCCAGCCATAATTTCTTCTTCTGTTTTACCTTTTATATCTAAACGAAATACATATCTTGGTTGTATTTCATCTTTAAAATCTTTCGCATCATCTTTAATTTTATATCCTAAATCTGTAACTACTTTTCTAAATTCTTGATCATCACTTACAATATCTGGTTCAGTTCTTAATACAAATGCATTATATTTTTTTGCTAATTCTTTTGCTCCATCTGTTAATTGTTTCATAACATTTTCATCATGAATATCACAAACAGGTCCTCTTGATGAATACATCATGTTTCCAAATATAGGCATTTTTCTTATCCATACACATAATGAACCAATAATATTTTTATTTTCATCTTCAGCTAATATTACTTCTGGTTTCCAATTTGGCTTTTTTACTTCTGCCCATTCTAATGATTGTTGGAAGTTACATCTTTCATGTCCTTCTAAAAATTTTTTATATTCTTCTTTTGATTTTTCATCTGTTACAAATCTCATGTTTTTCTCTTCCTCCTAGCTATTTGCAATACATGAGTATTTTACACCAATATATGGTTTTTTACAAGTAATTTATGTTATTTTTTGGTGAATTCTTAAATTCCATTTATGGTTTATCTTATATATTTATATCTTTATTTTTTTTATAGATTAATTTCTACAATAGTTGAATTCTCCTATGTATTAAAAAAGACTATAAGTATTAAATCTTGTAACTTATAATCTTTTTTATTATATAGACTTTATTATCTTCCTGTGTCTTTCGCTCTAAAATCTATAATATTCGTATTCTTTTCCTGTTCGTTTCCTTTTTGCTCAAAATATGTTTCTACAACTTCTTTCACTGATTTAGGTATACTTTGAATTATTTTACATTCGCCATTTTCATCTATTGTTAATCCGCCTAAATATCTTTGTTGTTCTTCACCTCTTTGAATTTGTTCTAAATTCCAGTTTGTAAAAGCTTCTCCCAATGCAAAATTTAATCCTTCACATTTTTTATTTAGAAAATATTGTACCAAATTTTTTCCTTCTGTCCACAACACGACATCTGCATAAATGTCTGGGCTTACAAATTGAATTGGTTCTCCTGCTTGTTGATGAATTTTAGTTGGTTTTCCTATTTGTGTCCTTCCAATATACACATATTTGTTATCTTCTGTTTGAATTGGTTGCTTTGGTATATATTGATAATATAGAGCATCTTTGTTTATACCTGCAAATTGAATTTCATTTCCTTGTTCTAACCAACAATTCTGTTTAGAAACAACCATTCCTTGTCCTAAATCTATTACAACAGATTCTTTGTCTCTCATAGTTTCTTTTTTCTTATCTTGTTCTCTTTCTTTCTGTAATCTTTTTTCTATATCTGCTTTTATACTTTCACTATATGTGTATTGTCCTTTTTCATCTACCGATATAGTTCCTAAGACAAAATCTGGCTTTCCAAAATATATCATATGTCCTTTTAATGGTTTCAATTTTTCTCCTATGGCTTGATAATATTGATCTCGTACTTTTGTTGCATTTTTTTCTGATAATATTTCTTCTAACATAGTATTTCCATTTGGACTTGCAACAATTTCTGATAATGGAACATTCGATTCTAATATACCTATAGCATTATCAGCTCCCAATACAAGACCTCTATATACAAATCTGTGGTTTTGATGATCCTCTAAAATTGAATCAACACTCATATATGCTGATTTCTTTTTTAAATATGAATTTGCTATACAATAATCTCTTAACATTCCTTGTTTATCCTTGTGAAGCTGTATAGTTCTTGTATCTTTTGGATCTATTTTGCTTTTTAATAATTTTGCTTTCAACAATGTCCATCTTTTTTTTATTTCTTCTATCCTTCTTATTTGTTTATATTTTCTTTGTTCTTTTTTATTTATTCTAGTTATTCCTTGTTCTTTTTTCGGCATTTCAATCATTTTCATATCATTATTCACAAAATATATTTTGTCTAATATATTTCCTTTCTCTTTTATTTTTTCTAATGTATTTTTATTTAAATTTTTTATTCTTCTTTTATAACTATTATATCAATAAAAAATATGATTCACAATAATTCTTTAATATAAAAATGTAAAAAGACACAAAATGGTTAATTTTGTGCCTTAATTGGTGGAGATGAGGAGAGTCGAACTCCTGTCCATAATACCTTCCAAACAGACTTCTACAAGTTTAGTTTATTTTTTATATTCATCTAACTTACACCAATAAACAGGTTTAAACTAGATATAGCTTTTGAATTACCCACTACCTCCAAAGCAAAAGTAGCTTTGTTTCCTACTAATATGACACCTTATCTAAATGCGTAGGACCATTTAGGAAAGCGTAGCTGCAATTAAGCAGCTAAAGCATACTCATTATTATTTTCTGCGTTTATATTTAGTTTCCCGTTTTTTTAAGTGGCCAACGAGAATCCACTACTTGCTATCTATTCTTCTAGTATTATGTCGAAACCAAGTACATCCCCATGTACTTATTTATTATACAATATCTACATACTTTTTTCAATAAATAATTTTTGTAAATAATTAAAATTACTAGCAAAAAATAAAAAGCTTTCCACTCTCTTCTTAAATTTAACTCTATTCAATATTTTATACAAGTTTTATATGCATAAAAAAAATTATAGATAAATCATCTATAACTTTTTATTATCAAATTTAATCTAACAATTCACATTGTTCTTTATACCATGCTGGACTGCAAACCATGATAATTTGACAGTTTCCTTCCCAAAAGTATACTTCTTCTTTATCAATTAAAATGACATCACCTTGTTTAAAATCTATTTGTTCCTCTCTTTTATGTATTGTTCCTTTTCCTTCTAGTATATAAGCAATCTCTTTACATTTTAAATTTGAGCAATACCCTTTTTTAGGATATCTTCCTTGTATGGTATTAATACAAAAATCCATATCTTTATCATTCAATTTTTTAGAATATTCTAATAAATAGCTTGTATCACTATTTATCACTTTTTGTGCTTCTTCTTTTTTTACAACTTTCATATCTTCTCACTTTTAAGTTTTTATTATATTTCTATTATTTTAATTTTAACATATATAAATTTCTTAAAAATCCATTAGATAATCTGGTTTCTCTTACAAATTTTAATCCAACTCTTTCAAGTGTTTTACAACTTCCTATATTGTTTGGATGTGCCATTGAGATAATATAATCAAATCCTAATTCTTTCGCCAAATTTAATTCTAATGTTTGAAGTTTTGTGGTAATACCATTTCCTCTATATTCTGGTAAAACTAAGTTTCCGCCTAATTCACATACTTGATATTCTTCAAGTCCAAATTCTTTTTTAAAGTCTGCAAGCATCTCTTGTGAAATATATAATTGTGCCATTCCAGCAAGCTTATCTCCATCATAAGCACCATACAATGGAGCATAATTTTTTTCATCAAACATACTGTCATATTCCCATTGTTCATAAGGAATAAAATATTCTTTATCTTCTAATCCTCCTAATACTGTTTCAATCAATTCAAATAATTGATCCTTATCTTTTTCTTCAATCTTCTTATACACTAAATTCATTTTAAAACCTCCTTTAAATTTTTAGAATATGTTTTTAATTTTTGAAAACAGTTATATGCTTCCATGACATCTTTAGAATTTTTA
This sequence comes from uncultured Clostridia bacterium, assembly GCA_904387305.1. Taxonomy (GTDB): domain Bacteria; phylum Bacillota; class Clostridia; order TANB77; family CAG-508; genus CAG-269. The sequence continues at coordinate 12,929 of CAJFLB010000041.1, forward strand.
GAGATGTATCCTCTTTCTTTCATACCTTCTGGTAAATCTGCAATTAAAATTTCTTTATCAATACCATCCCAACCTGCACCGACAATTTCTAATAATTTAGGCTCTTTTTCTTTTATCTCATCATAATCTACAAATAGTGTTTTGATATTACTTTGCATATAAATTTTTAATGTTTTATTTTGTCTAAATTGGTTAATCTTATCTTTACTAAAGATAAATATTCTTTCTACATTTACACCTCTATTTGCAGCTTCTAAGTTAATTTGTCTAAACTTCATTTCTTGTGGTTCTTCTGTCCATTCATCTTCTAACATGGTTGATGCACACCATAAGTAGGATTCTTTATTTAATTTTCTAAAACAGTGATTTAATGCTCTATAAAATTTTCCGATTTCTAAATTCTCTGTTTTTCCATTTTCTCCAAATTCAATTTTTCCACCATCTGTTTTGATTGCCATACCTGTTGTGTTTTTTAATCTAAGTAATATTTCAACAATATCTTCTACTATTTCATGCTCATTTACAATACATTGTTTATCTTTTGGTATATCTAAAAGAAGTGTATTTATTCGTAATCCTATCTCATTTCGAAATGTCTCTGCCAATTTCTTTTCTATCAGATTTCTTTTTGAGATATTGTCATCGACAATTACAATACTTGATTCTGAATGTAATTTACCTGCAAAATGGATAATAAAATTTTCTTCTTCTTTGTTCATATGATGTTTTGCAAAATAGATAAGACCTTCATAATATTGAGATAAACTTTCTAGGTTATCTTGTATTTCTTCAATTTCTCCATACTCTACAATATATCCCTCTTTTTCTATACATTCTCCTAAATATGCTTTCCAATCCTTGTTACTATTGACTATCATAATTTTTTTAGGTATATGGATATACTTATAAATATTGCTTCTTCTATCTGAAGGTTTTAATGTATCTTCTGGAATCTCCCACACCATTCCATTCTTAATAGCTCCATGTATTCTATTTTCCTTACATAATTTAATAATTCTTCTTTCTGTGATTCCCCATATTTCAGAAAATTGTTTCGCTGTTAAATATCCCATTCTTTTTCTCCTTTTATATTATTCTTAATTCAGAATAATATATTTTGTATTTTTATATTATACCATTTTCAGAATAATGTCAATATTTTTTTATAAAATATATTATTTTAGTTTAAAATTATCTATTTATATAAATTAAAAAGCCTTCTGCATAACCATAAAAAGGCCAATAAAAAAGATAAAATCTTGCAGTTATATAACTACAAGACTTTATTTTTTATATGTTACTTTTAAAATAGATTTGGAAATTGTTTTACAATGCCATTGACAAAAAATTGAGACACTTTTAAGATTTCTTTTTGTACCATATCATAGCTATTGATATCTTCTACATAGTTTCCTTGCAATCTGTAATTTACTTCATTTGTTGTAAGACGTAAATGTTCATATAGCATATTGCGAATTTCTTCTTTTGGATAAAATGGATTTATACTACTAAATGCTTCTGCCATTTCATCTACATTTTGATACCACTTCGTATTTAACTTTGTTGCTTCTTCTTGATTTTTATTTTTTAATGCAACAATTAACTCTTTACCAATTACCAGATGTTCTGTTAATAATTGTTGAATTCTATTCGCTACGGCATTTCCATAAAATCTTCTAAAGACATCCGCTATATCTTTAGGATTTCGTAATAAACGTGTTTGTGTCGCTTCCAAATCTTTTAAATTCTCTGCAATACTAATCAAAAGCATTCGTGTCCACATGATATGTTGTTCCCAAACTAAATTCATTTGTTTTAACAATTGAACTTGATTCATGCTTACCCAATAACTTTCATTTTGTGCATCATTTGGCTAAATGTAAATTTGTTGACCAACTCTTAAATTGTATGGATTTAATGCTATGTTAGTATCTATTATACTTTGCACAGTTGTTCCATATTGCATAGCTAAATTGTATAATGTATCTCCTGGTCGTATGGTATACAAAATTGGGTTCATCTCATTCATAATTATCTCCTCCTAATTTAAGATATTAGGAAAAAGCCAATTTGTTTATTCATTATATTTAACTTTATATTCATTCTATAATTTAGTAATACTATTTAACATATTTTAAAAAGTTTCATATTATATTTTTAGGTGATGAAAATGAATGTTGTTCCTACAAATGTCTTATACAATTCTTATCTATTAAGACAAAATCTGATTTTATTAAATCTTACATATCCTTTCTTAAATCTCCAAGTTGTTGGAAATAGTATATTAGGTAAACCTATCTATGTTGTAAAATTAGGAAAAGGACCAAATAAAGTCTTTTATTCTGGATCTATTCATGCTAATGAATGGATTACTTCTGTTTTATTAATGAAATTTATTGAAAATTATTGTGATGCTTATGTTTCTGACCGTTCTCTTTATGGATATCCTATTAAACAACTTTTTAACAGTACCTCTATTTACATTATGCCTATGGTAAATCCTGATGGTGTTGATTTAGTCAATGGCTATTTAAATCAGAATTCTACCGCTTATCGAAATGCTGTTACCATTAGTAATCGTTTTCTTGATATTCCTTTTCCTTCTGGTTGGAAATCCAATATCAATGGTGTGGATTTTAAAAACTACCAACCATTTTGCAAAGTCTTGTAACTATTAGAATTACACGACTTTGCGTTTTTATTATTTTTAGCCTGTTTTTTGTACTTGTTCTATTCTAAGTAATTCTTCAATTTTAATAAATTCATCTAAGTTTTCATTAATAGAATCTAATTTTGAAAAATTAAAATATATGTAAATATTTTTATCCTTATCTATCTCTATTTTGTTGATTAATCGATATAAATAAATTTTATTAATTTTTTCTAATTTTAAAAAATCTTCTATTAATTTATCTAATTCCTTTTCTTCTTTTGCTTTGTTTTTATTATCTACTTTTTCTTCTGTTTGACTTAACTTTTGCTCTAATTCTTTCTTTTTTTCATTTAATTTTGTCCTTTCAAAATCAAATTTTTGTGAAACCCTAACGTAATCTTCTTCTTGCAAAACTCCTCTTAATTTATCCATATACATCTTATCTAAATTACTATTTATTTCATTTATAGCTTTATTAATTTGTGATAGTTTATTTTTATATCCTTCTCTTATATCAATAGTTTTATTTTGATATTTTTCATAAATTTTCTCAAAAACTTCTTTATCTGAATATATTCTACATATCTTTTTTACAATATTAATAATATGTTTTTCAAATTTTTCATAATTCATGCTAAGTGGATAGCATCCTCTTTCTTTTGCATCACTACAAGTTATATATGGATGTGCTTTTGAATTTCTTTTAGAGTTTTTCTTTAAAACTATTTGTAATTTTCTTTTACAATGATAACAGTAAAGTAGCCCTCGTAATAAATAATCATATTTAAGTTTTGTGTTTGTTCCTCTCTTTTCAAGAATACATTGTACTTTTTCAAATTTATCTTTGTCAATAATAGGTTCATGTGTATTATTTACTCTTATTTGATTTTCTTTTTCTACAGTTCTTATTTTCTTTACTTTATAGGATATAACAGATTTTTTATTTTGTACTGTATTTCCGATATATACTTCATTTCTTAACATATTACATAATGTTACTTCATTCCAATTATATCCCATCTTATTTTCATCTTGAACTATCCCTGTTTTTCTGTAGCCTGATGGAGATACATATTGGTGGCTATTTAAATAATTTACAATTTCTGAGCTTCCATGTCCATTTGAATACATATCAAAGATTTTTTCTACAACACTTTTTACTTTTCTATCTACAACTAATTTGTTTTTTATACTAGGATGCTTTTTATAACCATAAGCAGTTGTACTACAAAGATATTCTCCTTGCTTTTGCTTTTCTTTATAAACACTTCTAATTTTCTTTGAAATATCCTTAGCATACATATCATTCATAATTGCTTTAAAAGGTGTTATATCATTATTTGTACTATCTAAATATGTATCTATACCATCTGTTATAGCAACATATCTAACATTATTTTTAGGGAAATAATCTTCTATGTAAAAACCAGTTTTTATATAATCCCTACCTAGTCTTGATAAATCCTTAGTTATGACCATATTGATATTTTTATTCTCAATATCTTGTAACATCTTATTAAATCCAGGTCTATCAAATGTTGTACCACTTATACCATCATCAACATATTCTTTTACAAAACATAAATCATTCTCCTTTACATATCTTTGCAAAATATTTCTCTGATTACTGATACTTTCACTTTCTTGCTTGTCGCCATCTTCTCTAGATAATCTGATATACATTCCGACTTTAAAGTTTTGGCTTTTTAACTCTAGCATTCTTCTCCTTTCTAGTTTGAAAAAGAATTGTTATTTGGCTAGGCAAACGAGTATTAAATTTATGAGGCATGCTTTATGCACGTTGATTAAATTTAATACGAAGTTTAACAACGCCAAATGGCAATTATCTTTCAAACTTATCAGTAATCATCTACAATTAAATTCTAACGTGCTCAAAATAATTTTGCAATAATATGTAATAATTACTTAGTTTTTTTCTTTATATTTTCTAAATAATCTTTAAAAATTAATCCTATTGTTTGTTTCACATCCTTTTTTTCTTCTGTAAATATACAATATGTATTAAATTCT
>CAJFLB010000042.1 GCA_904387305.1 uncultured Clostridia bacterium
CTGCCCCGCGGCGAGCGGAACTCAAGATTGTACATATGGTGAAATATTCGCTAATAAAATAAAGCTATTTTTTAGTGAAATATTCAAAAATTATTGACACTTTAATGCTAGTTTTCTGTCGTACTACTATACATTATTTCAGACACAAAGTTTAAATTTCTTTTTCATTGATTTCCATTACCTTTGTCAATTGGGGACGGAGATTTTGACAACTTTCATTTATAATTTCAATTTCGTTATTGATTATAAAGTTTTCTAACCGTCTCTCTACTTATTTCTATTTCTTCTGCTATTTTCCTCAATGAAATTTTATTTTCATCTTTTAAAAATACAATGAGTTCCTTTAACTTATCTTTACTTAGTCTTATAGATTTTAGGTCTATCATATTTTCTTTTAGATATGCTTCAATAATTTTACTACATGTCATCTCATTCTTTTCATCCACATCAATAAATACATATTCCTCATTATTGCACTCACTGTTAGCTATCCAACTATATCGCTCTTTAAATTTTGTTTTCATTATTTTATAATTTGAATATGGATACTCTTCAGCCTTGTTACAAATTCCAGCTTTTACTGGATTATTGTAGATATATTTTATACAGTTATATAAATGTTTTTCACTATATATTCCTTCTGCTTTATATCTATCTCTAAAAACATATCCAACTCTATTATATTTCTTATTATAATATTTTCCATATTTAGTATTAATTCTTTGCATATATTTGCTCAATTGTTCTATTAATTGAGTTTCTATTAGCATATGTGTATGATTATTCATTATACAATATGCAATTATGTTGATGTTATGTTCTTCTTTTATTTTATACATTATTTTTATATAATATTTTATATCTTCTGGTTTTTCAAATATAAATCTTTTATCAATTCCTTGGGTAATTACGTGAAAGAAAGAAGTTTTCATGTAGTTTCGCGGAAGTCTTGGCATTAAATTCCTCCTTAGAAAAAAAAATAGTATGATATAATAAAAAATATTATATCATACTATTTTTGTATTTTTTGTCGAAACTTGTAATTATTTAATTTTTTTTATTAAAAAAGTTGTCAAAATCTCCGTCCCCATTGACAAATTTGGAGCAGGTAGTGGGAATCGAACCCACGTCATCAGCTTGGAAGGCTGAGGTTCTACCATTGAACTACACCTGCATTACTCTTGACATTTATAAATTTCTTTTTCTTGTCAATACTTTTTTTGAATTTTTTTGAATTTTATCTGTTTTTTTATTTACAAATTTCTTCAACTAATATACAATAAGTTTGTGAAAAAATCGCTTTTAAAATCATAAAAAAGTAAAAATTGGAAACAATAAGAAAAAATTTTGGAGGTAACAAATGAAGAATATAAATGAATTGAATTATAAAGATTTAAAATTTACTTGTAATCCAGATATCTTTAAATTTGAGACAACAGAAGAATTAGAATCTATTCAAGAAGGTATTGGACAAGATAGAGGAATAAAAGCTTTAGAATTTGGAATTCAAGTTGATGTAAAAGGATACAATTTATATCTAGAAGGTCCTAGTGGTGTAGGTAAAACTATGTATACAAAAAACTATCTAGAAAAAGTTGCAGCAAAAAAGAAAGTACCTTCTGATTGGTGTTATATATATAATTTTGAAAATCCAAATGAACCTATTGCTGTTGAATTACCTGCAGGTCAAGGAAAAGAATTTAAAGAAGCAATGGATGGCTTTATCAAAGAAATCAAAAAAGACATTCAGAAAACTTTCAATGCTGACGATTTTGAAAAAGAAAAAGCTTTAATTAAACAAGAATATGAAGCCAAAAGAGCTACTTTATTAGAAAAGCTAAATGCAGATGCAAAAAAATATAATTTTTCTGTAAAATCCGCACAAAATGGTATTTATATGACCCCTATTGTAGATGGTAAGCCAATAGAAGAAGAAGAATTTGATAAATTAGATGAAGCTATTAGACAAGAATATGAACAAAATTCTTTAATTGTGCAAGAACAAATTATGAATGTAATTGGTCAAATAAAAGAAATTGAAAGACAATCTGATAAAAAAATATCTGAATGGCAATCAAATGTTGCTCTTTTAACTGTTAATGTGCATATTAATTATTTGAAATCAAAATATAAGAGAAACAAAAAAATTAATAAGTTCTTAACAGATGTCAAGCAAGATGTATTAAAAAATATATCTACTTTCTTGGAAGATGAAACACATCCAACCCACATAGCAAATCAACAAAATCCAGTTACGAAAAAAACTGATCCTACTTTGAATTATCGAGTTAACTTATTTGTTGATAATTCTACTCGTGAAGGTGCGCCTGTTATTATGGATACTAACTATTCTTATCATAATATTTTCGGTTCTCTAGAATATGAAAACTATTATGGTTCTTTAAAAACAGACCATACTATGTTAAAAGCTGGGTTAATGCAAAAAGCAAATGGTGGATATATTATATTCCAAGCAAAAGATTTGTTATCCAATAGTATGTGTTATGAAGCTTTAAAAAAAGCTTTAAGAGTAAAAAATATAAGTATAGAAAATACAGCTGACCAACGTTCTTCTATGGTGCTAGTTTCTTTAAAACCTGAGCCTATTCCTTTAAATTTAAAGGTAATTTTAATAGGAAATGCTAATATTTATCAAACCTTATTGGCCATGGATTCAGATTTTAGAAAGTTATTTAAAATAAAAGTAGAATTTGAAGATGATGCACCTATTACAGAAGACAATGCCAATAAATTAGCAAGAATTATTCATGGCTTTTGTGAACATGCAGAATTACCTCATTTAGATAAAAATGCAATGGCTAAGCTTGTTGAATATGCCTCTAAGCTTGCTGGTAGCCATCATAAACTTTCTACACGTTTTGATGATTTAATCCAAGTTGTTGGAGAAGCTGCCACATGGGCTAAATTATCTAAATCAAAAATCGTTACAGAAAAGTTTGTTCAAAAAGCTTTAGATGAAAGACTTAATAGAGTAAAAAAATATGATGCAAAATATCTAGAAATGATAAAAGAAAATTCTTTACTAATTAATACTTCTGGATTTGAAGTTGGTACTTTAAATGGATTAACTATTATGAATATGGGAGATTATAGCTTTGGAAAACCTGCCAAAATAACTGTTAATACGTATACAGGAAAAACTGGTGTCGTTAATATTGAAAGAGAAGTGGAAATCTCTGGTCCTTCTCATTCAAAAGGTGTTTTGATTCTTACAGGATATTTAGGAGAAATGTTTGCACAAGATATTCCTTTATGTTTAACAGCTAGCATTTGTTTTGAGCAATTATACAATGGTGTAGATGGAGACAGTGCTTCTAGTACAGAATTGTATGGACTACTTTCTAGTCTTTCTGGTATTCCAATCAACCAATCAATTGCTGTTACAGGTTCTGTAAATCAAAAAGGACAAGTTCAACCAATTGGTGGTGTTAATGAAAAAATAGAAGGATTTTTCCAAATTTGTAAAATGCGTGGATTAACTGGTGAACACGGTGTTATGATTCCTATTCAAAATGTCGATAACTTACAATTATCAGATGAAATTATTGAAGCTGTAAAAAATAAACTATTTCATATTTATGCCATTTCTACTATTGAAGAGGGTATCGAAATTTTAACAGGGGTTCCTGCTGGAAAGAAAGATAAAAATGGAAAATTCCCTTCTGGTACTATTAATGATTTGGTTTATAAAAAATTAAAATCATATGCAAAAATAGATTCTTCTATTGAAAAATAGATATTGTCCCATTGGGGACGTTTCCAGTTGGACATTTTGAGGGATTTTGGGGACAGACTCATTTTTCCCTTTTTGATAGAATTAAAAAGAAAAATATAGAATATAAAAAATGAAACGATTTTGCGTATCTAAATTTGAATTTAGAAATTCTAAAGAAAAACATGAGGACTGCTCATTTTGCTTAAGATTTACAGCAACAATGAGAGAGGCTCATGTTTTTCTTATAGAATTTCTATGAAAATTTAGCTTATACAAAATTGTTGAATGACTTTATATTCTATATTTTTCTAGTTTTTCTAATATTAAAAAAGGGAAAAATGAGTCTGTCCCCAAAATCCCTCAAAATGTCCTAAACAGAAACGTCCCCAATGGGACACACTGAATATTAAAATATATTTTGTAAATTAAAAGAATATTTATCTTCGATATGGTTTAATATATAAATTCCTTCATTAATTTCTTTTATTGCATTATCATATTCTTTCAACTTTATATAGGTTTTTGTATTTTCCAAATTTTTTGAAACTTTTTCAAGTTCCTCATGTTCTATATAATAAGCCAGCCTTGAAAACATTTCTTCCCATTCTTTATCAATCTCTTCTTCTTTTTTTACTATCTCTTCATGATTAATTTCTTCTTTATTCATTTCTTCTCTTAAATTTGCTAATTTTTCATTAATATTTTCAATTGAACTCCTACTATATCCTTGTGTAATTCCATTTCCTACCAATATTAAAATAAGTATCATTAAACAAATAACAAATTCTTTAACCATTTTCTCTTGTTTTTCCTTCCTTTTTCTGACAAAAAATTTGATTTTTTCCATCAATTGTCACTACCAATGCCTCTTCTGGTTTCATTTTAAAAGGTACTAGTTGTTTTTCTAACCATTTTTCATTTTTACCTAGCTTTTCTAAATTTTCATATAGTACTTTTCCATCAATGACTAAATCATATGGAATTCCTTCATATTCTGGTACTATTTGAAAATCCTCTGGAGTGGTTCCTCTTTTTTCTGGTTTTTGAATTACCGTTACTTCCCCACTCGTTTCTAATATAGCATATTCTACATCTCCTAAATTGAAAATATTATTTCTTCTAAGTCTTTCTTGCAATTCATTGATGGTAAATCTTTCTTTTTTTAAAACCTTTTCATCAATTTTTCCTCTATAAATTAATATACTTGGTTTTCCACAAATAAATTTTCTTAAAGTAATACTTTTTATATTAATAACAGAAATGACTAAATGCATCAACAATAATCCTAAAATTGGTACAATTCCATTAAATATAGGAATTCCGATTTCTGTCATTGGAATAGATGCTAAGTCTGCAATCATAATGGAAATAGCTAGCTCAAATGGCTGCATTTGACTAATTTCTCTTTTTCCCATTAGTCTCATTACAATTAATACAATTATGTATAAAACAATTGATCTAAAAAAAGTTATTAACATATAAACACCTTCATTTTTTATTCATATGCTTATTTTTTACATTTTTCAATATTTTTATACTTCGTTTGAATAATTATTTTTTTTCTGTAAATACTATTTTTAGAACCTAAAAAAATACATGATGAATAATATTGTTTTGCATGATAAAAGATATAATTTTTTATTATGTAAAAATACTAAGGAGGTTATCTATTATGTCAGAAGCAAGAGGAACCAATGCTAAAACAGGAACATCAACAGTTTGGCAGATAGTTGGTAGATTAATAACAGCAGCCATTGTATTAGCTGTCACTGCTTTTTTTACACCAGGTTTTAGTATTAATAATTTTGCTACACTTATTATAGCTGCTGTAGCTTTAAGTATTATAGACTATTTAATTGTTAAATTTACAGGGCTACATGCCAGTCCTTTTGGTAAAGGATTTGTAGGTTTTGCTCTAGCTGCAATTACTTTATATGTTATACAATTTTTTGTGGCTGGATATACTATATCATGGATGGCTGCTATAATAGGCGCTTTAATTTATGGTGTTGTTGATTATTTCCTTCCTGGAAATCAAACAATGCAATAAAAAAGAACATTAGATTTTCGTCTAATGTTCTCTTTTTATTATATTTGTTCCTTCTTTACACTTTTTACTTATTCTGCTCTAGCCAATATAATTAATCTCTTGCTACTATCATCATTACAAGTTGATAATGTAACTTCTGGTATTCCAGCAGTATCTCTAGAATAGAAACTTGCATCCTCTGGAGTTGTTTCAAATTTATCATAAATTTTATAAGTTAATCTATTTTTTGAGTTATCTGTTACATATATAGTATCTCCTATATTTAACCTTTTATTGTTAGAGAAGAACAATCCGTTTCTATAATTATGTCCTACAATAACTGAATTTCCTACTTGGTTAATGCCAGCACCATATAAAAATGCTACTGAAGTCTCAAGTGAACTTTTATTTACTTTTTGTAATATTGGATAATTCAAGTCAATTGCTGGTATCTCTATAGTTCCTACTACATTAAATCCCTTATATGTTGGCATTTCATTTCCAGAAGATCCAGATACTGTATTTGTTCTTTCTATACTATCAATTGGGTTAGTTGCTGCTTCTGTATTATCATCTGAAGCTGTATTTTTATCACTTGAATCCGTACCAGAATTATCATTAGTATAATTTTCTACAAAAGCTAAAGCATCATTTTCTAAGAAATATTTTTGATACCAATCATATCCTAAAAATCCTAATAACCCTAATATTGCTATAATTACTACTATTAATATTACTGTTAATACTTTACTATATTTACTTTCAAACATATCTTTTACCTCCGTAAAATACTAAAATTACCACTAAATATATTATAGCATAAAATCAAAAAAAAGTACATAGTTTTTTTTGATTTTGTTCGATTGGAACAATTTTGGAGGTTTTGTGGCATTGGGAAGCAGACGCATTTTCCTATCTTTAGAAGATTAAATAAGAAAAATATAGAATATAAAAAAATGAAACGATTTTGCGTATCTAAATTTGAATTTAGAAATTTTAAAGAAAAACGTGAGGAATGCTCATTTTGCTTAATTTATAAAGCAACAATGAGAGCGGCTCACGTTTTTCTTGTAGAATTTCTATGAAAATTTAGCTTATACAAAATTGTGTAATGACTTTATATTCTATATTTTTTTAATAATCAATTTTAAAAAGGAAAAATGCATCTGCTTTCCAATGCCACAAAACCTCCAAAATTGTCCCTATTTTACATATTCATTCAATGGTTTTACTCTGTAATTTAGTTCTCCCATTTCTTCTGTTGGTACATATCCTGCTTTTGCATTTATTACATCTGGTATTCTATTTACAACAGACGCACATGTTAATTCTACAGTAGATGGTCTATTAATAATTAATGTAGTATTTGGTTCTCCTTCTATTGTCCACTCATTTTTATCAAAATCTTCTTTAGAATATACTTTTCCTATACATTGTGTCTCTAAAGTAATGCCCTCCTCTGTTTCAGTTGTTACAACTGCGCTCATTCCTGTTGCTGTTCCAGCTTTTACTGTCATTCCTAAGGTTGAAGATTCAATATCTTCTGTATAAGTTTGTGGTACTGTTTTTTGTGTTTGTGATTTTACCGTCAATCCTAATTTTTCACATAACCAACCATTTACATTCCACATATATGAAGGTAAATATTCACCTTTATTGATTACTTCTTGTCTTTCTTCATCTGAAATTCTATCTAAAGATGCCACTTGTTTATCAAATTCTTCTAAAGTCAAACCTGCTCCATGTGCTTTTGCCAATGCAATTCCATAATCTTCTACATTATAGCTTGAACTTCCCTTTATTTTTGTAATTTTATGAGTTGAACCTGCAATACTTGAAATTAATTGTCCCCAGTAAATATCTTGATATCCACTTCCAGTTATGGTGCAATTCGTACTTTTTGCCATTTCATCCAATTTTTGTGTTACGCCTGGATTAGAATTTTTAGGGTAAAATGCTTCTTCACAAGTTGTTATTGCATTTATTCCATGTTTTGCACATAACATTAATGCTTCTTCTACATCTGCAATTAAACTCATCGTTGTTACAATCGCAATATCTGGTTTTACTTCTTTTATCATATTTTCATCATCTTCTAAACTAACTACTTTTACACCTTTATTTTCACATCCCATAATTTCTCCAATGTCTTTTCCTATTACATCTGGATTTACATCAATTGCACCTACAATTTCTGCACCTTTCTCATATACATATCTCATTGTATATATACTCATTTTTCCTGTACCATATTGTAATACTCTGATTTTTCTATCCAAAAAAATCACTCCTTTCCTTATATAAATTATTTACGCTTCATTTAATAATTATACAAATTATTTACAAATTTATGATTACCAATCTTGATCTGAAAAAACTTTTTAAAAAAAATCGAAAAATTTGTCGATATGAAAAATTGCTTTACTTTTTCTGTTCAATGTCGTCTGTTCTTAAATAGAAAAAATATTTTTCTATTTAAGAACAAAATTCATTTATGATATTTGCACATCTCTTTGAAGCCAATTTTAAGTTTTCATCAAAGGTGGCTTCATTTCCTCCATTAGGAATATCAGATATGCATCGAATACTAATAAAAGGAATATCATCTAAGTAGCATACTTGTCCTACAGATGCACATTCCATGTCTACGACATCTGCATTGAATTTTGCATTAATTTTATTTTTCATTTCTATTTGTGTACAAAATATATCACCTGATGCTACAATTCCCATTTTTATGTGATACAATCTCTCATCCATATTTTTTATCATATTTTCAAATGCAGATACTAATCCTCTATCACATATAATCTTATCACCTACACCTGTAATATATCCCTTACTATGTCCAAATGCTGTTATATCAAAATCATGTTGAACAACATGTCTAGCAATAACAACATCACCTATATTTAGTAAATAATTAATAGCTCCAGCTGCTCCTGCATTAATAACAAAGTCTAAATCAAAATTGTCAACTAAAATTTGTGTGGTTCTTGCTGCATTTACTTTTCCTATTCCACTTTTTATTAACACACAATTTCTCTTTTGTATTTTCCCTGTTATAAATCGTAAATTATAAATTTGCTTTATCTCTGTTTCTGTCATTAAATTTAGTATTTCTTGCCTTTCTTCATCCATAGCCACAATAATACCTATATACTTCACGGATATTCCTCCTTTCTTTAATATATAAATCATTTATTCTTGTTACATATTTTATATATAACAAGTCTACGTTTTTTATACTGACATTATATTATACTTTTCTCTTTTTTTCTACCCTAAAACAAAAAAAAGCGCATTATTATATACATAATAACACGCTTATATATCGAAACAAATTATTTTAATTCAATAACTGCTCCAACTTCTGCAAATTTAGCTTTTAATTCTTCTGCTTCTTCTTTAGAAACTCCTTCTTTAACTGTTTTTGGTGCTCCATCAACTAATTCTTTAGCTTCTTTTAATCCTAATCCTGTAGCATCTCTAACAACCTTGATAACTTTGATTTTTTGATCTCCAGCTTCTGCTAAAACAACATCATATGATGATTTTTCAGCTGCTGCATCTCCTCCAGCTACTGCTCCAGCTGCTGGTGCAGCTGCTGCTACTGCAGATACTCCATATTTTTCTTCTATAGCTTTTACTAAATCAGCTAATTCAACAACTGTTAAGCTGTCGATTTCTTCAATTAATTTTTCTATTTTTTCCATTTTAAAATCCTCCTAAATATTTTTTAGTGATATAAGTTCACCACTCTTATTTTATATAATTGATAATTCATTAAGCTTCAGCTGGTGCTTCTGCACTTTCAGCTCCTGCTTCTTTTTTAATTCTTACTTGATCAAGTGCAACTGCAACTTTTGAAATATTTCCAAGTAAAGCTCCAGCAAGCATTGATAATAATGTTTCTCTTGATGGTAATTTTGCTAATGTAATGATTTCTTCTGCTGTCATTACTTTACCTTCAATAACACCACCTTTGATTTTGTAGTAATCATTGTTTTTACTAAAATTATAGATTGCTTTTGCTGGTTCTAAGTAATCTTCATTGCTCATGATAACTGCTGTTGGCCCTACTAATTTATCATCTAAACCTTCGATTCCACATTCAGCCAATGCTCTTCTTGTGATATTATTTTTGATAACTGTATATTTTGCATTTACATTTCTTAAATCTGTTCTTAAGTTTGTTACATCTGTTACATTGATTCCTCTGTAATCTGTTAAAAGTATGATTTTAGCTTCTTTCATTTCTGCTGCTAATTTTGATACTTCTTCTTTCTTTTGATTTAGTATTTTTTCACTTGCCATTTATTTTCACCTCCTATTAGATATTTATATTAAAAAATAAGGACCTGACCCGACATAGCAATCAAAGATTGCAGCCCTAGTACCTCAGAACCTTGTTGTCCTTGACAATAAATAGCACGCTTTATATCCATACCAAGGATATAAAGCGTGCATATATCATATATATACTTCTTTATAATAACCTCGGTAGGACTTATAATTGCCTACTGTCTTTGGCTAACAATTCTATTTTTGGTTAATAAATAAGCTTGGTCCCATTGTTTTAGCGATTGCTACACTTCTAATGTATTGACCTTTTGCTGCTGCTGGTTTAGCTTTAATGATTGCATTCATAACTGTTTCATAGTTTTCAGCTAATTTTTCAGCACCAAATGAAACTTTTCCAAAACCTAAGTGAATAATGTTTGTTTTATCTAATCTATATTCTACTTTTCCTGATTTAATTTCATTAATTGCTTTTGTTACATCCATTGTAACTGTTCCTGATTTAGGGTTTGGCATTAATCCTTTTGGTCCTAATACTTTTCCTAATCTTCCTACAACACCCATCATATCTGGAGTTGCAACAACTACATCATAATCAAACCAGTTGTCATTTTGGATTTTTGGTATTAATTCTTCTGCTCCAACATAATCAGCACCTGCCTTTTGAGCTTCTTCTGCTTTTGGTCCCTTTGCAAATACTAATACTTTTTGTGTTTTACCTGTACCATTTGGAAGTACAACTGTTCCTCTTACTTGTTGGTCAGCATGTTTTGAATCAACACCTAATTTAACATGTAGTTCAACTGTTTCATCAAATTTTGCTTTTGGCATTTTTTCAATGATATCTAATGCTTCTTTGATATCATATTCTTTTGTTTTGTCAACTAATTTTACACTTTCTGCATATCTTTTTGACATTTTCATTTTTTTAACCTCCTTTGGTATTAGCGAGCTATGCTCTCCCAATTAATTTATTTTATTATTATATTGTAAACTTTTATATTTTAAACCTTTATATTTTAAAACAAATCAAAAGTAGTAAGATTTGCATTTTTGTTTAATTGGTTCAAGCCGAAGGTGTACATTTGGTACATCGAGGTTTGGAACAATTAACAAAAATGTGAAGATTGCTGCTTTTCATTTATTTTAATTTTAAAACAAATCAAAATTAGTATATTGTGCATTTTTTGTATGATTTGTCAAGATGAAGGCGTACGATGGTACGTCGAAGTTTGACAAATTGTACAAAAATGTGCAAGATGCTGATTTTCATTTGTTTTAATTCATTTGTTTTATTCTGTAACTACCACACCCATAGATCTAGCAGTACCTTCTACCATACTCATAGCTGTTTCTAATGAAGCAGCATTTAAATCTGGCATTTTTTGTTCAGCAATTTCTTTTACTTGTGCTTTTGTTATTTTAGCAACTTTTTCTTTATTTGGTTTTCCTGAACCTTTTTGAATTTTAATAGCTTTTTTGATTAAAACTGCAACTGGTGGTACTTTTGTTATAAAATCAAATGATTTATCTTTATATACTGTAATAACAACTGGTATGATCATTCCAGGTTGATTTGCAGTTCTATCATTAAATTCTTTAACAAATTGCATAATGTTAACACCACTTGAACCTAAAGCTGGACCTACTGGTGGAGCTGGTGTTGCTTTTCCTGCCTCTATTTGTAATTTAATAATATTTGTAACTTCTTTTTCTGCCATTGTAATGGCACCTCCTTCTATTATTGTCAAGACACATCTTAACTTTAAGTCATCTACACTTGGGCTAGGATATCCTCTCCATTATGAATTAATGATGACCCTTCCTTAAAATTGTCTCCATTTCTTTATTTGATTTTTTGAACTTGTGAAAATTCTAGCTCAACTGGTGTTTCTCTACCAAACATTGATACTAAAACTTTTACCTTATGTTTCTCTTTATTAATTTCTTTTACTGTTCCCGTAAATCCTTCGAAAGGACCATTCATAACTTGTACTTGTTCATCAACATCATAATCAACATTGATAGAAACATCTTCAAATCCCATATTTCGAATTTCTTCCTCTGTTAGTGGAATTGGGTCTGTTCCTGAACCTACAAATCCTGTAACTCCTCTTGTATTTCTAACAATATACCAAGATTGTTCTGTTACAATCATTTTTATTAGTACATATCCTGGAAAAACTTTTTTCAAATTTACTTTTCTTTTTCCATCTTTTATTTCAATTTGCTCTTCCATTGGAACTATGATATCAAAGAAATAGTCTTCAAGTTCTCTATTTTTTATTGTCTTTTCTAAATCTTTTTTTACTTTGTTTTCATACCCTGAATATGTATGTACAACATACCATCTAGGCATCATATCATAATCTTTTTGAGACATGTATAAAAGCCTCCTTAATAAAATTATTCTACATTGTTTTCAGTAGTAGTTTGATTTTCATTTACTGTTTCATCTGCTGTATTCGTATCTGTTGCATTTTCAGTAGTTGTTGTGTTTTCACCATTTGTTGTTTCATTTACTGTATTTTCAGTTGTGTTACTACTGTCTTCAGTATTTGTAGATTCTATTGCTTGAATAGACGCTTTTATTTTATCTATTCCATATTTATTTAATGATTCAAAAGCCAAATCTAATACAAATACAATAATTGTTGTAATTAAGACAATGGTAATAACTGCTATTGTATTATTAACTAATTGTTTTGGTGTTGGCCAAATTACTTTTTTTAGTTCTGCTTTTAAACCCTTAAAAAAACTCTTTTTATTTTTGTTATCCTTGTTATTATTTTCTTTATTGGTAACTTTTTTATCTTTTTTAGCCATTTTATATCCTCCTTAAAATAGCTTGTTAACTATTTAGTCTCTTTATGTGTTGTACGTTTTTTACAGAATTTGCAGTATTTAACTAATTCTAATCTATCTGTATTTTTTCTCTTATTTTTTGTTGTTGTATAATTTCTTCTTTTACATTCTGTACACTCTAATGTTATATTTTCTCTTGGACCTTTTGCTGCCATTTAAATACACCTCCGAATTTTACATTACTTTTTTAAACGATGTGAACGCATGTCCGTAATATACATACGCTTAAATATTTTACCACCTTTTCCTTGATATGTCAATGAATTTTTCCACTTTTTTAGAGAATTTTTTAAAATTTTTTGATTATCATTTTATTTGAAAATTAATCGAGAAGAAAGAAGAATTTTTTTCTTTCTTCTTTTCAAATTATCTCTTTTTTCTTCTATTTTTCTTCTTTTTTTGAACAGAAAAACCAAATTTTCCTATTTTTTTTCCTAATGCATAATAATGCCCATTAGCATATGCAATTAAATCACATTTAGAAATATCAAAAGCACCTTTCTCATCTATATATTGTTTATCTGCATTAATTGCTAAAACATCTGCTACAAATACATGGTGACTTCCCATTTCTTTTATTTCTCTTACTCTACACTCCACAGAAACAGGACTTTCCTTTATCATTGGACATTTAACAAAATTTGCTTTTTCTTTCGTTAATTTCATTTCCTTAAATTTATCAACTTGACTACCCGTTTTTACACCACACCAATCTGTCGCTCTTACCAAATTCTTATTTGTCAAATTAATAACAAATTCTCCTTGTTCTTTTATTAATTGATAAGAATATCTAGTTGGTCTAACAGCAATATATACTGTTGCTGGATTAGTATTTAATATCCCTGTCCAAGCAACAGTAATAATATTTGATTTTTCCATTGTTCCACAACTTACCATGACAACTGGCAAAGGATATAAAAAGGTTCCCGGTTTCCAAGTTACTTTATTGCTCATAAGCTTCTCCTTTTTTTCTTTATCATTTCTTTTTTCATTTCATTATCAGTAGAAAACTCGTCTTTATTCTTAAATCATAAAAAATAGTTTCCACGTTTACCTTTTAAAACTACTTTTGTAGTATACCATATTTCTCCTTAAAAATCAAAAATTAGAAATTAATATACTGTATAAATATACTAATTTCTAACTTTTATATATTAAATAAAAAAAATCTAGCAACAACCTATCTTCCCAGCAGGGTAACCCACAAGTATTTTCGGCACACTTAGGCTTGACTTCTGTGTTCGGAATGGGAACAGGTATTACCCTAAATGTTATCGTCACTAGAAAATTATTGTATGCATAGCACACTCAAAAATACATAGATGAAAAATAAGTTTTAAGATCTTTTTTCTCTCTTTTTTTAAAATTGTGGTTAAGCCCTCGATTTATTAGTATTGGT
>CAJFLB010000043.1 GCA_904387305.1 uncultured Clostridia bacterium
AAATTCTTAGGATTATCTGTTGGATTGGTTATTGCTGGAATGGAACCTAAAGAAAAACAAGAAGCATATAATGCCGATGTAACATATGGTACAAATAATGAATTTGGATTTGACTACTTAAGAGATAACATGGTTATTTATAAAGACCAATTGGTACAAAGAGGCTTACATTATGCCATTGTCGATGAGATCGATAGTATTTTAATTGATGAAGCTAGAACACCACTTATTATTTCAGGTAGAGCAAACCAATCATCTGATTTATATAAAAAAGCGGATAATTTTGTTAGAAGATTAACACCAAAAGTTATTATTGAAGAAGATGTAAAAGATTATGAACAAGCAGAAGATAATGAAAAATATGACTATATCGTAGACTTAAAAGCAAAATCTGCATCATTAACACAAAAAGGTATCAAAAAAGCAGAAGAAGCATTTGGATTAGAAAACTTCAATGACTTAGAAAACTCAACATTAGTACATCATGTTAACCAAGCTTTAAGAGCACATGGGGTTATGAAAAAAGATATTGACTATATTGTAAAAGATGGGGAAGTATTAATTGTTGATGAATTTACAGGTCGTATCATGTATGGAAGAAGATATAACAATGGATTACATCAAGCAATTGAAGCAAAAGAACATGTAAAAATTGCAGATGAATCAAAAACATTAGCAACTATCACATTCCAAAACTATTTTAGAATGTATGATAAATTATCTGGTATGACAGGTACAGCCATGACAGAAGAAGCAGAATTCGAGGAAATCTATAACTTAGATGTTGTTGAAATACCAACAAATAAACCAATGATTCGTAAAGATGAAAATGATGTTATTTACAAAAATGAAAATGCAAAATTTAGAGCAATTGTAAAAAGCATCAAAGAAAGTCATGAAAAAGGTCAACCAGTTCTAGTAGGTACAGTTTCTATTGAAAAATCAGAAAAATTAAGTAAATTATTAAAACAAGAAGGAATCAAACATGAAGTATTAAATGCCAAATATCATGAAAAAGAAGCTGAAATTGTTGCACAAGCTGGTAAATTTGGAGCAGTAACCATTGCAACAAACATGGCAGGACGTGGTACTGATATCATTTTAGGTGGAAATAGTGAATTTTTAGCGAAAGAAGAAATGAGAAGAAAGAAAATGCCTCATGAACTAATTGAAGAAGCAAACACCTATTATGAAACAGATAATGAAGATATTTTAAATGCTAGAAAACAATTTAAAGAATTAGTAGATAAATATGAAGAACAAATAAAAGAAGAAAAACAAAAAGTGATTGATGCTGGTGGATTAAAAATCATAGGAACAGAAAGACATGAATCAAGAAGAATTGATAACCAGTTAAGAGGACGTTCTGGACGTCAAGGAGATATTGGTGAATCTAAATTCTATATTGCACTAGATGATGATTTAATGAAAATCTTTGGTGGAAATGCTATCACAAAAGTATATAACTCATTAGGTGCGGATGAAGATATGCCAATTGATTCTAAAATTATATCTAAAGCAGTTGAAAATGCACAAAAGAAAGTAGAAGGAAGAAACTTTACGATACGTAAAAATGTATTAAAATATGATGATGTTATGAATGCACAAAGAGAAATCATTTATGCTCAAAGACGTGAAGTGTTAAATGGTGAAAACATTCATGACAATATCATGGATATGGTAAATGCTGTTGCTGATGCTACTGTTCAGATGTATGTAGAACCAGAACATAATGAAGTAAATGTGGAAGCCTTAAATCAAGATATTTTAAATACTTATGGAATTGATATGTTAGCATATATTAAAGAACATGTTTCAGAGCCTAAAAAGATATCAGAAGAACTTGTTAAAAAAGCAAATGCAAAATATGTAGAAAAAGAAACAGATATTGGTTCTGAAGAGATGAGAGAACTTGAAAGAGTTGTTATGCTTAAAGTAGTAGACGAAAAATGGATGAATCATATAGACAGTATGGATGAATTAAAAAATGGTATAGGACTTCGTGCTTATGGACAACAAGATCCTGTTGTTAAATACAGAATCGAAGGTATGGATATGTTTGATGAAATGATTTCAGACATTAAAGTAGATGTAACCAAAATCTTAATGAATATTCGTCAGCAAGGTGAGGCAAAAAGACAAGAAACTGTAAAAATCACAGGTGCAGCTTTAGAAGCTATTCACAGTGTTGATGGTGGTTCAAAAATAGGAACAGATGTTGATAGAACGATTAGAAATGATGGACCAAAGGTAGGAAGAAATGACCCATGTCCATGTGGAAGTGGTAAGAAGTATAAAAATTGTTGTGGTAAAAATCAATAATTTTAATTAAAATATAAGAGAATTTGGCAATGGCTAGATTCTCTTTTTATGTTATACAATACTATGTAATTATATTGTTATTTTTAATATTTTGTATTATAATATTAAAGATTTATATAAATATATCCAAGTAAAGGAAGGGGTAAAATGACAAATATTAAGCATTTAACCGAACGGAAAGTAGAAATCCAGTTTGATTCAAAAGAAAAGGTTGAACATCTTATATCATTAGCAGATGAGCACAAAGCTGACCACACATACAATAAAACTACAAGTGCGGTTGTCATTGAATGTGAAACTGATACTGACATGCTAAATCTTCTGGAAGAAGTAAAAAAATATCTCCGTAAAGCATGACCTCTCCTCGGAAACAGAGTTCTTTATGTTTCCGAGGATTTTTCTATTGTATAGGAAAATCGACTTTTTTTCTTGACTTTATATGGATTTTTCCGTATACAACAAGGAGTTTCTTGAAATTTTACATAGAGAGCTGAATATTCCTAATACTATTGGAGGAAAGTTGTTTGTGTTAGGACCTAATTATGGTTATTTATATGCAGGACTACGCGTCATCATTCAGCAATATGAAACACGTACAGATACATATTGGGAACAATGTACCTATGAAGGACGACTATCCATATGGGAAGAGGTTGAGAATCAACTCTACAAGGACATGCTTGAATACAAAGCACAGTTGAATCATTAATCAAAGAAATCCAAAATTTTCTTTTAAAGCTTAAAATTAAAGAAGTGTAACCTAAAGAAACTAGGTGGCACTTCTTTTTTACATTAAATTTACATTTGAAAAATTATAAAAAAGATTGAATAATTAATACTTATATGATACAATACAAATGTTCGCAAGAATATAAAAGAGACTTTTATAAAGGTTTTACCATGGATGATGAAGAACTTAAAGAAAATGGAGGCGGTAATTATTGGAAAGAATTACTTGCGAGAATTAAGGATATTAAGTCATCAGAACAGGAGAATATTATGGAAGAAGAAAAAAGATTTTGTGATATTTTAGGATTAGATGTTAAAGACATATTCGAAAATAATTCTTATTGGGGATATTTAACACCAGATATAATAAGAAACTTTAATGCTTCTAGAAAAGATATTATATTTGTACTTTCTCAATATAAATTGGATATTATCCATATGATCTCAAATAATCAATTTTTGCAAGATGAAATATTAAAAGAAGCACCTAAACGTAGAATAAGGCATGATAAAAGTCTCAAACAAACAATTGACTTCAGTAAAGTTCTTGATTCAATATTTAGTGAAGGAAAATCCTTAAATGACTTTGAAAAAAGAACAAAAGTCGTTATTCTTACAGAAATTGTTAAACTAATAAATTTTTATGGAATGAGAAAATTAAAAGAAGTTAAAGAAAAGATTGTAGAAGAGATAAGATTGGGAATATTTGAAGCTAAGACTAACAAACATCTCTCAGAAGAAGACAAAATAAAAATTAAAAACAGAAAAAGAATTAGTGATGTTTTTGGAATTGAGACAATTCCTTATATTGAAAACTATGAACTATTAGAAAAGAGAATTTTCATTTTAAAAGATTTTTCACAAGATAAAAAAGAAATAGAAGAATTAGGAAAAATTATAAAGACATTAGACAAAATAGACAAAATGATGTTAAAAAGAAAAGACGGAAAAATATTAAACTTTTTAAAACAGGCATATGATTCTTATGAAAGAATCAATAGAAAAATGATTTTAAATAGATTGTATAAAGGAATTTCAGATAATATAGATAAAGACAAAGGAGACCTTCTTTTACTACATTTTATTCCAGAATTTGATGATGAAAGAGATTTTATGCAAAAAGAGCATCAACAAGAGGTTTTGATAAGTTCTATACAGGAAGAAATAGAAAAGAAATATGGAAGAAAATATGATTCAAGACTAGATATAGAAGAAGTAATTGAAAAATATCAGTCATATGAAGAATCTAAGAAAAATCCATATGACTTTAAATCAAGAATTCCATTAAAAAATAGTTATACAAATGAATCTTTATATAAAGTTATTACAGTACCAACTACTAATCTTTCTTGCTTATTAACACAAATTGGATACGTAAAATCCCATCTAAACAGAATGATTGCAATAGGATTAGAAAAAATTCCTATAGGTGCTATAAAGACTATAAATAGTGATTACAATGATGAATTAGACATATTTTCATTTGAACAAAATTCAGTACCTCTACCAGAAATTATAGAGCAAATAGAAAAAGGAAAAATATGTGAAATATTAATAGATTGGACCCAAGTTAAAGCATCATATATTTTAATTATAAAAAATTCAAAAACATTACCGAAAGCTTTATTAGAAAAGGTTCAAAAATATCATACCGAATCTGGGCTTCCAGTAAGAATATATGATGTTGAGAGAAGAAATATAAGCGAATGTTCAACAGAATCTTTACAAAATTTGATACCAGGGAAACCTGTAAAGCAAAATAAATTAGAATATATAAAGGGATATAAAATTGATGAGAAAAAGGCAATGGATAATGCAAAAAAGAAAGCAAAAATTACTCATGAATTAGAATTGTCACATTAAAGGTATTTTATTCGTTTACTTGATTTTTTCTAGTAAATACTATATGATGGATAAGTAATAAAAGATAGGAGTGTGATGACATGTTAGAATTAGAAGAAAATACAAGACTTCTAAAAACATTAGAACAAAAACTACAAGATTTGGGTGAGTCACTTTGACATCTCTAAATTAGAAAAAGAATTAAAAGATTTAGAGGCTGAAACTCTAAAAGAAGATTTCTGGCAAGATACAAAACTTTCAAATAAAGTATTAGCAAAAATAAAAAATATAAAAAATAAAGTAAATGAATATAGAAAAATAGAAAATGAAATACAAAATCTAAATGAACTAACAGAATTAACTAATATGGAACCAGATGAAGAAATTGCAAAAGACATCATAAAAAGTACCAAAACTTTAGAGCAAGAAGTAGAAAAATTAGAAATTGCTACTTTGTTATCTGGAAAATATGATGCCAATAATGCAATTGTAACCATTCATCCTGGAGCAGGAGGAACTGAGTCACAAGATTGGGCGGAGATGTTATACAGAATGTATACTAGATGGGCAGATAAAAACGGATATAAAGTAACAGAATTAGATTATTTAGAGGGGGAAGAAGCAGGCATAAAAAGTGTAACTTTTGAAATTATTGGTGAATATGCTTATGGATATATGAAAGGGGAGATGGGGGTACATAGATTAGTTAGAATTTCTCCATTTGATAGTGGGGGCAGGAGACATACCTCATTTGCTTCAGTAGAAGTTTTACCTGAAATTACAGATGATATTGAAATTGACATTAACCCAGATGATTTAAGAATTGATACATATAGAGCCTCTGGTGCAGGTGGACAACATATTAACAAAACATCATCTGCCGTAAGAATTACACATATACCAACCAATATCGTCGTTGCGTGCCAATCTGAACGTTCTCAAATACAAAATAGAGAAACTGCCATGAGGATGTTAAAATCAAAATTATTAGATTTAAAAGAAAAAGAACATAAGGAAAAAATTGAAGATTTAAAAGGTGAACAAAGAGAAATTGCTTGGGGAAGTCAAATTCGTTCTTATGTATTTTGTCCATATACTATGGTAAAAGACCATAGAACCAATTATGAAGTAGGAAATGTAGAAGCTGTTATGGACGGAAAAATAGACGACTTTATGGAAAGTTATTTAAAATTTTCTAAATAATTTGACATATTTTAACACAATCGAATATAATGTAAAGAGTTAAATTTAAATAAATTTAACTTTTTATTATTAAGAAATAAAGAAGGTGCTCAATATGGAGGACATAATTGTTTTAAAGTTTGGAGGTAGTTCTGTTTCTAATAATGAAAATTTAAAGATCGTTGCCAACAAAATTATTGATTTCAAAAATAGCAACCAAAACATTGTTGTTATTTTATCAGCCCAAGGGAAGACAACAGATAAGCTAATAAATGAAGCTTATGAATTAACAGAGGAGGTAAATAAAAGAGAATTAGATGCACTTGTTAGCTGTGGAGAACAAATGTCAGCAGCTAAATTAAGTATTTTGTTAAACAGTTTAGGATTTCCTTCTGTATCTTTGACAGGATGGCAAGCTGGTATTTATACCAATAATACCAACCAAGATGCATTAATTGAAACCATCAATACAGAAAGAATTTGCTCAGAATTAGAAAGTGGAAATATTGTCATAATAACAGGATTTCAAGGAATTAATGAAAATCTAGACATAACCACTTTTGGTAGAGGCGGTTCTGATACAACGGCCGTTGCCGTTGCAGCAGCTTTAAACGCCAAAAACTGTTACATTTTCTCTGATGTAGATGGAATCTATTCATCAGATCCAAACAAAGTTCATGGGACAAAAAAATTAACAAAGCTTTCTTATGATGAAATGTTAGAATTATCAAATGAAGGTGCAAAAGTATTGCATAATCGATGTATTGAAATTGGAGAAAAATATAACATACCGATTATTACAAAATCAACTTTTAATAATAACTATGGAACTGTTATAGCCAATCAAAAAATTGAAAAAAATGAAATCAAAAGTATCATAAAAAAAGATGTATCACGAATTTCTATAATCGGCAACGGAATCGTTAGAAATACAGATGCTATTATAAAAGCAATCAATTTTATCAAACAAAATAAATTAGAAATGTTAGAATTTAATGTCTCTGAAAGCAAAATTTCTATCACGTTTAAAACTTTTGTTAGTGACAAAATGCTAGAAAAAATGCATAATGAGATATTTATATAATGTCCATTTGGGGACGTTTCTGTTTGGGACATTTTTATGTTAAGTGTTCAAAAAAGGATGAAAATGAGTGATTTTTTCCTTTTCTAAAATTAAATAAGATACAAAAATATAGAATATAAAAATCAAACAATTTAGCTTATAAAAAAATTGTGTAATGACTTTATATTCTATATTTTTTAGTTGTGTAATTTAAAAGAAGGAGGATAAATCTCTCTTTACTCAAGCATATGTAAAAGAACTCAACATAAAAATGTCCCAAACAGAAACGTCCCCAAATGGACAAATTCGTCCCCTAAATCCCATTTCTTAGTTCTAAAAAAGACAACCCTTGAATATATATAATTTAGATTAAAAATTTGGAGGTATGCATATGACGATAGATGAAAGAAAAACAATCAATACAGCTGTAGTTCAAAATTTAATATTAGAAAATAGGGGGAAATTAAGCATATCAGGAGTTTTAGATGTTCTAAGCTTTGATGATCAAGTAATCATGGTAGAAACAGAATTAGGTTTGCTTACTATAAAAGGGGAAAATCTTAGAATTACAAAATTAAGTATTGATACTTCTGAAGTGATAGTAGAGGGAAATATCTCTTATTTAGCATATAGTAATAAGGAAGTAGAGAAAAATAAAGGAAGTATTATAAGCAAAATATTTAAATAAAATTTTGCAATAGGGGGAAAATAATGATTTATACACAGTTACAATTATTCTTTATATTCCTTATTAATGGTTTGTTAATTGGTTTACTATTTGATTTCTTTAGAATATTGAGAAAAGCCATCAAAACAGCTGATTTTATAACTTATATTGAAGATGCTTTATTTTGGATTTTAACAGGTCTTATCATCTTATATTCTATATTTACATATAATAATGGTGAAATTCGACTATTTATGTTTTTTGCAATTATACTAGGTATTTTAATATATTTGATATTTATCAGTAAAATAATATTAAACATTAGTTTAAGTATTATAAATGTTATTAAAAAAATTTTTAATATAGTATTCAACATCATAAAAATTCCATTGAAGTTTTTTATGAAATTACTTAAAAAGATATTTTTTAATCCAATATCATTTATAATCATCAATATTAGAAATTATTTTACAAAATGTTTTAAAAATTTTTCTAATACTTTAAAAAAAGTAAAAATATCAAATAAATTTGTAAAAAACACAAAAAATTAGAAGGATTTATATAAAATATGTAGAATAATATATATGTGAAACTTTTGATAAATGGAGATTACTTATGAAAAAAAATAAAAAAATATTAAGAAATTTATTAATTATAGCAATTGTTATTTATGTTGCATTTGTTTTTATTGATCAACAAAAAACTTTAAATGAATATAGTAAAAATACAGAAGAATTAAATCAGCAAATTGCTTCAGAAGAAGCAACAAATGAAGAATTAAACCAACAAAAAGATAATGTCAATTCTTTAGATTTTATTGAAGAAATGGCTAGAGAAAAGTTAGATATGTATCATCCTAATGAAAGAGTATATATGGATCAAGGAATGTAATCTTTTAGATTATATTCCTTTTTTGGAAAATTTTGTTTATTTTTTATATTTTTTATGATATAATAGGATTTGTATTAAGTTCGTTTTATTCCCATGATATTTAAAATAATATAATTATATATAAATTAGGAGGTTTTATGTTAGATTTAGAATCAATGAATTTAGCTGATTTAAAGCTATTAGCTAAAGAACATAATATTAAAAATATTTCAAAATTAAAAAAAGAAGAAATTATAGAAGTACTAAAACAAATTTTAGATACAACAACTTCTACTGTTCATCAAGAAGATGAAAAATATATTGATAATCATAATAATGAAAATGATGAAGAAACAAAGAAAGAACCAGTTGAAAGACAATATGACGAAAATGGAGAACCAATTGTAGATTATAAATTAACCAATGAAGGGGATGAAATTGTCGAAGGCATATTAGATATCATGCCGGATGGTTATGGATTTTTAAGAGGTGATAACTATTTATCTAGTGAAAAAGATGTTTATATTTCTATGGTACAAATCAGAAGATTTAGATTAGATACTGGAGATATTATAAAAGGAATTTCCAGATTTAGAGAAGGTGAAAAATTTCCATCATTAATTTTTGTTGGCGAAGTCAATGGAGAACATCCAGAAAAAGCTATAAAGAGAAAAAGATTCGATGAATTAATTCCAATTTATCCAAATGAAAGATTAAAACTAGAAACAGTTCAAAATGATTATACAACTAGAATTATTGACTTAATGTGCCCTATTGGAAAAGGACAAAGAGGAATGATTGTAGCTCCACCAAAAGTTGGAAAAACAACACTTCTTAAGAAAGTTGCAAATAGTATTAGTCAAAATAATCCAGAAGTAGAATTAATTGTCCTTTTAATTGATGAAAGACCAGAAGAAGTAACCGATATGAAGCGTTCTATTAAAGGTCAAGTTATTCATTCAACATTTGACGAGTTACCAGAACATCATGTAAAAGTTGCAGAAATGGTTTTAGCAAGAGCAAAAAGATTGATTGAACAAGGAAAAGATGTTGTTATCTTATTAGATAGTATCACTAGATTAACAAGAGCTTACAATCTTGTAATTCCTTCTTCAGGAAGAACATTATCAGGTGGTATGGATCCCGCTGCATTACATAAACCTAAAAAATTCTTTGGTGCAGCAAGAAATATTGAAAATGGTGGAAGTTTAACTATTTTAGCTACAGCATTAATTGATACCGGTAGTAGAATGGACGATGTTATATTTGAAGAATTCAAAGGTACAGGCAATATGGAAGTTCATTTAGATAGAAAATTATCTGAAAGAAGAATTTTCCCTGCAATTGATATTAATAAATCAGGTACAAGAAGAGAGGATTTATTATTAACGCCTACTGAGAGAGAAACTGTTTTTGCTTTAAGAAAAGCAATGAATGCAATGCCTGTTGCTGAAGTTACTGAACAAGTCATTAGCCAAATGACGAAAACAAAAAATAATGAAGAATTTATAGAAAAAATGGATTCTTATTTACAAAGATTTAAATAAAATTATAAAAATAAAGAAGTATAAAAAATAATAATTACTTCTTTATTTTTTTCTTAGAAATGAAAAGGGAAGAGAGGTAATCGTAAAATTTAATAAATTTGCTTTTTTATAAATTTTATGATTTTTTTATTTGAATCTTAATTTTTGACAACTAATAAAAAATGTATATTTAAAATAAAAGTATTATAAAAAACAATTATAAATAATTTAATTTAGAAAAAGTTTTTATTATAAATAATGATGAAAAATAAAATTAGATTAACAAAATTTCTTAAATTTCTTAAAAGTTCATTAAGATGAAAAATATTTTTTAGATGAAAGAGAAGAAGATAAGGTAGAGGAATATAAAAAGAAAGGTATTTTTATCTACACATAACATTGCGCAAAATCAAAGTTTTGCGCAATTAGGTATAGGGGCAAAAATATATAACCACATACATGGCTATTTCTTGTAATCCTTGCTATTAGCCTTATATAGAGCTTTTATACTCTTTTATTTAGACTAATAAAACTATATTACTTTCTTATAAAATCCCCTTAAAACTGATTCTGAAGCCTCATTATTTTGGTTGGATTTTTTTCATTATTGTAACCAGTTTTTTTATTCAAAAAAATTATAAGATTTTTATTTTTTCTTTAAATTTTCTAAAAACCTTATATTTTAGTATTTTGCCTATTTTTACAGACAACAAACTATATGTCCAAAAAATAAAAACGCCTTAAAATCGATTCTCGTGTGTCATATTTTTGGCACTTTTCTTATAATTATTATATCTCTTGCTATATATTAAAATTTGCATATATATATCATATACTATAGTATTTTTTTATTATTTCTATAATTATCAGACTTTTATAGAACTTTAAATAAATTACTTATAATTATAGACGAAATTTTATTACTTCATTATTAAATTGCCTTAAAAACGATTTTAGAGCCTCGTAAATATATTACTAATATTCAATTTAAAAATATAAATTATAATAAATATCATTATAAAAATATTATATTAATAGTTATTAAATATTCTAAATTTTATATTATAACAAATGTTTGGTTTTGAAATTTTATAATATAATTTAAAATTTAAAAACTTTGCACAAAATTTTATATTAATTTAATTTATAATTTATTTTTTTATATAATTTATTATTTTCTATTTCATTTATCTTTTATATATTACTATAATTTTATAATTTGAATATTTATTTTATTAAATAAATTAATTATTAAAAATCTAATTTAAAATATAATTATATAAAAAATGCCTATTCCCCTACTGTTTTATCCAACTTTGAATTCTGTATTATCTTGTTCATTTTCTTTCGACTGATTTGCTAATATTTTTCCAAAAACAGATAAGTTACTAATATTATCAGATTCTTCTGCTTGATCAGCCACTTGTTCAGCTCTTGAAGCCAATATCTGTTCATAAGTATATTTTAACAAAGCCATTTTTTCTTGTTTCATCTCATCTGAAGAATCACTACTGTTTAGCATATATTCAAGATTAAAACCATATAACTCTAAGCCTCTTAAAATTATATCAACTTGTCCATCTAATAGATTTAATTCTACAGAATGAATATTATTTATATCAAAATTTTTATTTAATTCATTCATAATAATATTAACTCACTTCCTTTCACATTAAGCACATAAGGCTTTAGCATCTGCCATCATAAATTTGCCTAAAGGATGTCCTAACATTACATCCATTACATTTTTATCATATAAATGTGTATATATTTCTGTAGTATCAATCTGTACATGACCTAATAATTCTTGAATAGTTCTTATATCTATACCATTCCTATAAAGTAATGTAGCACAAGTATGGCGTAAAGTATGAACGCAAAAATTGTCATACTTAATCTTTGCTCTTTTATATGCTCTCTTAACAATTTTTTCGATTGCAGTAGAACTCATTTTTGTGCCATATCTACTTAAAAATAGAGTATTATTGCTTTTTTTTGAAATTAGTGTATCTCTAACCTTTAAATAATCTATTAAAGCCTCTTTAGTCATATCGTTTAAATAACCTGTTCTTTCTTTATTTCCTTTGCCTATTATTGAAAATTTTTTATTATCTAAATCTAAATCTTCAATATTTAAATTTTTTAGTTCAGATAATCGTAATCCACTTGTAAGAAATAAATGTAAAATAGCTTTATCTCGTATTTCTATTGGATCTGTACTGTCATCATATAAGTCTATCATTTTTTGAGCTTCTTCTAATGATAAATAATTAGGCAATTTCTTTTGTATTTTTCTTTCTGCATTTATCTTTTTAAATGGCTCAGTAAATAAACTATGTTTAATAGTAAATAAATAATCAAAAAATGTTCTTAAATGTTCTGTTTTAACAATTATCTAGTCCACATCCTAAATGAATAACTGTTGTATTAGGATTTTGAGTAATATATCTATTACATATTTCATCAATTATTTTTGCTCTTAAAGCCATATATATTATTTCTTCTGCTTTTGGATCATTGATAAATAAGTTATTTTTACTCATCATTGCTTTTCCATAAAGAGGTATAAACAATGTTTTACTTTCATTATTTAATTCCATGATACTATTCTCTTTCTGTAATTTATTTTTTACTTTTATATTTTTTCATTATATTTTGAAACTTACTATTCTATTATGTCAGATTTTCTTGGCATTATAATAGCTGCAATAATATATGCAATTATTCCACTTCCTGCACAAGCTGTAAATAAAATCCATGCAAGCCTTACTAATGTTGGATCAATATCAAAATATTCTGCTATTCCACCACATACTCCGTCTAATTTCTTTCCTTGCTCTATTTTATATAATCTTTTTTTCATACATTTAGCC
>CAJFLB010000044.1 GCA_904387305.1 uncultured Clostridia bacterium
CCACCTTCCTATTTTGTCTATATTTTCTTTTTTTATACATCTAGGGTGAAATATTCGTTTCTAAACTTTTAAGGTGATTTTATCATAAATTAAATACAATCTCTGTTTTCTTATAATTGACTATCCTACAAAATCCTTGTATAATGATATATATTATGTTTATTTTAATAATATATATCATGAAAGGAACTTATCTATATGAATACTCGCTATATAGCAAAACTAGAATTTCATAAAGTATTAGAAAAATTAAGCAATTATTGTTCTACCAAATTAGGAAAAGAACTTGCTTTCAATTTACAAATATATAATCAATCTCATATTGTAAAACAAAAATTAGCTGAAACTGAAGAAGCTGTGAATTTAATGTATAAAAATTTAATTCCTTCTTTTTCTGATATTCAAGATATTCATATCTATGTAATCAATTTAGAAAGCTCACAAAGTTTAACGATGAAAGGTCTATTAGACTTGAATACCATTTTTATTTGTGCTAAAGACTTAAAAACTTACTTTTCAAAAGACTATATTCATAAAGAAGACTTCCCAATTTTAGAAGGATTGTTCTCTAGTTTATATACCAATGAAGGGGTTATCTCCAAAATTTCTTCTTCTATTATTGATGAAAACACCTTAGATGATAAAGCTTCTCCAGAATTACAAAAAATTAGAAAGAAAATCAGAAATTTAGAACAAGATATTCGTTCTAAATTAAATTCCATGATTCACTCTTCTTCTTTTTCTAAATATGTACAAGAAAATGTAGTAACGATTCGAAATGACCGATTTGTAATTCCTATCAAAGAAGAATACAGAAGTCAAGTAAAAGGTTTTGTCCATGATGTTTCTAATGCTGGTTCTACCTTATTCATAGAACCTATTTCTATCTTTGAATTAAACAATGAAATTAATCAATTACGATTAGAGGAAGAAGTAGAAATCGAAAAAATATTACAACAATTATCTTCTCTTTTCTATCCATATATAGAAGAGCTAAAAACAGATATGGAAGTCATTGGTACTTTAGACTTTATATTTGCAAAAGCAAAATATTCTAAAGCGATTTCAGGAATTACACCAATTATCAATACTAACAAAGAAATTCATCTAATCAATGCCAGACACCCTTTAATTGATAAAAATAAAGTAGTTCCCATTTCTATAGAACTTGGAAAAGATTTTTCTACATTACTAATTACTGGGCCTAATACAGGTGGAAAAACAGTTACTTTAAAAACGGTTGGACTTCTAACTTGCATGGCTTGTAGCGGCTTAAATATTCCAGCTGATGAAAAGTCTAGTATATTTGTATTTGAACATATTTTTGCAGATATTGGAGATGACCAAAGTATTGCTGATTCTTTGAGTACATTTTCTTCTCATATGAGCAATATTGTGGATATCACAAAACATGCCAATGAAAATTCTTTAATTTTAGTAGATGAGTTAGGTTCGGGAACAGATCCAGTAGAAGGTTCTAATTTGGCCATTTCTATATTAGACTATTTTAAAAATATGGGTGCCCTTACAATTGCAACCACACATTATCAAGAATTAAAAAAATATGCTATGACTACTTCTGGATTTGAAAATGCTTCAGTTGAATTTGATGTTGAAACCTTATCACCGACATATAAACTATTAATTGGAGTTCCTGGAAAAAGTAATGCTTTTGCCATTAGCCAAAAGTTAGGGTTAGATATATCTATTATTCAAAAAGCCAAAGAGCTTATGTCTTCAAATGATATCACTTTTGAAGAACTTTTAAAAAATATCTATGATGATAAACAATTGATTGAAAAAGGAAAAGAGAAAATTTTAAAAGAATCTGAGCAAATCAACATGTTAAAAGAAAAATTACAAAAAGAAAATCTCGAAAAAGAAAAGCAAGAAAAGGAAATCATTAATAATGCCAAAGTAAAAGCTAGAAATATTTTACTAGAAGCAAAAGAAGATGCTAATGAAATTATTAAAAAATTATCAAATATAAAGGATTCTAAAGAAATTCACACTTTAAGAAATTCTTTAAATGAAAAAATTAAAAAAATACAATTAGATACAATGACTTCTGAAAATACTTCTAATTCTTCTTCTATTTCAAAAAAAGATGTTAACCCTGGAAAAGAAGTTTTTATTCCTTCACTTAACCAAAATGGAATCATCCTTTCTCATGTTTCAAGAAACAATGAAGTGCAAGTACAAATTGGTAGTATGAAAATGAATTTAAAATTAAATGCTTTACAAAACCCTAAAACTTCTCAAAATGTTAACTCTAATAAAACTATACATTCCTCTTCTAACATCTCTAAAAGTAAAATGGTAAAACCAGAAATCAATGTCATTGGTATGAATGTAGAAGACGCCAATTTTGTGATTGATAAATTTCTAGATGATTGTGCTTTAGCAAAATTAGAAACTGTAAGAATTATTCATGGAAAAGGTACAGGAAAACTAAAAAATGGAATTCATCAATTTTTAAAAACAAACTCTCATGTAAAATCATTCCGACTAGGTACTTTTGGCGAAGGTGAAATGGGTGTAACGGTTGTTACATTAAAGTAACTATCTATAAAAACGTAAAGATGATTAATTAAAGCGAATATTATAAATATTTTTTGAAATTCTCGGCTACCCTACATTACGTTTAACAAATTCTTAAAAGAAAACCATAACGATACCCGGAAACAGGACCCTTTATGGTTTTCTTTTAAGAATTTATAAAACTATTTCGGTCGCATTCGAATTGCTCAAAAATTATTTATAATATTCGCTTTTTTAATAAATAAATTCAAACCCTTATCTTTACAAGAAATAATTACACTTTATTTCTTTTTACTTTTATCTTTATTCTCTTCTAATTTCTTTTTAGATAAATCTTTTTCGAATTTTGTTGTTATTCCAAATAAGGTTAATAAATATACTAATATAACCATTGGAATTGTCAATCTTCCGATTGGTATTCTTGTAATGGCAATAACACTAAATAACAATATTTGAGCCAATGCCATAATTCCTATACTTTTTGCAATTACTTTAGCTATGCTTAATTTATAATAACGAATTCCTAAATAAATTAATACAATAATAACTGCAATTGCAAATGGAACAATATATGGTTTTATGATATCTCTTCCTCTTGTATGTCCTATATTTTCCACTGTTGTATCTTCTGCTGTTAATTCTGTTCCATATTTTTCATTGATTTTTGTTACTAAATTATTTTTTTGCTCATCTGATATAGAAGTTGTTGTAATAGAAACAGAATCTTCAAAAACTTCTACCTTTTGTATCATGACTTTTTGGTTTTCAAATACTTCATTGGTTATTTGCCTAATATCAGATATATTAAATTCTGTTTTCAAATATAATTCTACTCTTTGTGTATCTTGATATTTTAAATCGAAATTAAATCCTTTTACAACAATCATCACTATTCCTGCTATGATTACTAATGCAATTAATATAATTTTTAGTTGCTTACTTTTTATGAATTCTTTCATCTGTAAATACCTCCTATTTTTCTGCTTTTACTTTTAACATTGTCGCTGTAATCAAATAATTATATAAGGCAATTAAAGCAATTCCCCAGAACATTACCATTCCAAAACTACTAATCGTTGTCCAATTTATAAAACAAAATACAATGACAGATATGCAAATTGGTATTAGTTTCATAAAGAATTCTTTGTAACTTTCCTTTATTCCTTCTTTTATTGTTCCTAATTTTTTATTATCTTCACTTTTCTTAATAGTTGCTAATATTTTATTGATAAATATATAATTTAAGATAATTGTTACAATAATTCCTATAATTCCTTGAATAGATACACTAACATTTGTATATCGAATTACTAATAAGTATAAGCTAATTAATCCAATAAATGCAATTGCTGATAACAATCCGTTAACTTTATATCTAATAATCAATATAACAAATCCTATTAAAAGAACAATTCCAATTGCTATAGCTAAATATTCAATATGTGTATTAGTTATATCTGATAATATATATTCATTTGATATCATATCATATTGTATTGGCAATTTTCCTGAATCTAATACACTTGCTATTGATGATGCCTGTGATATATTATCTTGTAACGTATCTACATCTGTTGTTGAACTTCCCATTGATAATTGTAATTTACCATTTTCTATTGGTTCATCAAAA
The DNA here is from genome assembly GCA_904387305.1 of uncultured Clostridia bacterium. Lineage (GTDB taxonomy): Bacteria > Bacillota > Clostridia > TANB77 > CAG-508 > CAG-269. The sequence goes on from CAJFLB010000044.1 coordinate 4,172, forward strand.
CTTGTTGTCATGATTTCTTCATCATCAATTTTTAATGTGATTTCTTTTTTAGTTGTTTCTGTTGTATTTTCTTCACTTGTAGTATTATCTGTTGTTGTATTGTCTGCTGTTGTATTGTCTGTTGTCGTATTATCAGTTGTTGTATTATCTGCTGTTGTATTAGATGTATCTTCATCAGATTCCACATAAGTATTACTAATATTTTCTAATTTCTTAGTTCCTTCTTTGTTAAATTCAATGTTCATATATACAGTTGTTCCACTTGATGTTGAAGAACTTGAACCATACATAACATTTACTAATTTGATATCATTGTTATCCATTAATACTTCTTTTGTATCTGCATCAATTATTTCAAAATTTCCAATAGTATTGATATTACTTACAAGACTATCTGTATTTTCGTTTTCTGGTATTTGTACTAAAATATCTCCTGTTTCATTATCTACAGATATTTCATATTCCCCTGCACCTTGTGATTTTAATCTTTCGCTAATAATTTTTTTTGTCTTGTCATAATTTTCCACTGTTAAAACATCTTCACTATTATTTGGTACACTTTCTTTTGTATATCCATTTTCTGATAATTGCTCATCTGTCATTTCTTCATCAGTTTCTACTTCATTCCCATCAGCATCTTTTATAACATCTGTACTTTCTTTATTCACTGATAATCTTACATATCTAGCACCATCTAAATCCATATCTAATGCATAGTCTCTTACTTGGTTTTCCATTCTATTTTGTACTTGTGTATATACTCCAAAAAATGAAACCATTGTTATTAAGATAATTAATACAATCATTGTGATTATTTTTATTTTTTTCATTGTTCTCTTTCCTTTCATTCTTATAATAATTTTGTATTATTGATAATTAGTTCAAACCAAATTTTTAAATATTTTGCTGCATATTTACTCATCATCGTTCTATCCATAAATATTTCGAAATAATCTAAAACTGGACATAATTTCGTATCTATTGTTAAATTAAATACAACTTTTCGTTCTTCAGCATTTAATTCCAAATTGGCATTGGTTACAGCATAATTTACTCTATCATGAATATCAAAGGTTGATAAATTTTTATTTGTTACTCTATCTCTGTGTACATCTGATTTATCAGCCAATATTAAAGCCGCTGATATATCACTCACTGCTGTCCCTGTTTTCTCATCATGATTTCCAATTGCCATCATAATTTCTGTTCTTTCTTCTACTGGCATTCCCATATCTTTCAATATATTAAATGCCATAATTGCTCCACTATGAGCATGATCCACTCGATTAACACAATTTCCAATATCATGCAAATATCCTGCAATTTTTGCAAGTTCAATCTTTCTTTCTGGATATCCTAATTTTTCTAATATATCTCCTGCTCTTCTAGAAACAATCGAAATATGTCTATGACTATGTTCTGTATATCCGAAGACCATCTAACTGTTTTTGCGCCCCTTGAATCAAGGCTTCTACCTCTTCATTTTTTCTAACATCTTCTAAAGTAATCATTCATATCCTCCTTATCGTTAGTCTTTATAGATTTTATATTAAATTAAAAAAAATATCAACTGTTTTTGGTAATAATCACGAAAAAAACTGTATGTTTATCTGACATTTTTTTACATAAACATACTATAAATAGTGAAAATCTTAGAGTTATTACTCTAAGTTCTTTGCTTTTTTCTTTATTGTATAGTATGATATGTATATATCTTTCTTATGAATATTCAAATGATTTTGGAGGAAACTATGATAAATAATATACCTAATTTTTTATACCATCTTTTAATAGAACAATATGGAGAAAATTTAACAAATACTATCTTGGAAGGTTATTCTCAAAAAAGACCTGTAACTTTAAGAGCCAATACTCTAAAAGCAGACATTACAGATATAAAAAACATTTTTGATAAGTTGCAAATTTCATATAAGGAAGTTAGTTGGTATAAAGATGCTTTAATTCTAGAAAATACATCTGAAGATCAAATTAAAAATTTAGAAATCTATCAAAATGGAGAAATTTATTTACAAAGCTTATCTTCTATGATTCCACCACTTGTCATATCTCCTAAAGAAAATGAAAACATTCTAGATATGGCTGCTGCTCCTGGTAGTAAAACGACACAAATGTTAGCACTTTCTCAAAATAAAGCATTTATTACAGCTTGTGAAAAAAATAAAATTCGAGCTGAAAGATTACAATATAATCTTAACAAGCAAGGTGCTAATAGAGTAAATGTGATGATAAAAGATGCCAGACAATTAGATGATTTCTTTTCTTTTGATAAAGTTCTTTTAGATGCTCCTTGTAGTGGTAGTGGTACCATTTCTATTTTTGATAAAAAACTGGAATCTACTTTTACAGAAGATTTGGTAAATCGTTCTTCAAAAGTGCAACATGATTTGTTAAAAAAAGCCATTACTTTATTAAAACCTGGTCATGAAATGGTATATTCTACCTGTTCGATTTTAGCTAAGGAAAATGAAAATATTTTACGAAAATTTATAGATTTTAAACAACTTGAAATCTTGCCAATTGATGTATCTATTTTCTCTGATGCTATTTTGTTACCTACTTCTATTGAAGGTACTTTGTGTATTGGCCCATCTGATTTGTATGAAGGTTTCTTTGTTGCTGCATTGAGAAAATTATAAATTAAGTTTTACATTTTTTAACTGATTAAATATAAAAAAGTTCTAATAAAATAAAAGCTACTAATCCTATTAAAGTCTCGTCTTTAGCACATTAGCAGCTTGTTTTTTTATGTTGACTATGCTATAATGACTTTGTCACAATTTTGAAGAGGCAAATGCCTCAATATCTAACTATTTAGGGAGGATTTTTTATGAGTAATAACTCGAATGGAACATCTAAGTTGGCATTATTACGCCAGAAGAGAAGTATCCAAAAAACAAATGAAAATGTGGACATTGAAAAAGCAATTGATGGATTTGCTATGTCTATTAATACTCAAAAACTAATGGCAGATATTTCGAAAAATTCTGCTTTAGTCAATTTGATTATTGATCGTAGCTCTTCAATGAGTGGAACATCCTCAGCAATTGCACGGGAACTAAACGAATTTGCTATGAGACAAGCTGGAAAGCTTTATGAAACAAAGCTTTCTATTACAATGTTCAACAGTGAGGTTACCTCACTCTTTCAAAACAAAACCTGTAAACAATTCAGAATTTCCCCTTGGGAATGCTACGATGATACCAATATTTTGGATGCATTAGTTGCTGCTATTACTGCAGTACAAAAAACAGATGCTAAGCACAAGTTGCATTTGGTAATAACAGATGGTCAAAACATTCATAGTGAGCATTCACCAGAAGAAGTCCGAAATTTGATTCAGCAAAGAATTCAGAATGGTGAGCATATATTCTTATTGTACAATAATGAATATAGCAACTCCCAAGAGACTTCTAAAGCATATGCTGAAGAACTTGGAATTCCGGTTAATAATGCTGTAAATTTCAATCGCACTGGCGATGGTATCAAAATCATTTTTCAAGCAATTGAAAATTTGTTGGATGGACTTCGTTCCACTGGTACTGTTCCAAAAGATTGGGCTAAAGCAATCATCGCCCATAATACTAACCCATTAGGGGTTAAAGCAAGAGAAACTAAGTATCTTGAATAACAAGACAACTAGAGCACTACACAAGAATACAGATATCTTAGTAGTGCTCTAAAAATTATTAGGAACTGGAGGGATATGAATGAATCCTTACGAGGTTTTATGTGTTGAAAGAGATGCTAATGAAAAAACTATTAAGGCTGCATACAGAGAACTTGCACGGAAATGGCATCCAGATTCACTAAAAGATGAAGAAGCTATGCAACATGCTAAAAAGAAAATGCAAGAAATAAATGAAGCTTTTGATATCTTAAAAGATCCAGAAAAGCGAGCTAAATATGATAAAGAACATCCTGTCAATATTTATTCCTATTATGCTAAAAAATCTCAAAGTACTATGCACAAAGATGAATCTTCTTCTGATATTGAACAAGAAAAGATGCGTCAATCTATTTTGCAATTTTTAAATGTAGAATATGCGCATAAAAATGAGATATTGGAGATGTTTCAAGAACTTGCTACTGGTGCACTGCAAAATGATTTTACAGAGGAAGATTATTTTGATACACTTTGCTTGATATTGGAAGAACAAAAAGATTGTATTTCGAAGATTCAAAAAATTATAGAGGTGGCAAAGAAAAAGAAACTCAAAGGACTTGAAGCTGTTTTTATGAAAGCACAATCAGTAATTGATGAATTGGTTGCCAAAGAAGCCGAGACACCTAAGTCTTTAGCTCAAGCTCATTATAAAGAAGAAACCAAGAGATTAACTGAAAAAATTCATACTTTCATGAGCAATCTTGGCGAAAGAGTAAAAAGTGTAACAGAGTTTAATCTGTTGGATAAGACTTGGGAATTTCGGAATGATCATCAATTACAATCAACGATTAAGTCACAAAAACGGTTAGTTTCCAAACTTTTAGAAGATATACAGTGGATTCAAGAAACTGCAACTTCACGAAATATTGAAATCGGAACCATTACGATTCCTGAAACTTCTTATTGGGAAGAAGAAGTTTCCATAGAAGAATGCAAAAATCATGTTATAAACTGTAAAAACATTCTGAACATGAATTTACAAGAACTTCGTGAAGAATTCTGGAAGAAAAAATGTACCTATCATAAGACACCAGAAGGAAAAACAATTTTTAAAGGTTTTTCAGAAATTTTTGCACATTATAAAGGAACATTTATTGTTCCACCATATGTAAATGGCATTGAAGATGGTACATTTTATTGGTTGGATAATATTCAGACAATATCAATCCCTGCACACTTGATTGATTCTTTTAACAGAATTAGATTACCATCATCAAGCTCTTTGAAAAGACTCATTTTTACTTATGGCAATAATGGTGAAACATCTCAAACAGTCAGTGTTACAAAAATTGACGCAGATACACTTACTCTAAAAGGCAAGTATGTTTGCATATATAGCAACTATTCTAGAAGGACTTTTGCACTGATTGATGAGCAGCACATTTATGTTTATGACGATAAAAAGCTATTTCGATTATCTGGTGTGAATAGCCAAGATGAATTACAAGAAATCAGTCCGTTATGGAGTCCTTACTCTAAATGGAAAGGGTATCAACTACAAATTCATACATGGGCACAAGTAGCAAAAAAACTACCTAAACCAGAATTTATGCAAAACTTTCCAACTTCCGAGGAATCCATACAAAAATGGCTTGCTTTGGAAAAGCCTAATTTTTATCATACATATACAACGGCTGAAGAAAGTTTAAAGCCAAGAGTGCTTCGTTTATACCTTGCACTTGGTGCTCTTAATGGAGATGTATGCTATAAACAGGCCGAAGAACTTATTTCACAGCTTGATGTACGCACTATGTATCGCTCAAGACTGGAACGATTTCCTAATGAAAAATTTGAAAATGAAGACCCTATGTTTTATGTTTCGAAATCAGCTGTTAATTTGGTTCAAGAAAATCTGCATAACCAGGAATTTTTGCCATATGTTTTTGCATTTTTAGAGGGTTTTCCTTTGTTTTATGCAGAAGCTAAAAAAGCAGGTATAAAACTTTCTCCTGAATTTATCATAGCAACTGCTCCTCAATATATATTCTATGAAAAGGTTGAAAACACTGATTTCGTAAAACAACTTTTTACAGTTGAGCAGAATATTTATAAGAGAATAGCAGACTACATTCTTCGCCTGTATAAAATGCAGAAAAGATATCCAGATAAGCATATTTTAAAAACAATTGATATGGATACACATGCTACTATACATTACCGCTTTTTGGATTTAGAAAAATTGGAATCTTATCTTATGTTCAAAGATGCTTTGAAAGTCAAAGCTCCTTCAACCAAATCTAATTACTATTATAGTGTGGAAGCAGAAAATGTATTCTTATCAGCCAATTGTCATGCAATAGAAATTCTAGATTGTGCAAACAAACAAATCGCTATTGTGATTCTAAATTTGTTTGACCAAGGAGAATTATTTGCTGACATCATGGAGTGTGAAAATAAGTGTGTTGAGGTCTTGGAAGCTATTCGAAGAGCTTTAGTCGACCAAAAAAACTGCAATTCTTCAGTTACAGCTATTTCTATCGGAATGAATGAAGCTCCACGCACTAGTCGCTATAATCAATGGCGTCCTGTTGTGGAAAATGCAACTGTTGATTGGCTTAAAAATTGTACCTGGAAAAAATTTGAATATCGATTTACTTGTCGTATTCTTGGTACTTCTAAAAAAGCCTATCGGGTTCGTTTTATGGTAGATGGAAGAGGTCAATATTTTGATTTTCCTCACCCATGGGATGATCCTAATAAGATCCGTAATAGACGAAGATACTATTATTAAAAAAAGTAAAATGGTGTCCTATTTTAGGGCACCATCTTACTTTTTTTGAAATTCTCGGATAATTACCTTACTTTTACTGCTGCATAAATTGCTTTTACTTCTGACATATCCGTATAACCGCCTATGTCAATTCTATCTGGTTGAGTTTTATAAAGATATGCAGCTGATACAGTAACATCTTTTGACCAATCATAGCCAATACAATTATCCCAGTTAAGCTTAGGATTCTCCCCATAGAGGATATCCCATCCTTTCTTTACAGCTTCTCGAGTCAATCGAGCCATACGCGAATTACTTGCAAGTGGATATCTTTGTGCAATCTCATCATTTGTAAGTATCCTTGCATTATGAAGAAACATTCCTCCATAACTACTTTCCCATTCAGCCATTTTTCTTTTCCTCCTTAACAATTCTGTTTACGAGTTCTTAGTAAATTTGCATTCTTAATATCCCTCCTATTACAGTACTTATTGTTAATAGTTCATAAAACTTGCGACTTGCAAGTTAATTTAATTATGTAAGTATTATATCATACTCTAATAAAATGCCAAACTCTTTCTTCTTGTTATAATCACTTTTTTGGAAGTCTGATTCTTTTTCCATTGATAGTAAAATAAAATTTTTTCTCATCCTTTTCTGGTAATTAAAAAGAAAAAAACAACCTACAAACTTTATAGTTCGTAAGTTGTTTCAATTTGGAGCGATTTAGGAGGTTATTTGTGAAAAATTTGCCTATTTTTAATAGTGTTCATCCCACATTTTGCTAAAAAAGTATTTGATTAATCAACTGTTGAAATTAGTATAACATATATTTTATAACTTGTATATATCAAATTATAATTTTATTACTATATTTTGCAATCGAGTAGAGAATACTATGCCTGTCGCACACGGAAAAGAGCAAGCCAATTATGACTTGCCCTATCCGGATACACTCTTGCACTTTGTTATTCATCTTTTGATTTTGATGCAGGTCGGATTGGCCTTGGTGATCCAATCATGCACGTGGTGGTTACCTTACCACCTTTCGCTGAAATAGCTTTTAGCTGATGTTTCGCCTGTCTTTCCGCATTATAGGAATTGACAGCGCGAATAATAAGAGTACCTTTCTGTTCTAACACATATGGCACCTCATAATCCTCCATTAAGTCTTCGACACGAAACCTTGGTTTCAGAGTGTCTTCAGATTCTGAAGTTGTGTTAACATCTGGCTTCATAATTTTTTCCTGCTTCATAATGTTTACCTCTCTTTCTTGCATTATAAATACTTTTTGTACAAGAGGGTTCTCTCTCGGGTATACCTAAGAAAGACGCTTTCTGTTTAGTTACATAATTAATATAATATATTTTTCTTTAAAAGTCAACTTTAATGCTAGTTTTCTGTATTTAATTTATGATAAAATCACCTTAAAAGTTTAGAAACGAATATTTCACCCTAGATGTATAAAAAAAGAAAATATAGACAAAATAGGAAGGTGG
>CAJFLB010000045.1 GCA_904387305.1 uncultured Clostridia bacterium
GATTGTATTTCAATTTATCCTTCCACATGAAGTTAGTGATGAAGAAGCACACATTGTTATGGAGAAGATCCGTAATGAAATGGTTAAGCGAGCTCTAATTTCAGTCCATAAAATGTACCTACCTAAAAGAGTTAAGCGCCATGTTATCTATACCTTACTCAATCAAAAAAGAGTTGTTAAAACGCGAGAATACATGCGTGTGTTGCTAAAAACAATTGATCAGCCTAATCTAACTAAATCAGAACAGTATTTACAACGTTTAGCATTTTTTAGAGCATTTGCTATTGAGCGTGAATATTTAGAAATGATTGGACAAAAAGAGAGTAAATATAGAACGTATATATTAAGTCTGTATAACGACGTATTACTAGCTGAATCATTAATTATTGAATCTGACGATGAATAAAAAAATAGGATGCCGCATTTCGGCATCCTATTTTACTTGAAAAAGCGATCCCACCAATGGTGTTTTTTCTTAGGGTGAATTTGCATTTGAGCTAAAGTACGGTGAATATTTTCTTCCACCTGTTGTTTACGCCTTTTTTCTTCGTTCTCTCTAGCTTTTCTTAAAATTTCTTCATGAGCTTCTTGCTCACTTTTTTGTTCTTCAGTAATCTCTTTGGCAGCTTCCTGATCTTTATTATTAGCTTCTTGTTTTTCTTTAGGTTCCATTCCAGCAATAACCAATCCAACAGATAATCCTAAGAATTTATATAGTTTTCCCATCCATTCACTATCTCTTTTTGCTAGGTAATCATTAACTGTAATAACATGAACACCTTTTCCTTCAAGTGCGTTTAAATATACTGGTAATGTTGCAACTAAAGTTTTTCCTTCACCTGTTTTCATTTCTGCAATTCTACCTTGGTGTAATACAATACCACCAATTAATTGCACATCAAAATGTCTCATTCCTAAAACTCTTTTAGAAGCTTCTCTAACAACTGCATAAGCTTCTGGCAATATATCATCTAATGTTTTACCATCTGCTAATTGCTTTTTAAAATACTCTGTTTTTCCTCTTAATTCACTATCACTTAATTTTTGCATTTCTTCTTCAAGTGCATTAATTTTAGCAACTAATGGCTTTACTCTTTTTACTTCTTTTTCACTATATGTTTTAAATAATCCCATTGTTAATCGGTCCTCCTAAGTTTATTTTTTCACTCTGTTACTATATCACTAAAATTTATTTTTATCAAGTGCTTTAAAAGCATTTATTGAAAATAACCCAATATTTGGCATAATCGATTTTTTCATACATATATTTAAATAACAAAACTCATGAAAGAAAGGATTTTATATGTTTATATATAATTTTAAAGTAAATGGTAGCAAAATGTTCAAATACTTTTTTACAGGAATTGTGTTATTGATTATTGTCATCTTAATTTTTGTTAGTATCAAATTGTTTGTTGGTGCTAAAAATAATAGAAATATTTCTAGTTGTATGCCTCAAAGCAATGTTTCTGTTATTTCTGCTAAAAATTATACCAATGTTTTAAAAGCAGTTCATGAAAATATAGATGATTATGTTGGCGTAAAAATTCAATTTATAGGATATGTATATCGAGTATTAGATTTAACAGATACACAATTTATATTAGCAAGAGATATGATGATTTCTTCTGATTTTCAATATGTGATTGTAGGATTTCTTTGCGAATATGAAAATGCTCAAGATTTTGCAAATGAAACATGGGTAGAATTAACAGGTGAAATTACAAAAGGTAATTATCATGGTGATATGCCAATTGTGAAAGTTACAGAGATGAAAACAGTTGATAAACCAAATGAAGAATATGTTTATCCTCCAGATGATACCTATATTCCTACAAGTGGCGTGTTATAAAAAAGTAAAAAAAATACTCAAAAAAGAGTATTTTTTTACTTCATATTTTCATTTTCAAAATCATTTACCTTACGTTCAATATATTCAACATTATCATCTTCTATACAATATAATGAACATTGACCACCAGTGTATGATAATCCCGTATCAATTCTGATAAAACCTTCTGAATCATTTCTTAAAATTTCTTCATCTTTTGTTGGAGTATGTCCACATATTGTCAAAAAACCATTTTCTTTACTTTGTTTATATGTATATCCTTTTCTATCAGTAAGCATGATATCACAATCTCTAGTTCTAGTATTAGCTATCTCTTTCCATCGATAACCCTTTCCGTGTTTCTTTCATTTGTTTTATCATTTCTAAATTTTCTGGCGGAGCAGCATGAACCAATAAATAGTTTTTTCCTTTAATTGTCTGTGGTAATATCACATATGTGTAAAGTAAAAAATTTACGATTTGTTCTTTCTTTTCGGCTGGTAAATTCACATAATCATCAAATGTAAAATATCCCCCATTCAAATTTATCCAATTCTCTATATAATATTGATTTTTTATAGAAAGACTCTCTCGATAATGCCTAGTTTTATACCATATATCTTTTAATGATAGTTTATTCTGGGGATGATCTTTGTTGTAAAATGCTCTTATAAATAAAGTCCTTAAAAATTGTTGTTCATGATTTCCCATAAGAAATGTTATTTGAGGATTTCTTTCTGGCTGTTGCTGTCGCCTTATGATATCTTGTAAAATTTTTATACCATGTGGTTCTCTATCAATGACATCTCCCAAAATATATAAGTGATCCTTTGAGGTCAGTTTTTTCATAACCTCTATGTAAGATCCATAACAGCCATGCAAATCACTTACTACATAATGTTTACCTGTATTTTCTTTATTTTCTGTTTCTTCTTTCTCTATAGCTTCAACTTGTAATTTTAATTTAAATAAATTATCATCAAACTGTTCTTGTCCAGTTTTTCCATTTTCTAATATTATATGTCGATTGGCTAAGTATCCGCTTTCTAAAAAGCCACCACCTAAATATATGTAGTCTTCACGACCTTCTTCTGCCATTAGACCATTTCTTCCCAATAATCTTGTAAAAAAGAAATCTTTTATTTCCTGTCCATGGGATTTTTTTAATTCTTCGTATTCTTTTGAATGTATATCTGGAATTGTGCCTTTTTCAGAAAATACTCTTACTTTTTTAGATGTTCCATCTAGTAATTTAAATTCTACATAATATATATCATATGGAAGTTTATTGTTGAATCCTTGTGTAAGCTTTACATTCTCTTTTATTACTTCTTTTTCATCTATATATCCCATAACCAATCTCCTTTGGTGGTTAATTGATTTTTTATGTAATAACTCCGAAATCCCAATCTTTTTTCTATTAATTATAACAAATTTATACATGGTTTGCAATCTTTACTTTTTTTACAAAATGTGATAAAATTTTGATGTAAAATTGTTTTCTATTTTAAACTATAGAAAAGCGGAGGTAAATATGAAGGAAAATGAATTAATTTTAATCTTAGACTTTGGTGGACAATACAATCAATTAATTGCAAGAAGAGTTAGAGAATGCAACGTGTATTCTGAAGTTGTACCATACAACATTTCTATCGAAAAAATCAAAGAAAAAAATCCAAAAGGAATTATCTTTACAGGTGGACCTGCCAGTGTTTATGGCGAAGATTCTCCTAAATGTGCAGAAGGTATTTTCGATTTAGGTATTCCTGTTTTAGGAATTTGTTATGGTATGCAATTAATGACTTATACTCTAGGAGGAAATGTAGCAAGAGCAAATACAAGAGAATATGGAACAACAAAAGTAAATATTGATAACACCTCTTCCCTATTTCAAGGATTTAAAACAACAAATGATTTCTTAATGAGTCATACAGATTTTGTATCTGAAGTACCAAGTGGTTTTAAAAATATTGGTTCAACAGATCATTGCCCAAATGCTGCAATGGAAAATACAGAGAGAAAACTATATGGTATTCAATTCCATCCAGAAGTAAACTTATCTGTAAATGGAACACAAGTAATTAAAAACTTCTTATTTAACATTTGTGGTTGTTCTGGAGATTGGCAAATTTCTTCTTTTGTAGAAGATAGCATTAAAACTTTAAAAGAAAAAATTGGAGATAAAAAAGCTTTATGTGCCCTATCTGGAGGTGTTGATTCATCTGTTGCTGCTGTATTATTACATAAAGCAATCGGTAAAAACTTAACCTGTATCTTTGTTGATCATGGTCTACTTCGTAAAAATGAAGGTGACGAAGTTGAAGAAGTTTTCAGAAATCAATTTGATATTAATTTAATTAGAGTAAATGCTAAAGATAGATTTTTAGCAAAACTTGCTGGTGTTACAGATCCAGAAAGAAAAAGAAAAATCATTGGAGAAGAATTTATTAGAGTATTTGAAGAAGAAGCAAAGAAAATTGGTACAGTAGACTTTTTAGTACAAGGTACTATCTACCCTGACGTTATTGAAAGTGGTTTAGGAAAAAGTTCTGTTATTAAAAGTCATCACAATGTTGGAGGTCTTCCAGACTATGTAGATTTTAAGGAAATTGTAGAACCTTTAAGAAATCTATTTAAAGATGAGGTTAGAAAAACAGGACTAGAATTAGGAATACCAGAAAACTTAGTATTTAGACAACCATTCCCTGGACCTGGACTAGCTATCAGAGTTATTGGAGATATCACTGATGATAAATTAGATATACTAAAAGAAGCTGATAGTATTTTTAGAGAAGAAATTGCAAATGCTGGACTTCATAAATCTATTAATCAATATTTTGCTGTATTAACAAACTTAAAATCTGTTGGTGTTATGGGTGATGAAAGAACTTATGATTATACCATTGCCTTACGTGCAGTAGAAACTACAGATTTTATGACAGGTGTTTGGAGCAAAATTCCTTATGAAATATTAGAAAAGGTTTCTTCAAGAATTGTTAATGAAGTAAAACATGTTAATAGAGTTGTTTATGATATCACTTCAAAACCACCTGCAACCATTGAATGGGAATAAAAATAAAAAGGGAAATTGGGGACGGACTCATTTTCCCCTTTTTATTTTCTATCTCAACTATTTGTTTTATATAATAAAATAGAATTATATTTTTTTACCAAAATGAAAGATATTTTTTATTTTATTAATTATTTTTACAAATAAAGATTTTTTATATTCTACTAATGATGTTTCTTTTGGAATTCTCTCTTGCTCATCTGTCACTTCTAGGGTTACATTTTTCTTATGTTTGAATAAATTATCATAACTATATTTTTCATCTTCTTGTTTTGTATTATTTTTTATCAAAAATTGTTTTAAACACCCCTTGGTCAATCAAATTAGCAAATATATTTTTAATAATAATTAAAGCAATTGGCCCTAACAATAATCCAATAACTCCTGTTATTTTAAAGCCTGTATACATAGCTATTAATGTAAATATAGGATGAACACCGATATTTTTGCTAACTAATTTTGGTTCTAAAAATTGTCTGACAACAGACATGATAATAAATAAAGCTAAAATAGCAATTCCTAAAGCCAAATCACCATTTAGTGCAGAAATAATTGCCCAAGGTATCATAACTGTTCCAGAACCTAAAATTGGTAGAGCATCTACAAAACCAATAAATAAAGCCATCAACAAAGGATATTGAACATTAAATTTTAAGAAGGATAATATATATAATCCTATTAAGGAAATTATAAATGATACTAAAATTAATGTTGCTTCTGCTTTTAAATACCCTCCTAATGTTTGAATTAAATCTTTTAAATGTGTACTTAATTTTTTCACCCATGTTTTTGGTAAATGATATTCTATTTGGTCCAAAATATATATTTTATCAACACAAATAAAATACAAGGCTAATATCGTAATTCCCACACATATAGCAATTTCAGGTATTTTAGTAACCATATTAATCAAACCATTTAAGGCATTTCGCAACCAATTTGATATGGTTTGTAAAAAATCCCCACTTGATTCTTGAACAATATTTAATATTTCGTCTGACAATTTGATTTTATCAAAATGAAATTGCTCGATAAATCCTTGTAATTGACTAGAGGCTTTATCCACATAGTCATTTAATCCTTGTAATAAACTGGAAGATTCCGAAAATAATGTCACAATAATCCATGCCAATATTCCTAAAATAATAGTAGAAACTAGAATAAAAATAATAATAGAGCTAGTCCTTCTAGTTAAATTTGTTTTTCTCATGATAAATTTTATGAGAGGTTCTATGATTAGCGAAATAATAAATGCCACTAAGAAAGGCATATAAAAAATGGATAATTTTAATGCTATATACAGTCCTAGTATCAATAATGCAACATATATAATATTTTTTAATACTCTTGTCCAATATGGTATGTTTATAATCATCTCTCCCTCCCTTATGTTTTAAGAAAATATGATAAATTTATATTAGAAAGCATAATCAATCTTACTATAACAGTTTTACTATTAATTACTCTACTATTATATGTATCTTTTAAAACGAATATACTTAGATAAAAGCCAGGTATTATATTATATTTTTTTATGTATTATATGGCTAGCATTGCAGAATAAACAAATTCTAACAGTAGCAAGCAGGCACCTCTCAAAGCAAGTTCGAGATTCTCCTACTTGCTACTGCAAGAATTTATAATATTCTTCCATTTGCACATATAATACATAAAAAAATATAATATAATACCTGGCTAAAAAAATGTTAATTGTATTTATATTTATTTTATTCTGCATTTTTATTTGTATCACAATCACAAACATCCTCAAATGTAATACAAATTTCTCTGTCATCTAATTTAGATCTATTTTGTGCAATATCACCCAATGTTAATATTCCAATAACTTTTTTATTATTATCACAAACAGGTAGTCTTCTTACTTTGTTTGTTCCCATTTTATTTTCAGCATTTGCCATATCTTCATTTTCTTCACAAGTACATACATTTGTTGACATGATATCACTTACAGGTGTTGTTTTTACGTCTTTATCACAAGCAATACTTCTTAAAATAATATCTCTATCTGTTACAATTCCACATAAACAATTATTGGTATCGCAAACAGGTATAGAACCAATGTGATTTTGACACATCAATTTTGCAACATCACGTATTGTTGCTTCTGGTTTCACACAACAAACGTCTGTACACATACAATCTTTAACCTTCATTTTCTTTACCACCTTTCAAAATTTCTCATCTTTATTTTCTGCATTTTTTGAATTTTTATTCAAATGTTCGTGAAGTCGCAAAAACAATTTCATATTTTGAAAAATGGTAAATTTTTTATTTTTAATAAAAATTATTTTCTAATATTCATAAATATCATATAAAGGTTGATAATTTCTAGGCATAATCGGTGGTCTCATTGGTGGACGTGGGTTATGTGGTGGCCTTGGTGGAAAGTGATGATGAGGTCTTCTTAATAATTCTCTGATTAATAATATTTTGATTAAATCTCTTAAATTATTATTTCTAGGTCTTATTCTACTTTCTGTTTCTACATTTCTATTTTCCACTTCTTGTTTTTCTGGACTTTTCTTTTGAAATTCCTCCTTATGTAGATCATTTCTATTTTGCGTTCTATTTGTATTTGTCGAAGATACTGTATTGCCTAAATTAATATTGACATTAATCTGGTTGCTATCTTCTATTGCTGAATAGATTTCATCTGTCATTTGTTCAATTTCTTCCCTGCTGTTTGCCCTCATATTTCCTTCACAAGCTTTTTTTACCATTGGATATATAATTTTATATATCTCAGGATAAAAGTCTTCTAAGTCGTTTCTCGTGTTCATCTGAGATGGATTTGGATATTCATTTTGATACTCATTTTGATACATTTGATTTTGATTCATATTTACTGTATTTGGATATCCTAAAACGCTTCTTATGTATTCTTCATATTGGTTATCATACATTTCTATTCCTCCTTATTTATTTTATACAAGATATGTTGATAACCAGTAAAAGGTGCATGAAATTTCACTTTTTTGTAATTTTATGGTATAATGATATCGATACACAAAATGGCTACCATCATGAATGGAGGTAACAATATGACAAGTAAACAGATCTTTACTGAATGGACCACTACTCTCCCTCACAAGAGGAAAGCTCAAGTTGCCCAAGAGCTTTTGCTCATTTCAAAATGTAATGATTTGACTTTTGATGAGCAAAAGAAAATAGAAGAAGCTAAGAAGTTTCTTTTACAATGTGATTAAGTAGCTGTAGCAAAAGGCGACCTAGTTCTTAGGTCGCCTAATTCATTTTTATGTATGAAAATCACTTTTTATAATATTCTAATGTTCTAAATCTTTTTGATTTTCTAGTTGTTTTTGAATATATTTATCAATATCAGAATGAATTTTAAAGTCTGCGTCAAAACATTCATCAATCATTCCATTAACATTTAATTTTTGATAAGTTTTTTGTGATTCTTCATTAGATTTAATAAATACATTTTTTCCACCAATACTATGTACATATTCAAATGCAAAATTATCTGTTAATCCGTCTCCAAAATATATAATTTCATTTGTTCCTTTATTTTCATTTTGAACCTTTTTTATAACATTTACCTTTTCTTTATCTGTTAATAGAAACTCTATATCTCCCCATTCTTCATTTTTTTGTTTGAAAGTTACACCATAAACACCATTTATAAATTCACTAATGGATGTTTCTTCTACATAATCTTTTATTCCAGCTGTAACAATATAGTGTTTCATTCCTGTTGCTTGACTTTGAAATCTTTTTAAATAGTCTACTACTCCTGGATTAAATTCGACTTGATTTGCTCCAAGACAAGCAGTATCTCTTGATATCGTAATTCCATTTTCAGATAAAATATCGATATAACATTTATAATATGCATCATATATTTCTTTTGCATTTCCTTTTTTGATTTCTTTTTTAATTCTTTCCATTAGTCTATCATCATCATATCCGCATTTTTTTAGTATTTCATATTGTGGTAATGAATATGGTGTTAGTGTTCCATCAAAATCATATATAATTATCATGTTTAACCTCTCTCTTTTAAATTTTTCACTAAATTTTTAAATTGGTTTCCTCTATCAGCAAAATTCTTAAACATATCAAAACTTGCACTAGCAGGAGAAAATAGAACAACATCTCCGCTTTTTGCATTCTTTTTTGCAATTGGAATGGTTTCTTCTAAAGTTTCACACATATAGATGTCTAAATTTTTGTTTTCTTTTTCTAATTCTTCTTTTACAACATCATAAATTTTTCCTGATGTTTGACCAATTAAAATCAATGTTTTCACTTTATCAACAATTGGTTTTGCAAGAGGTGTGTAATCTAAGTTTTTGTCATACCCACCTGCAATCAAAACAATGTTTTCTTTAAATGCATTAAGTCCAGATAAAGTTCTAGATGGAGAGGAACTTGCTGAGTCATTATACCATTTCACTCCATCAATTTCTTCTACAAATTCAATTCTATGTTCTACAGGTTTAAATTCTTTTATTGCTTTTACAGCTGTTTCTGCATCTACTAGACTTGCTGTTGCAGCAATAGCTGTCGCAATATTTTGATAATTATGATTTCCTCTTAAAATGACATCTTCTGTATTTAAAATATGTTTTCTAACTTTATCATCACATTCTTTTATCACATCTTCATCAACAATATATCCATTATCCAATTTAGTTTGACTACTAAAGAAGATGACTTTTCCATTTGCTTCTTTTGCACATTCTTTGGTAATTTCATTATCATAATTTAAGACCAAAATTCCATTTTCATCTTGATATTTGAAAATGTTTTTCTTAGCATCTATATATTCTTGATAATCTTTATGAATATTTAAATGATTTGGTGTTATATTAGTAATAACAGCAATTTGTGGACTAACTTCCATTCCCATTAATTGAAAACTACTTAATTCTAAAACAACAATATCTTTAGGCGTGATTTCTGATAGTTTTGTAAATAATGGTGTTCCAATATTTCCACCTAAAAATGTTTTATATCCTGCTTTTTGTAAAATACTATTTATTAAACTTGTTGTCGTTGTTTTTCCATCACTTCCGGTTATACCAATTATTTTGGCTGGACACATTTGCATTAATAATTCTACTTCTGTTGTTACTAATGCTCCCCTATTTGCTTCTTCCACTAATTCTGGTTTTGTTGGTAAACAACTAGGAGAACGAAAAATAACATTAAAGTTTTTTAAATATTGCATACAATCTTTTCCAAAATGCATCATAAATCCATAATTGGTAATTTTTTCAATATTATCTTTAGGAATTTGATCATATTCTCTTTCATCAAATATAGTTACATTTGCTTTTTTATCATATAGATAATCTAAAAGTGGTAAATTACTAACTCCTAATCCTATGATAGCCACTTTTCTGTATCTTATGTAATCATTAAATTCATTTAATTTTTCATTGTTATAACTCATTTGTCAATCCTCCTAAAATTTTAATAGTATCTATTAATTAATTTGTTAATTATATAGAAAAAAATCAATTTTTATCTTGGCACTGTTTAAATTTTATCTTATACAACAAGGTAAAACTTTTTATATTTGCTATTATATATCAATTATATAAAAAAAACAAATTATAGGTGAATATTTGATAGCATAAATTTTTAGTAGGATTTCTCTTCATTAAAATCCTGAATTAACTTTGTTTCTTGATTTTCGAGATTCCTATTTAATTTTATATTTTTATC
>CAJFLB010000046.1 GCA_904387305.1 uncultured Clostridia bacterium
AATGGACAGAGAGGCATCAGATAAACTTGATAATCTTCTTTATAGGGAAGATACAAAAAAATATTTTAAAGCCAATTAAAGGCTTATCACATAAATTTATACAAAAAATTGAAAGGAAAAAATTCTATGAAAAATTATAATAATAAAGAAGTAAATCAAGACATGATAGTTTCTGCTTAAATACTTTTAATTAATTTCACAATTTAATATTTTATAATTTAAGCAGAAACTTTTTTATTTTATTTCAAATAGAATTTAATCAAATATATTTATAAATATTGAAAATTCAAGGTTTACCAAAAACCTTTTTATATAGATTTGTGCCCAAATGGTGCCCAATTCATTTTATGTAATGTAAAATGAGCAAAAAATAAAGAGTCCACAATCTCTTGCGACTCTAAGTTTAAATCTTGGTTGCGGGGGTAAGACTCGAACTTACGACCTTCGGGTTATGAGCCCGACGAGCTGCCAACTGCTCCACCCCGCGATATAAAATTTACAAAAATAATTATACTACTTATAACACACATTGTCAACACTTTTAACAAAAATACAATAATTACCAAAGAAATATAATCATTTTATATATTATACTCACAAAAACAAAAAATATTCCTAAGCAATAACAAAAAAATAATAATAATTCAAAACAGTATATTTTTTAATCAAATTGTGATATACTAATCTTGCCAAAAGGTAAATATTTAAATTAATACCTTTTATATCATAAAACATTATAAAAAAGTAAAAAAGAAAGGATTGATAATTATGAAAAATGAATTAATTATAAAAAGATGTAAATCTTGTGGAGCAACTGTAAAAATCATTGAAGACTGCAATTGTGAAGGATGTGGAATTGTTTGTTGTGGTGAACCAATGGAAATTTTAAAACCAAATTCAGTAGATGCAGCTGTTGAAAAACACGTACCTAATTATGAAAAAGTTGAAGATGAAATTTTTGTTACAGTAAATCATGTTATGGAAAAAGAACACTTTATTGAATGGGTAGCTTTAGTAGCAGATAATAAAGAATATATGGTTAAATTATATCCAGAACAAAATGCTGAATGTCGTTTTCCATACATTCCTGGATCTTGCCTATACGCTTATTGTAATAAACATGGTTTATGGAAAAAAGAAGTTGAATAGTATTTTTTATTCCAAAGCCCTGTAAAACTTACAGTCATAACATATACAAAATATAATATAGATAGCTCTAATTTATTAAATTGTAATAAATTAGAGCTATCCTATTTATATTATTATGCTACATTATCCTATATTTTATTACATTATGTAATTTTTACTTTCTTAAATTCATCTACTTTTCCATTTCTTTCTGAAATATTCGCTATATTGTTTTTTCGCATTTATAAAATATTTTCACTTTGAGCCTAAGTAACTTAAAGTTTCATATTGTTACCTATTTCATGCCCCTCTTAAGTATCAACTGTATTTGTTTCTGTCGTATCAACAGAATTTGTAGTATTTTCTGTTTCATTTACCTCTTCTAGTTCTCCTGTTTCTGCACAATCAACAACTTGTTCTCCTATATCTGCTATCAAATCACTTGCATTTGCAATGTCTTTTGTAAATACTCCTATTAAATATGTATTTTGGCCATAGATAATTCCATAATCATGTACATACCCATCATAAGAGCCATATTTATGAGCTACTTCATATTGTGGCAAATTTGCTTTTAAATATTCACCACCAGAAGATATTTTCATATATTCAATCAGTTCACTATATTTATCAGCATTTTGATATAAATATTGCAATACATCATAATAATACGAAGCATTTGCAACATTTGATGAATAAAACTCTTCTGTAATTTCTACGTCTGAATATTTTGTTAATTCTTCCTTACATTTTTTATATCCTATACTATGTAGTAAAATATTTAATGCTGTATTATCACTATTGACTATGGATTGTTCTAGTAAATAAGAAATAGGAATGCTCTCTCCTATTGAATAATCTACTGCAGTGGTTCCATCACCTGCTTCATAGTCATCACTGTTATATAATAGTGTTTCTGATAAACTTAATTCTCCTTCATTTACTTTATCATAATATAGCATGGCAACTGGAACTTTTATTGTACTTGCCGCTGTAAAATATGTATTTTCATTATAAAAATAATACTTTTTTTCTTCTATATTATAATAAAAAAAGAAAAAGTTATTTTCATTCAAATTATTTTCTGTCATGATTTCATTTATTAAATTTTCTATATTAGTATCTACCGTTTCTTGTATGACTGGTTCTTCTACACTTGCTGTTTCCACACTTTCTTCTTTCTGGTCTTCTGCCTGTTCATTTACCTCTTCTTTACTTCTCGTAATATGGCTATATATGATAGTTCCTATTACAATAACCATACATATAAAAAGTCCTATTCTCAATATTTTATAATTAACTTTGAGCTTGCTTTCTTTTTTTTCAGAATGTTTTCCTTTTTTACTCATATACTTTTCTCCATTTTTATTTCATTATATCATAAAATTTTATTTTTTATTTAAATTCACCATAAATTTACATTTTTTATTTTCTCTTATAAATTTAAAATATTATATTTTTAAATAAGAACAATAACTGATTTTTCTTTTGAAAATAAAATTTTAATATTTATTTTCACTTTGAGTTGCATAACTTAAAGTTTCATATTGTTTCCTATTAAACAAAAAACTGATAATTTCTTTTATTATCAGTTTTCTATAATATATTTAATATTTTATATTTCATCTTTCTATTTTTAATTCTTGCTTTACATTTTATCTCATAAATATTTTTTCATATATGATTATGCTATTATCTCAAAAATCCATTTATAATTTCTTCTTCTGCCTCTTTTTCAGATAGTCCTAATGTCATTAATTTTGTTAATTGTTCACCAGCAATTTTTCCAATAGCTGCTTCATGTATTAAATTCGCTTCTACATTATTTGCTGTGATTTCAGGTGTTGCTGTAACAATTGCATTATCTTTTATAATAGCATCACATTCACTATGTGCAAAGCATTTTTCATTTCCATATATCTTAGAAACAAATTCTTGTTTTGAGTTTTCTGTTGCAACAGATCTTGAGGTAACATGTGTACTAGAGTTTTCTCCATTTAATTGGACATCAAATATCGTTTTGGCATACTGATTTCCATCTGTCATAATTTTTTCTGTTACTACAAAATTGGTATCCTTTTCTAAAACACCTTTTGTCTCTCTAATGGTTGAACTAACCCCTTTAATTTGTACACTTTCCATTTCTAGACTGCTTCCTGCTTTTAAGTATACTTCTGTTACTGGATTTAGAATTCTTTTTCCATCCCCATTTCCTTCTCCATAATGTTTTTCTATGTATCTTACTTTTGCTCCCTCTTCTAAATAAAATCTATGAATTCCATCATGTTCTGAATCTTTATGATGGTCATTATGAATTCCACATCCTGCTACTATAATGACATTTGCATTTTTCCCGATATAAAAATCATTATATACTAGGTCATTTAATCCACTTTCTGTAATAATAACTGGTATATGTATAAATTCAAATTTTGTATTTTCTTTTACATATATATCAATACCTGATACGTCTTTTTTCGTGACAATATTGACATTTTCTGTTACTTGTCTTTCTACACCTTTTCCGTTTTTTCTAATATTGTATGCACCTTTGGTGATGTTTTCTAAATTAGATATTTCACCTAAAAGTTGTTCATCTATTTGGTTTAAGTTTTTTGACTCCATCTTAGCCTCCTTCTACTTCATTATTGTATATTCATTTTATTCTTGTTTATGGTATTTTTTAGCATTCTTTTTTTATTTTACAACAACCTTTTCCTTTTACTTCTTCATTTAATATTTCTTCACTTGTACCAATTTTTTGTATTTTTCCTAATTTCATTAATATGATTTCATCTGCTATTTCTAAGATTCTTTCTTGGTGTGATATGATAATGGTTGTCCCTTTCGTTATTTCACTCATTGTTTGGAATACATCTATTAAATTATTGAAACTCCATAAGTCAATTCCCGCTTCTGGCTCATCAAATATCGTTAATTTTGTTTGTCTTAAAGCCACTGTTGCAATTTCAATTCTTTTTAATTCTCCTCCTGATAAAGATCCATTTACTTCTCTATCTACATATTCTTTTGCACATAAGCCAACTTTTGCTAATGCATCACAGGCTTCTTTTTTGGTTATTTTTTTATGTGCTGCTATTTTTAATAAATCATAAACTGTGATTCCTTTAAATTTAACTGGTTGTTGAAATCCAAAACTAATTCCCAATTTTGCTCTTTCGTTTATTTCCATATTGGTAATATCTTTTCCATCAAAGATGATTTTTCCCGAGTCTGGTTTTTCTATTCCCATTATCATTTTTACTAATGTTGATTTTCCTGATCCATTTGGTCCTGTAATGGCAATGAATTTTCCTAAATCTATTGTTAAATTAATATTATTTAATATTTTTTTGTTGTCTCTTTCAAAACATATATTTTCTAGTTCTAATATCATGTTTACCTCCTATTTATTTTGTTATTATGAATGATGTTAAAATCTTTGATTTCGCTAATGCACACTTTTCTTATTTAATCTCTTTTTTATAGTTACTTTTATACAGCTTTGGCATTTTGGATTATTTTCATCATAGTCACAGTCTAAGTCTCCTAAATCCATTATTTTGCTTATGTATTTTTCTAGTTTTTTTGTAGTATCTGGTGACATAGCATGCTTCATAGATTTTGCTTCTTCTTCAGCATCTTTTTCATCTACATCTAATATATCCACTAAAAACATTTTTATAATGTCATGTTTTTTTATAATCTCTTTTGCTTTTTCTTCTCCTTGATATGTTAGATTAATATCTCCATATACTTCATATTCCACCAAGTCTAAGTCTCTTAAATTTTTTATAGCTCTATTAACACTTGGTTTTGTGATTTTTAGCTTTTTTGCTATGTCTGTCACTCTAATTTTGCCACTACTTTTTTCTAATATATATATTGTTTTTAAATACTCTTCTTGGGAATTGGTTAGTTTCATCATTTCCTCCTTGTTAGTTTATGCTAACATTCTACTATGGTTTTATTTTATTGTCAAGTAGTTTTAAAAAATTTATGTCCTGTTGGGGACGTTTCTGTTTGGGACATTTTTATGTTTTTTCTTTGGGCAATCGGGGCAATTGGGGACGTTTCTGTTTGGGACATTTTTATGTTTTTTCTTTGGGCAATCGGGGCAATTGGGGACGTTTCTGTTTGGACATTTTTTAATGGATTACTTCAAAATATATGAAAAAAATTATAAAGTTACGAATGTTAATAAACTCATATTAGTAATATTTAAAGTATCTAATAGGAGCATCTCAAATCTTGCAGTTTCGAGGTGCCTATTAAATACCTTTAATTTTTCTTTATGATGTAATATCCCCGAAGAATGTAATAATTTTTTTCATAAATTATTTTTCTATTCCACTAATTTATCAAAAAATGTCCAAACAGAAACGTCCCCAATTGTCCCAAATGAGACAGAATAACATTATTCTGCACAAATCAAATCTTTGATATTTTCATATTTTGCTTCACCAATACCACTAACTTCTTTTATTTCTTCTATGCTTTTAAATTTTCCATTTTCTTCTCTATAATTTACTATTTTCAATGAAGTGGAGGGACCAATTCCTGGTAATGTCTCCAATTCTGTTTGTGTTGCTGTATTAATATTTATTTTTTCACTTTTTTTCTGTTCACTTTGCTTATTCATTTGTTCATCTTGAATGACTCCACTTGATGATGTTATATATTTTGAGGTTTCATCCATCATATTTTCACTTTGATTTTGTTCATTTTGTTCCATATTTTCTCCTATTATTGGTATATATATTTTCATTCCATCTTCTAGTTTGAATGCTAAATTGATATTTTTCGTATCTGCATTTTCTTTTAATCCTTCTGCTTTGTTAATCGCATCTGATATCCTACTATTTTCTTCTAGCTCAACAATACCTTCTTTGTTTACTGCTCCTGATACATGCACAATTATCTTATCAGTATTTTCTTTTGTTGTTTCTTCATTTTCTTCTAAATTTCCTGCTGTATTTTCTACTATATTTTCTTTTATGTTTTCTTCTGTAGATATGACTACATTATCTTCTTTTGTATAGATATAGTATAAAAAGGCAATGATAATCATTAAGCCAATAATAACAATTATTATTTTTTGTTTTTTATTAAATTCATATATCATAATTATTTGATATATACTTAGTATATATCCTTCTTTCCTCCTTACTTATATTATTTTTTTGATGTGATAAAGCTTCTACAAATTCATCAGTAGTACAAAGAATTCTTACTTATATTTAGATTTTCCCCATCAATCTACAATTTATCTGGAATTTCTTTTTTGTTCACCAAATATACATATATTCAGTTTAAGATAATATTAATCTTATTGAGTAAAAAATTTTTATTCTTTGAAATTATGATTGCAAAATTCGACAAAATGCTATATAGTATTGCTATTGATATAGATATTAATATAATTAAATAATTTATTAGGGGGTTATAAAATGAAAATACATGTTAAAAAAATTTTTATATTGTCTTTTTTGATACTAACAGTATTATTTACAAATTTGAATATTGTTTATGCGACAGATAACGATGCAAGTGCACCCCAAATTTCTTCAGGGGCAGCTATTTTAATAGATAATAAAACAAATAAAATATTATATGATAAAAATGCAAATGAAAGAATGTTTCCAGCAAGCACTACAAAAATTATGACAGCTATATTGGTACTAGAAAATTGTGATTTAGATGAGATTGTATCAGCAAGTTATGATGCTCTTATGAATATCCCAGAAGGTTATGTAACTGCTGAGATTCAAGGTGAAGAACAATTTACTGTAGAACAATTATTAGAAATGTTATTAGTTCATTCTGCAAATGATGCAGCAAACGTGTTGGCAGTATATGTTGGTGGCTCTATACAAAGTTTTGTTTCTATGATGAACACAAAAGCTAATGAACTAGGTCTAACCAATACACACTTTACAAATGTTTATGGACTACAAGAAGATAATCATTATACAACTGCATATGATTTGGCTAAAATTATGCAATATTGTATTCAAAATGATGATTTTAGGAGAATTGCTGGTAGTGTTTCTTGTTCTATACCAGCCACAAATAAATCAGATGTAAGATCCTATACTTCTACTAACCAATTAATCCTTCCTAACAGTCCTAATTATTACAGCTATGTTACGATAGGAAAAACTGGTTTTACCACAGAAGCCGGTAGATGTTTGGTTTCTTGTGCCTATAGAAATGATATAGAACTTACTTGTGTTATATTAGGTGGAACGCTTTCCGATGATGGTGTATCTTCAAGATTTACAGATAGTATTAGTTTATACGAATATGGATTTAATCATTTTTCTTTGAAAAATATTGCAAACCCTGGAGATATTATTACCACCATTGAAGTATCTAATGCTTCTGCTGCTACGAAATCACTTGATTTAGCATTCGCAGATAGTATTCATGCTCTGGTTAACAATTCTGACTTGGAAACAAATTATTTGCCTGAAATACACTTAAATGCTGATATTTCTGCTCCAATCGCAGAAGGTGATGTTCTTGGAAAAGCGATTTATAATATAGATGGAATTTCTTATGAAGCAGATCTTGTTGCAACACATAATGTAGATAATTCACAGTTTTTGCAACTTTTATTACAGATTGGTGGCATCTTGATTGCCCTATTGATTACTTTTTATATATTTTTTTCAAATAAAAAAGAGCATACAAATGTAAGTAATGATATATAAAGGCAGACAAGTTTTTTACAACTTGTCTGCCCCTTTCTTTTATATATAAACTTTTTTAGATTCTAATTTAAAATCAACTAACTAGTTTTTAGAAAATTATATATGATTTTTCTTCTATTTCTAGTCATTATTCTTTAATGATTGATAATCTTTTCCAATAATAATTGTAACATCTGCTTTACTAGAACTTATTTCTGGACTACCAGAAATCGTTCCTGTTCCTACTATTTCTTTTAATTGATTCATGGTAGTTGTTAAAACATCTTTTCTATTAGCAATGACTGTTTTACTTGTTGCAGTCGTTGTTCCTGTCCTAGAAACATTATATCCTTCTGCTTTTAATTTATTGACAACTTCTTGAAGTACTTTACCATCATTCGTTCCATTTAATACTTCTATTTTTATATTTGAATTTGCTGTTGAGCCAGTAGATGTTGTATTAGTATCTGTTATATTACTTGATGTAGCAGTTGTATTTCCATCTATCGTTTCCTCTTCTAGTAATTTTTCTGGGTAAAATAGTTCTGTTACCAATTGTTCTGTTTCTTCTTTATCTACTACAAATATACTAACACCATTTGTTTGGTTTAAACTAGGTACACTTCCTGGTAATGATGCTGTTTGCAAGTTTTCCGTACTAAATTCTACTGCATATGGTAAATAGTCTTTTAATAAATTAAAGTCTACATTTGTTATCAAATTTCTACTAGCTATATCTATTATAGAACCTAATTTTGTTATATTTTCTAGTTTTACAGTTTGTTCAACAACTGCTGTGATAAATTCTCTTTGATTTCTCATTCTTCCAATGTCATTATCACCATATTCTTCTGGGAAACTTGTTCCATCATTATTTTTTCTAAACCTTAATAATTCTTCTGCTTCTTGTCCATCTATTTCTTGAAGACCTTCTTCAAAATGAATATGTAGATTTTGTGATGTGTCATCATAATTCATGTCTGTTGGAACATAATATTCAATTGGTCCAATCGCATCCACCAATTCTATCAATGCTTCTGTTTGTACAATTGCATAATGTTGTAAATTTAATCCTGTTAATTCGTTTACTGCCTCTAGTGTTTTCATTGGATCTCTTGTTATATTATAAATTGCATTTATCTTATCTGATGCTACTGCTCTTTTTGTATTTGTTCCTGTAAAAGAATCCCTTGGAATTGACAATAATACTGCTTTTTGCGTATTAGGGTTATATGAGGCCACAATGATTGTATCTGTTAAAGCTACTCCTTCTTGGTCTGTACTTACCCCCATTAATAGTACTTGAAGTTCTCCCAGACTTTTTCTTGTTTCTTCATCATGTCCCACCACAGTTGCCAACATACCAGATAAGCCTCCTCCATTTCTATGAACTCTATATGCAAATACGCCTCCAGCAATTAACAGAATTAATAGTACAATTAAAAATATTTTTTTCCACATTTTCATTTTCTTCTTAGATTTTTGTTTTATTTTTTGATTTTGACTTTTATTATTTGTTTTTTGTCTTTTGTTTACTTTATCACTATTCACTTATAATCCACTCCTAAAAAATCATGTAATCAGTATAGCAAATATCTTATCAAAAATCAACAAATAAAGACAAATTTTAAGAATTTGTCTTCATTTTATATTTTATTAAATTTAATTTACTTTTGTAAATAATATATCTAAAATATTATTTTCATTCATTACCTTGCCAATATATGATTCTTCAACAGCTACATAAACTTGATTTTGTGGTTCTATTTCTCCACTTAAATTTATAAGTAACAATAAAATATATACAATTAGTAATCCTCTTAAAATTCCATATATAATACCACCTAATTGATTTAATTGATTTAATATTGGTAGTTTTGCAACTAAATTTACTATTGCAGTGACAAATTTTAATGCAATTCTTATCACAATATATAAAATTAATATAACGGCCCCTTCTATAATATTAATAGAAATATTTCTTGCTGTTTCTGGTAACATGTTATTTTGTATTGTTTCTACTACTTGATTTGTACCTTCTTCTCCATTTGTCATAATATCATTTGCTTCTTCTAAGATGGCATTTTGAATTGTTTCATCAATTCCTGTTACATTAATAATGAAATTTGAAACTGGTTTATATAATAATAATGTTAATACAATAGCAATCACAACAGCTACCAATTGTACAGCCAATGTAATGAAACCTTTCCTATAAGCTAAAAAAGTTGATAACAAAATAATGGCTACAATAATGACGTCTACAATGATACTCATATTTTTTCTTGTATGATATATTTAATAACTTAAATAACCATACGACTCCTTTCTTTATTTTTTAATATTTAATATAATCTATGTGTGATAACTGTGGACTT
>CAJFLB010000047.1 GCA_904387305.1 uncultured Clostridia bacterium
TAGATAAAAACGGTTATTAAGATTGACCTTTTTTCTATCAAAAATTTTTTAAAATTTTTTTCATTTTTCTATTGACTTTTCATAGTTGGTCTCCTTTATTATTTCAAAAAATCTTTTTTCCTTTTGTTCATCATTTGATGAATCCATAAATTGTATTGTTCCTTTTTCATCGTTATTACTAAGCAAATCCTTTTCTTCTAAAACATCTTGTAAGTGTTTTGCCAAATATGGTGCTCCATTAAAAAATGTAACTTGTCCTAACACTTTTTGTATTTCATCTTGTATCAATGGATAATGTGTGCAACCTAGAACTACGTTTTTTACTTTTCCTCTATATGATTCCAAATGTTCCTTCAAATATTTCTTTATTTTTTCTCTATTTCCCTCTTCTATGATATCTGCTAGTCCTACACATGGAAGTAAAATGGTTTTATGATTATCATATGTATGATATAAAAGGTTAAATTTTTCACTTTCAATGGTTCCTTTTGTTGCCATTACTAATGTTGGCTCATTATATGCATAATCATACACCATTTTATATGCTGGTTCAATTGCTATAACTGGTATGTTTGTATACTTTTCCCTCAGATATTGAGCTGATTTTGCACTTGCTGTATTACAAGCAATGACAATTGCTTTACAATTCTGTTTTATAAATGCGTTTACTATATTTTCACACAATTCATTGATTTTTCTATCATTTTTATCTCCATATGGATTGTTTCTGGAATCACTATAGTAGATATAGTTTTCCTTTGGTAATATCTTTAATATTTCTTTTAAGACTGTAATGCCTCCAATTCCAGAATCAAATATTCCAATTGCTTCATTTTTATTCATTTTTTCTTCCTCTTGTCATTTTTGTTCTATTTCTATATTTTATTTTTCATATTTTCAAAATTTTTAAATATTTATTATTCCTATTATTTTTTATTTCATTGATTTTTTTCCTCTCCAAATCATCTTATATAATTTGTTCTAATTGGTTGTTCTTTTTTAGGCACTTCTATTCCTGCTTTTTTTCCTTGTTCTATACATTTTAATAACCATGCCATATTATTTCCTAATGTTCTCATTGTTTGCATTCCTTCTTCATCTTGCACGACTTCTTCTGGTGTATTTCCATGTACCATATTCCAATATTGAGATGATACAATTGGCATATTATTAATTGTAAAATATTTATTTAATTGGTCAAAAGTTGAAGTAGCTCCTCCTCTTCTACAACTTACTACACAAGCTCCTAATTTATTTTGAAATACTGGTTTTCCTGCATAAAATACTCTGTCCATAAATGAAGTAATGGCTCCTGTTGCTGAAGCAAAATGTACTGGTGTTCCAAATACAAATCCATCTGCTTCTTTTGCTTTTTCAATAAATTCATTTACCTTATCATCTACAAAACATTTTCCTGTATTTTTACAACTACCACAACCAATACAACCTGCTACTGGTTTTACCCCTAACCAAATGATTTCTGTTTCTATATCTTGCTTGTTTAATTGTTTCTCTACTTCTTTTAAGGCTGTATATGTGCATCCTTCTTTATGTGGTCCTCCATTGACTAATAATACTTTCATATGATTCACTTTCCTTTCAGTTTTATTATATTTAATCGTTTTATCCATTATTAATATATTATTTGGTTATTTTTCAGTGACTATTTCAAAATTGTTTTTACTTTTCCTTTTCCTTCTTGAGAAGTAACTTCTAATATTGCTCCATTTACCATGGCAAATTGTGGTGAAACATGTCCCACATCTGCATCACAAATTATTGGTATATTTAAATCTCCTAAAACATCTTTTACTGTTTGATTGAAATCTGTATCATAATCATTTCTAATAAACAATGGTCTACCAAATATGATTCCATTACAGTTTTTAAAATATCCAGCTTCCTTCATTTGCCATAATGTTAAAAGTACAGTTGGTGAACTCATTTCAAAAACTTCTAAAAACCATACAATTCCGTCTTCTTTATATGTTTCAATGTAGTTCTTTACCTTATCATATTTTGTCCCAATAAAAACTTTTATGCAATCTAAACAACCACCAATGGCTCTTCCTCTAAATTCTATTTTTTCTTCACCTTTTAAATTGATCCATTTGGTTTCTTGTGTTAAATTATATTCTTTTTCTAATTCTTCTATTTTATCTTCAACCTCTTCTATACTTTCTTGATTTTCAAGAGTTTCTTCTGGCTGTTCTATTCTAAAATCAACAATTTCCTCATGTTTTTCAAAAGATGTTTGTTCTATTTCCTCTCCACTTGCAATTTTTAAGGCATCTGTTAAATTTCTGAATAATGGTCTCATGGCATAATCTTTTATATTTTCACAATATATAGATGGTCTTTCTAGCATCATATTCCATAAATAATTAATACTTGTAATATCAGAATATCCTTGCATCCATTTTGGTTTTAATGTTTTTATTTTTTCAAAATCCAAATATGGTATCATTTCTACTAGGAAGTCTCCACCTTGTGCAAATATGATTAGTTTTACATCATCATTTTCTAGTAATTCCATAAATTCTTTTGCTCTTTGCTTTCCCGACGCACTTCTTCCTCTTTCTTCTTTTCTTACACTTTCTGTTTCTATGATTTTATATCCCATTTCTTGTAATTGTTTTTCTGCTAGTTCTAATTTTTTGATTGCATCTTCTTCAGAAATTCCTCCTGATGGTGCACATATTCCTATAGTATCTCCTTTTTTTAAGTTTTCTGGATAATTCATAACTTCTCTCCTTTAATTTTTTCTTATTATAACTATATACTATTTTTTAGGATTTTACAATATAAAAAAGGTTTTAAACAGGATAAAAGCGTAAAAAATTGTTCTTGTACTGGTTCTTTTTTATTCTCTTCTTTCACTTATATATATGATTCTTACATAAACTAAAATGCCCTTTTCCTAAAAAATGAATATGCTTTTTTAATTTTTATGCTGATTTGTAGTTACAAAAGAACCCCATTCTCGCAAGAGTCTGGGGTTCAATCTTTTTATTATATAGTAAAATATTTTTATATTAATCTTAATTTCGCTATTCATAAATTTCTTATATATTCTTAATATTTCTTTTCTTAAACACTATAAATGTTGGTATCATCATGATTAGGAAATATACCACACAGATAATGATTGACAGTGTCATATTCATTCCTTCCATATATGGTAAAGCGCCATTTGCATATATACTCAAATCCCAATTCATAGTCACAAAATATTTCATAAATTGTAAATCATATCCAATAGCCAATTGATTAATAATTGATGCTGACATAAATCCTAATAAAGAAATAGTTATAGCAAGAGTACTATTGCTAAATAATGTACTAATTGCAAATGCTAA
Source organism: uncultured Clostridia bacterium (assembly GCA_904387305.1). Classification (GTDB taxonomy): domain Bacteria; phylum Bacillota; class Clostridia; order TANB77; family CAG-508; genus CAG-269. The sequence goes on from CAJFLB010000047.1 coordinate 3,360, forward strand.
TGTTGCTAATAAAATAATCATTGGTAATTGTGTTAATGTTTGTACTCCTAAATTTGCAAATATATTCATTTCTTCCATTGTATCGGTATTAAAGTTATATGCCACCACTGGTTCTGATAAGCTATCAAATCCAAAGATAATACCACCTATCAAAATTTGCATAACAAGTGTAACGACAATAATGAAAATAATCATAATCAATGTTGTGATTGCTTTTGCCATTAATATTTTATTTCTTGTATATGGTTTTACTAATAATAGTTTTATTGTACCTTTATTAAATTCTTCACTCACAATCGTTCCTGCTATCATCACAACAACGACTATTAAAAAGATTCCGAATTGTGCATAAAAGTTTTCTAAGATTCCTTTTAAACTATTTGTATTATGAATATCTCTTCCTGTTTCTAATATATATCTGCTTTCTGCTTGGTCTTCTAAATAACTATTATATTCTAATTTTTGTTCATAAGTTAATTCTTCTACATTTTTAAAATTTGCTAAATTTGTGTTAGTCGTTTGTAAGTTTGAAATCGCTCTGTTTAAATAATCACTTCCATAAGGAATTTCTTTATTTAATCTAATTTCTGCAATTTCTTTTTCCATCTGTGCATTATTTAGTTCTGTTTCAATATTTTCTAACACTGCTTTATCTTCTGTTTGTTCTTTTTGAGAATTTAATTCTTCTATTTGTTGTTCTGCTTTTGCTAAATCTTCTCTTGCAAAATATTTCCAATCATTTTCATCTAATTTGGCAAGTAATGCATCTATTTCTTGATTAATTTCTTGTACTTGTGCTTCGTTCTTTTCTGCTCCATATTGATAAGTATTTCTTTCTGTTATATATGGTGCAATTCTTTCATTAATAATGGCTAATTTCCATTCTGCATCTTTGTGTTGTTCCATCATTTCACTTAATTGTATTTCTGATAATAAATCAATATATACTGTTACATCACTTGTTTTTTCTGGATTTAGTTGTTCTAATTCCCATCTTAATGAATTAATATAATTTTCATTATACAAATAATAATCATATTCACTTCCGCTATTTGCATATTTAAACATACAATTCATAAAAATTAATAATAAGAATATAACGACCATTGTAATATAAATGGTTTTCTTTTTAAATATTTTGATTAATTCATTTTTTACTAAATTACTCAATGACATTCCCCCCTGTCTTTTCAAAAAATGCATCTTCTAATGTTTTTTCTTCTTGTTTGACTTCATAAATCTTAATTTTGTTTTCTACTAATTTTTCAATCATTTCTGGTACATTTTCTTTTGGCATATTTATCTTAAATCTGTGATTATCGATTACAATCATGTCTTTTATTATATTTTTAGCAAGCTCTGCATTATCTACTTCAAATAGTTGTAAATCTTGACTGGTTTCTTTTTTGATTTCAGAAATTTCACTTGTTTCTATAACTTCTCCATTTTTAATAATACATACTTTCGTACAGAAATTATCTAATTCTGCTAAATTGTGGCTAGAAATTAAAATAGCCATTTTTTCCTTGGTTGCTAAATCTACTAACAACTCTCTCATTTCCTTAATGCCTTCTGGATCTAATCCATTGGTTGGTTCATCTAATATTAATAGATTTGGTTCATGTAATATCGCTTGTGCAATTCCTAATCTTTGCCTCATTCCTAAAGAATATTTAGATACTTTGTCATGAATTCTGTTTTCTAGTTTTACCAATTTTACCACTTCATCAATTCTTTCTTTTGTAATCCCTTTATATAAATTGGCTACTAATTTTAGATTTTGATATCCTGATAAGTACATATACATGTCTGGATTTTCAACAATAGCACCTACTTTTTTTATGGCATGTGTGAATTCTTTTTCAATATCATATCCATTAATGGTTACCTTTCCACTTGTAATGCTTTGTAATCCTAAAATTAATTTTATGGTTGTTGTTTTTCCGTGCACCATTTGGTCCAATAAATCCTAAAATATCTCCTTGCTTTATTTCTAGAGAAACTTTTTTTAAGATATTTCTTTTTCCAAATGTCTTACACAAATTTTCACATTTTAATATGGTTTCCATATATTTATCATTCCTCCCCTTAAAAATTTTAACTTGTTTACTGTTTTGAATTCTAACATATATTTATTGATTTCCAATTGATTTTTTCTTAATATTTTATGAATTCTTTTTTGTATTTCTTAATTTTTTCTTATTAACCAAACATCTCTTTTTTATATTTAACAAAAAAAAGTTGCTAAGTTTTTTCTTAACAACTTCACTCTTCTTTGCTTGACTTTATTTCTTTATATATCATTCCTTCTATATATTCTTTATTTTCATTTACATTTTTTCTGATTTTTGTTCCACTAATCGCATATTTTTCTCTAAGCCTATCTACTTGTACCTCTTCTATATGTAAATCTTTTGCAACATATTTTCCATAAGGTTCACTGTTATAAAAGTGAGTAACAGGAATATCTTTTATAATATTTTTTAAATAATCCATTTGAATTTTTACGCTTTCTTCATCTAATCCATATTGTGATGGTGGATTTTTTGCTAATAAAATGTTTACTTCTGGATATAACTCTTTTATCCATCTTGCTCTTTGTTCTAGAGGTATATCTATGACATTTGTTTCATATACAATCACATAAAACTTGTCCATTTCTTTAATACCTTTTTCTATTAGATACTGATGCCCTTTATGTAATGGAGCAAATTTTCCTATCGTAAATCCAATTTTCATTTCTTACTTCCTTCTTTTTTGTTTTATTATATCATAAGTCGTTTACTATATCAATTCAATCTTTTCTTCTTTAGAAAAAGCCTGGTTCGCTATCACAGCTACAAGGCTTTTTCATATTATAATATGAGGTGTTTGTATGAATTCATGTGCTTTTGTTAATTTTATTTCTTTACTCGCTTGTGAAATTGCAAAAGATAAGTCACAAGATGAACTTGCAATTTCAGCTGCTTTTTTCACACAACTTGGTGATACGTTATCCACCCTTGCTGCTTTAAATGATAAATAGTTTTTTTGAAATTATTTATTTTTTTCTTACTTTTCTTTTGTTAATAGTTTCTTAAATGCCGTTGGTAATGGATATTCATTTTCCATTTGTTTTTCTGTTACCCATGACCATATCTTATTTTTGTTTTTTACTTCCACTTCATAAACTACCATATTCCATTCTATATGTGTAAATATATGTTTTGCATGCTTTTTTATATGTAAGTTTTTAAATTGTATTTTCCATTGTTCTAAAATCTTTGGAATCTCCTCTTCTGACACTTCTCCTAACACATTGGGAAACTCATATAGATTTGCCAATATTCCTGTTTTTTCACGTTTTCTAATCGCTATTTCATTTTTATATTTTAATATAAAAACGGTTTTATTTTCTATCTTTCGTTTTTGCTTTTTTACTCTAACAGGTATCTCATTTGTTAGATTTTTTTATTTGCCATACAAAATTCTTGAATTGGACATGTTTCACACAATGGAACTGTATTTGGTAGACAAATTTTTTCTCCTAATTCCATTAATCCCTCATTAAAATCTCCTGGCTCATTAGGCATGATTTCTAGCAATTCTTTCGTAATTTTTCTTTTGGTTTCTGGTAATAACACATCTTCTTTACTGGCAAGTACTCGAGAAACTACCCTTAATACATTTCCATCTACTGCTGGTACTTTTTCCTTGTAACTAATAGATGCAATAGCGCCTGCTGTATATTCTCCTATTCCTAATAAATTCAATAATTCTGTATAACTTGTTGGTAGCTTTCCATTATATTCTTGCTCAATTTGTATTGCTGCTTTTTTTAGATTTCTCGCTCTACTATAGTATCCTAATCCTTCCCACAATTTTAATAACTTTTCTTCTGGTACGATTGCTAAATCGTGTATGGTTGATAATTCCTTCATAAATCTTGTATAATATTTTTTTACTGCTTCAATTCTTGTTTGTTGTAACATAATTTCTGAAACCCATATATGATAAGGTTCTTTATCTTGTTTCCACGGTAATGTTTTTTCTTGCTTTTGATACCACTTTACAATTGGTTCTACAATTTGTTTTAATTCTTTTTTCATTTTTTGCCCCTAAATCGTTTATTTTACAAATTTTATTATTTATTTCCATGTTCTATTGCAATTCTTCTCTTCTTTTTCTTTGAAAGCCTTAAACATATCTACATGATTCATATTGGCTATACTAAGTAGATATATAAAACAATCAGCTAATTCTTCTTCAACACTTTCATCATAGTTCTTATTTACATCTAAAGATCCATTTGTATTTTTTCTAATTGCTTTAGCCAATTCTCCTATTTCTTCTATAAATAACATCATTTCTCTTTCGACTGTAACACCATCAAATTTTCTAGCTTTTTTCATATCTTTTATATATTTTTGAATATCTGCAATTGTACTGTTTTCATTTAATAATTCTAATTCTTCTTTTAGTTCCATTGTCTACTCCTTTTCTCTCTCTCTTCCTATTCCTTTATCAAATTCCACTATTATAACCTCTCCATCATGAAGTGTTTTATATTTAAGATTATGTTTATCACAATATGCTACACACTCATCTACTAATTTTGTTTCTTTATGGTCTGATTGATAATGTGGAAGAAACAAATAATCAAAATATCCCAATCCTTCCCATATTGTATCTATACCATATGGATTTATATTCGGATCATCACACATTTCTAATCCATGCAAGTCTTTTGCTAATATACATATTCCCGCACTATATCCTATATATAAATAGTTTGGATTATTTTCTATTGTTTTTAAATATTTATCAAATCCACTTAAATACATTGCTTGTCTTAAGGCAAATGCATTTCCACCAATTACATAAAAAGCATGAAATTCTTCCAATCTTTTTACTAATTCATTCTTTTTATTAAAATAATCCTTTAATGACAGTATTGTAACCTCAAATCCTAAATTTGTTAGTTCTTGCACATCTGAATAAATTTTTGATGCTTTTCTCTCACCATCAGGATATACATCTCTTGCATTTGGTATTAAACATATTTTATTATCATGATCTTTTATCCATTTTTTTAATTCTTCTGTTTTATTTCCCAATTTTAATGACGATAAATAAAATTTCATTTTTTACCTCCGTAAAATTTATACTTAAATTCTTTTATCTTCTAAATATTCATTCACAATATACTCCTTAACTCTTAATCTTACTTGCTCTATATTATATATGATTTCCGATATAAAAACTAGTAAATAGAACAAAAATTCCCAATAAATACTTAATTTCTTATCATTTTTAGCCTTACAGCTTGTGAAATCTTGAAAAATGTCTTATAATATATAGAGAATTTAATGATGTAATGAAAGGATATATTATGACACCTATAATCATTGGAATAGCCGGTGGTAGTGGTTCTGGCAAAACTACTTTGGCTGAAAATTTGAAAAAAGAATTTGGAGATGATATTACAGTTCTTTGCCATGATTTTTATTATAAACAACATGATGAGCTTACTTTTGAAGAACGTCAAAAACTAAACTATGATCATCCTCTTGCTTTTGATACAGATATTTTAGTACAGCATTTACAACTTCTAAAACAAGGTAAATCTATTGAACATCCTGTTTATTCTTTTGTTAAACATAATAGAGAAAAAGAAACTGTAGTTGTTGAACCCAAAAAAATCATTCTTGTCGAAGGTATTCTTATTTTTGAGAATGAAGAACTCAGAAATTTGATGGATATTAAGATTTTTGTTGATACAGATGCAGATATTCGTTTTATTAGACGTCTTGTCCGTGATGTTAATGAACGTGGAAGAAGTATTGATTCTGTTATTGAACAATATTGTACTACTGTTAAACCTATGCATGAGCAATTTGTTGAGTATAGCAAGAAAAATGCTGATATTATTGTTCCTGAAGGCGGTAATAATAAGGTAGCTCTTAATATGATTAAAGAGCAAATTAAAAATATTTTATATACTTTGTAAAAAATATGAAGCTACTAAAAATAATAAGTTGTAGCTTCATATTTTTATTTTACAAATTTTAAATATAGTTTACATTTTTTCATTATATGTGTAGCCTAATCTATTATGTATTTCTTTATGGCAATTAGAACATACTAAAATACATTTTAAAGCTTCTTGCTTATATTCTTTCCATGACATTGTATTCCCTGAACCTAACTTGAATTCTTTTTCATTTGGATTTTCATGGTGGAATTCTAATGCATCTATACATTTATTATAACCACATATAGAACATTTTCCACCTAATAATTTAATTGCTTGTATCTTCATATTTCTTCGTAATATTGTTTTTTGATGCTTTCTTGTTGCATTATCATTCCTTGTAGATTCTCCACTACAATTATAACAATATATTCTTGTAGCAGATTTTGTTTCAAATTTACCATTACATATTTCACATATTTTTATCATATATTTTCACATCCTTATTTTTATATAATATATGATTTCTAATAAAAAAACTAGCGAACAAGCAAAAAAAATAACAGATAATTTCTTATCTGCTATTTTATGGCTCCTTTTCGAGAGACGTTTTCTAAAATTTTATCGCAAAAAAGTTACTTAGTTCCGTTTCAAATGTAGTTATAGCAATATATTGCAAGAATTGTATGTACAAGTTGGCAATTTTTTGCTACAACTGTTGTTTATAATTTAACATAAATCTTTAAGATTTACAATAGTTTTTGAAAAGTTTATATTTTAATAA
>CAJFLB010000048.1 GCA_904387305.1 uncultured Clostridia bacterium
CTTAAAATGCAAAATTTGATTTTAAAATATCAATAATAAATTAGGCTGTTACTTCTATCAAAAGTTCTAACACAGTTCTAACACCAAATTCAAAATTTTAGAAAAGAAGATTTTTATTTGTATTGCATATTTATCAATACTTGTGTTATAATTTTCTTACAAACAAGCGAATTTAAGAGGTTAATAACTATTACTAAAAGAGGTTATCTAATGGTAAAAGATGAGGCGCGTTAAATTCTTAAAATCCTGCGGTTGAATAAACCGTGCCGGTTCGATTCCGGCCATCTGCACCATAGTAATATCAAGGGTTTGAGCAATTCTCTTGGTATTATTTTTTTGCCTATTTTTTCAAAGTTCTAATGAAAGTTCTAATGGAATTGTTAGAAATTTGTTAGAACTTATTCTATGAGGTTTTTCTTTTGTTGAGTATATTATTCATAGTATTAGCAGATTTTTCTTTTGCAGTAGTATCTAGATGAGCATAAATATTAGCAGTAGTATTATATGAACTATGACCCAGCCATTCTTGAATTTCTTTCATACTTATACCATTTGCAAGTAAAATGCTGGCACAACTATGTCTTAAATTATGAAGTGTAATTCTTCTTAAGCCAACACTTTCTATAAAGTTTGGAACTTGGTTAGTTATAGTATCAGGTTTTAGTAGTTCTCCATCATCTTGAACACAAATATAGTTATCTTTGTTTTTATATGTATTTCCATATAACTTTTTATTTTTTTCTTGTCTACCTTTTTCTTTAAGTAATAATTCTCTAATGTTATCAATTAAAGGTAATGACCTATAACTAGATTTGTTTTTCATTTTATCTTTTTGTATAACTACTCGTTTATTTTCTATTGTAGCTTGTGTGACTTTATGTTTTATAGTGATGGTGTTAGTAGTAAAATTGATAGCTTCCCATTTTAAACCTAATATTTCAGACCTTCTAAGACCATAACATGTAGCAATGTTTATTATTAGTTCTAATGATGTATCCTTTGCTTTTTCTAATAATTCCATAGCTTCTTCTTCATTATAGTAACTTGCAATATAATCATCAGGTGGGGCAACTATTTTGGTACTTTTTATTGCGCCCTCAAATTTGGTACTATTTTTATTTGAATAATAATTTATTTAATAATACAATAAAAGTAACATATATATAAACTAGGAAATAAAAGGAGAAAAAATTGAAATCAAAATTTAGTTTTTGTAAAAGAAATATTAAACGTATTATTTTTGTATTTATATTTTTAGTTATAGTATTATTATGCAGCTCAAAAACATATGCCTCTACAATAGATAGTTCCAATATGTCTATTAATATAGATATTACTGGAAAATGTTATGTAGAAGAAAAGCTTTATGTAACAGCTATTGATGACCCATCAGATTACACTACTAAATATTTTGGAAATAATTCATATATACAACTAAAAAGAGGGAGTAACATAGAAAAACTGTGCATTAATAATCTAAATATTTCTAAGAATGATATAGATAAATATTATAATGATTACGTTGGATTAATTAAGCTATCATATCCTCAAACTCGGAAAATATGAATATTCTTTGTCTTATGTAAAAAAAACAAATATAATTTCTTATCAAGATATGCAAGTATTAGAGTTAGAATTAACATTTGGAGAAGATGAAAGCAATATAGGACAGAAAACTATAGATTTAAGAGTGGATGACAAATATCCATTACAGTTTTCAATAATGAACGCAAATTACAAGATAAATTCTTTTGAACAAAAGTCAATTGTACAATTGCAATTAAACTCTATAACACCTACATATGATAATAAATACTATACTGGATGTGAATACAATGTAAATTTATATTTAAAATTTCCACTAAATACATTTCCCACAAATAATAAAGTTGTAGATTTAACTTTTGATGAATACAATTCAGAAACAAATAAGCATAAGATAGAATTTATATCATTATCACAGTTTGAAAAAAAATGAACATAAGAAAGAAAATGATAAAAGTTATATAATTATGATAGTTATAGTTATTGCTATATTTATTTTTACATATTTAGTACAGAAAACAAATGGCGTTAAGAGTAAAAAGAAATATCAATCTCAACAATACAAAAGCCAAGTAAGACATAAAATAAGAATAGAATATATAAGATATAATACATTAGAAGATGCTTTAAAGAATGGAATGCCCGACAAGACAGAATATAAAGTTATATGGTTACGTCAAAAAACAGGCGATTTACATTACATTCTTTCAAGAGGTCCAAATAAATCAGAACGAACTTGGCACGGGCCATATGGTTGGAGTTATCATAGTACAGCAGAGGATATTAGAAAATTTAAATCTACCGAACAAGAATATAGAATTTGTGAACAAAAATTACACAGTATGGAATTACAACAATCTGCTGATGAAAAAGATAAATGGTATTGGAAAGAGCTACCTGGGTAATGGGTGGAGAATTTGCAATACTAAGAATATATTAAAAAAATAAAAGAGTAGATGAACATATATCTAAAAACAAAAAAGGTACTAAATATACTAAATCGCATAATGCAACTAAACTTGAAATCGCTTGGAGAAGTAAAAGCAAATCATTAGCTTGTAAATTAGAATATCAAATTAAAAATTTGACTAAACAACAAAAGGAAAATCTAATAACTAGAGAAAGATTATCACATATTTATCAGGAGTTGTGTATTGTAGAAGATATAAAAGAGTATAATTTGTAATTAGAATAGATTTAGAAGATAAGTCTATTCTTTTTTTAAATTTGAGCACAAGTAGAAAAAAATATTTTTATATGCTATACTAATTTTAAAATATAATAAAAAATTATTTTAAAGGGGGAAAAATGATGAAATGCAAATTGGAAAGATTAAAAGGGATAGATATTCCAAAAAGTATAATATTTACAGAGAAAGATAACAAGTTAATATTAACAATGAATTCGAGTTGTATAAATGCAAATATGCAAAAAGATAGAGCTGCTTTTGAAGCTTGGGCATTACTAGGTAAAGCAAAAGGATATAATGAAGTTATTTTAAAATTAAATATAGATGATACTATAAAATGCGATGGACATTATAATAGATTTTTATATAGAGTTTATTGTTTTAATGAACTTTTTGATTGGTTTGTTATGTCAAGAGAGTTAGAAGAAAGAGCAAAAGAATTTTATAACAAATACTTTAAAAATAATGATTTAATATATAATATACCTGTTAATAATGAGGAAAAAGAACCTAAACACTCAGAAGCTAAGTTGGAAATATTTTTAGCAAATCATACCCAAAAAGCCAATGAAAAATTAGGATTAAATGTAAATTGTTTTTATCACCAATTACCAGTTGGAACTTTCTATGAAAAAAAGTCAAGAAATACAAGATTATTTACTGGGAGTAAGTCTGCCATAGATTTATGGGGAATTGAGGGCAACACGTTGAATGTGATAGAATTGAAAGTAAAAGATAATAAATCTCTAGGGGTATTATCAGAATTATTTTTTTATGTTTGTTTAATGAGAGATTTTCATATTGAACCTAAAAAAGCAAAGCCTGCACAGGAAAAAAGTGCAGATTTAAGAGGTTTCGATATATTGAGAAAACAAAAAATAAAAATGATAAATGGAATTATTCTTACTGAACAAGTACATCCTCAATTAGAATATGCTTTTGAGGAAATAAAAAAGTGTAACCAAAAGGATAAAAGAATAAATTTTGATAAATTTATAGAAATAGATGAAGAATTAAAAAAAGAATATTACTAAAAATGGAGAATTAAGATATGCAAGTAACAATATTAAAAGGCTCAAATCAAATAGGTGGAGTATTCACAGAAATATCATCAAAAGAAGCACAAATAAATATAGATTTTGGTTATGATTATGAGTAATTAACTTATAATTTTGAGAAATATATTTTCTAGTATAAAGGATTGACATATAGATATAAAAACAAATAATGGTATTTTAAATAAAAAAATATTATAGAATAATTTTATAAGACGATATATTTAACGTAATGAAAGGAGTTTAGCATGGAGAAGTTAGTAGAATTTAAAAGAAGATTATATAATGATGGTATTATTGAAAGATTAAAGAAAGATGATATTTTTAAAGACAAATTACTAAAAGATATAAAAAAAGGAGTAGTATATCCAGCTATTAGAGAAAATAGATTAAACTTTTACTATTATAAAAGGTTATTATTTGATTATGAAGACAGATTTATGACAAATTCAAAGTTTGCATTTGTACCAAAAGAATATCATCCAACATATGTAGCAGATGGAAATGAAGTAGGTGCAATAGCTAATTTTTATGATGGATATGAAAATATAAAAGAAAGAGCAAAATTATATGCTTCACCAGAAGATAAAGGCATATCTAATATTTGTAAAAATGGAAATGTTATATCAAATTTACCAAATGGATATGTTGTATTAGATGTAGAGGTTGCCTTTGAAAAAGAAATTATAGAAAGCGATAAAACAATAAGAAAACAAAATAGAATTGATATACTTTTATACGGAATAGAAGAAAGACAACTAAGATTTGTTGAGGCAAAACATTTCTCAAATGGAGAGATTAAATCAATAACAATTCCGGATGTAGTGAAACAAATCAAGAGATATGATGACGAAATTGAAAAGAGATATGATGAAATTTTAGATGTTTATACTGAATATATAAAAAACTTGAATAAGATTTTTGATGAGATTATAGACAATCCTATTCCAACTCCAATATCAATTTTACCTAAATGTGGGTTAATAATTTTTGGCTTTGATGATGACCAAAAAAATGGAAGATTACAAAAAAATATTGAGAACAAGATAAAAGAAGAAAACATTAGAGTTTATTCAATAGGACAAGAAAGTAAAATCGATATAAAAAAATTATATAATAAAATGGGGTAAAAAATGAAAGTAAAAATATTAAAAGGAACAAATCAAATAGGTGGAGTATTCACAGAAATATCATCCAAAGAAGCCAAAATAATTATAGATTTTGGTGATGATTTAGATGGAGTAAAAAGATTAGAAAACATAGAAGGTTTAACAATAGGAGAACCAGCATATGACGGAGTATTTATTACACATAATCACCAAGACCATATGGGAAGAATAGATGATATTTTAGATGGTGTGCCTGTATATATGTCTGATTTAAGTAGAAAAATTTTTGAAACTGTATTTTGCTTTTCAAAAAATAAGGGTAAAATTCATAGGAAAACTATAAATCTTGAAGAAGGAAAGACAGTTACAATAAAGGATATGAAGATTACGCCATATATAGTAGACCATAGTGCATATAATTCATTTATGATACTAATAGAGGCAGAAGGAAAAAGAATATTGCACACAGGAGATTTTAGAAATCACGGATATAAAGGTGTTTTATTAGAAAGTACACTCAAAAAGATAGGAAAAATAGATTTACTAATAACAGAAGGAACTACACTTTCAAGAGAACAAGTAAAAAGCAAAACAGAAACAGAGTTAGTAGATGATATAGTTGAAAAAACAAAAAAATATGACCAAGTTCTAATGCTAATGTCTACAACAAATATTGATAGAGTTACAACAATGCAAAGAGTAGCAAATAGAACAGGAAAAACTGTAATACACGATATAGTTTTAAGTAATGTATTACAATTAGTAACACAAAAAATACCAAATGCTTTAAACTCAAAAGATGTTGGTGTATATTTGCCAGGTAGTGTATATATAAAAAGAGATAAAGAAGAATATAAAAAATATATTGAGCCATTTCAAGAAAGAATAAACGAAACTGGAAAGTTACTTCACGGAAAATTTATAATGAATATTCGTGTATCAATGTTAAAAGATGTAGAAAGGCTAAAAGATAAGGTATTAGATAATTGTTGTGTTGTCTATTCAATGTGGGAAGGCTATCAAAAAGAAGAAATATATAAGAAATTCTTAGATAGAATGATGGAATTGAATATAGATATATATAATTTACACGTAAGTGGGCACGCAGATTATACAGCATTTAATCAAGTAATTGAAATAGCAAAGCCAAATGCAGTTATACCAATGCACACTGAAAATAAAGAAAAAATCAAAGATTTTACAGATAAAGCTGTTATATTGGAAGACATGGAAACATACACATTTTAACACTGTATAATTTAGAGATGAGAAGCACAAGACGAAAAAAAATTTATATGTTATACTTTTTATGGAGGTTTTGAAAATGGAACAAAGTAATAAAATTGTTATAACATATGAAAAAGTTAAAAATGAATTAAAGAATATCAATTTAGCAGATATGACAAAACAACAGGTATTTGATAGATTTATAGCATATGGAGATAGAGAAGAACTAAATAACCCAGAAATACAAAAAGTCTTAATACAAAGTGGATATGCAAATGAACTAATGGATATGGTTACAATTATAACAGACGAAGAAGTCATAAAATTGTTATATCAAAGTAAAGCATTTGAAAACTATGCTCAATCAGGAATTAGGCTTTATCACGGAAAATTATTAGAGATAAAAACTGAAAAAAATAATGATATATTTAATATAAATTATGAATTTTTAGAATTCGAGAGAATGGGACGAAATTTTATCGGTGACATAGCTTTTTTAGAAGATGAGATAAATCAGATAAAATCAGAAATAGAACCATATAAAGATAAATTAATAGCTGTATGTGATTTTAATTCACAACGTAAAAGTTCAGAAAAATATCATTTAAAATGTTTTCTAAAAGAAATCATAAATATAGAGGAATATATAACAAAATGCCAATTCAAATTAGAAAATGCTAAAAATGTAATGGAACGCATTTGCAATAGTAGACTAGAAGAAATTTATGGACAAGAAATTCCAAAACAAATACAAACGAGATATGAAAATGAATTAAATTTAATTTATAAAAATAATTATGAAAGTTTATTTATATTAAATTACCTAATTGCAAAAAAGGCCAAAAAAGATAATGAATATTATGTTTTAAGAGGACTAGGAAGCAATTCATATATAGCATATTTATTAGGCATAAGTGAATTAAATCCGCTTGTTTACGGATTAGAATATGAAATGACATATGGAATAGATGGAGAAAAAGCACCTCAATTCTATTATTATTTTAGTGATACTTATTATCCAAATATTATGAAATATGTTAAAGAAACAGTTACAAAAAATATTAGATATGCTACTACTTATATAGATAATAACCTTATAAAACATGTAGTACATATTTATATATTTAGAGACCGTGGGATTGATGCTTTATACGAATTAAAAAAGATTACAGGAATGGATTACAATTGTATAAATTTTAATGATAAAAAGATATGGGACACATTTAGAGATTATAATAAATTGTTTTGTTATATGCCATCATATTTCAATAAAAGTTTATTTCAACAAATACAACCAAAATCGTTAGAAGAATTATGCGCAATTTATGGTTTGACTAAAAGTACATTTGACTTTGAAGAAGGAAAGAATTTAGTAGAACAAATTATTAAAATGAAGGAATATAGTACAAGAGACGATATTTATAGTTTTCTATTAAGTAAAAATATAGAAAAAGAATTAGCTTTTGAAATAACAGAATTTATAAGAAAAGGAAAGGCATATAATATAAAATATTCTGAACAATGGGATGAATATCAAAAAATAATGAAAAAGCATAATATAGATTCTATCTACATTAAAAAATGCAAAAAAATAAAATATTTATTTCCAAAGTCAAACATTTTAAATAGTGTGGTATATCTTATAAAACACATTGCATATATGGCTTACTATCCCGAAATTGCAGAAAAAGTAATTAGCAAAGCTCCAAGATTATTTTAGATTTATTATATGTAAATGCTATAAGAATAGATTTAGAAGAACTGGAATAATACTAACAGATAAAGCCAAGTAATATTAACTATAAGACGTAGAAACATATATCATTAAATGAAAGGAATGTATAAATTATGAACAAAGAGTTATCTTTACTACTAAAAAAACTTAGAAGGCAAAAATACCCAAAGCTAGAAATTATGAAGAAATTAGAAGAAGGAGCAAAGGAACTAGACAACATGAAGCTAGAAGACATGACAAAAGATGATGTTTATTTAAGATATGTATTTTGTGGAAATGACCAAGAACTAAAAAGACCAGAAATAGCAAAACTATTGATAAAACACGGATATATAAAAGAGGCATTATTTCATACTGATTTTATAGTTGATAAACAAGTCATACTAGAATTATTTAAAAGAAACAAACTAGAAAAGAAAGGTTTAAAAGCTATTCAAGGAAGAATAACTAAAATGGAAACAAAGGAAGAAGAAGTCGATATAAACTGTTTCTTAGATATAGAAGTCATAGAATTTATTAACGAAAACAATTCAGAAGTATATAAATTTGAATATTTATGTAGTCACTTAAGAGATAATAAAGATTTCGAGAATGAAGTTACACCATATAAGGATAATATAATAGCAATAGTAGAAAAAATAGATACTAACCCTACTCTTAAATGTTTTGTGAAATTCTATGAAGACATAGATTATCAATACTTATAAAACCAAGATTACATACAGCAATGATGCTTTTAATTAAACAAAAAATTAGTAAAAGTGAATATGATGACTATAAATCTAAAATTGAAAATACTAGGAAGTTATATATAAAATTATTAGCAGATGCATGATAGTTTATATGATAGGAAAGGGATATCAGGTTAGATGAAAAAATTTGAAATAAAAATTGACAAAACATATAATTGTAGAGTATAATAAATATAGAAAATGAGAACCACAAAGTGGTTGCCAATAGATAAGTTTAAATAACCATTCTATCGTCCAAGCAGAATGGTTATTTTATTTATTTGCTCAAAATTATCACTAATGCAATAATCAAGGCAATAGCTATGATAGTAACTACTACTAATCCAGAGAATAGTAGAAATATTATTTGTAATAATATAGTTTCCATAGCACCACCTCGCTTTCTCACAGCTGAACTGTGTATGTAAGGTGGCAACACACTCTGCTTATCTCATTTTCTATGTTAGATACTATATAATAAATAGTATAAAAAATCAAGTGAAAAATATATTATTTTTTATTGATAAAAAAGTAGATAGAGGAAGATAAAAATTTTGTAAAATGAAATTTAATATATGATAAGTAAAATATTATTAGAGATATAACAAGATTAAGACTATATAGTGGCATACTATTATAAAGTTCTAATGTAGTTCTAATGAACTATAATAAAAATATAAATTTTATATAATTGACTTATACACTGGCTTACAATGAGGAAAATACCTATTATGTCAGCATTTTCCTCAAGACGATATGGTACAGAATAATATTAAAAGATACTATATAATAAGCTTTTTTAATAGCTTAAAATCCTGCGGTTGAATAAACCGTGCCGGTTCGATTCCGGCCATCTGCACCAATGACGTTTCTGTTCGAACTTTTCTTAGCTGTTGAGGCTACGCCGATTACAGATAAGTTATGCAAATGTTACAAAATCTTAATAATTTATTATTTAGATTTTGTTAATTTGTAATAGAACGGAATTGATACAAAATCAATCAGAAATAGAAATCTGGTTGATTTTTTTGTTGAATAGGAAAAATCGAGTTTTTCCTATTCAAGAACGTCGCTTCGCTCTAACGATTGCACACAAATTTTACTAACGTAAAATTTGGCGCCGAACAATGGCCGAACAATGACGCGGGCTTGGAAATGTTATGAATAGAAAAATGTTTAAAAAAGCCCGCTATTGTTCTTGTGTAAAAATTAAATAAATCTTATTGTTTCGCAGAGCCCCTAAGTTATGACGGCACGTCATAACTCATAGGGGGTTAGGACTTATAACAGAGTCAATCTCCTGTAAAAATATTATGTATATAAAAATTTTAAAAAAACAGAAAATTTAATTGACTTTTGCAAACATTTGTTTTATAATATATTTGAAATAAGTAAAATATTATGAATGGAGATGATATTATTGAAAGAGATAGATAAGAACAATAAATCATTTGAAAATATAAAACATATTGATGAAAATGGTGTTGAATTTTGGTATGCTAGAGAACTTATGCCTATTCTACAATATTCAAACTGGCAAAATTTTGAAAAAA
>CAJFLB010000049.1 GCA_904387305.1 uncultured Clostridia bacterium
AAAAGCAAATTTTATTCAAAAAGAAACGCCTATATTTTGACGTTTCTCTTACATTTGGAATTTACTTTTTCTTTTGGAAGTTACTTTTACAATTCACCAAACATATTCAGTTCAATAAAAAATAACAACTTTCAAAAAATGAGAAGTTGTTATTTTTTTTGTTAGACAACTTTTAGTCTCCTACATTCCAACCTTCAGAGTTGTTAATTAATTCCTTAATATTTTTTTCAAAACCTTCAGCTATTCTTCTATTTTTTCCACCATCTATAGTTTGTAATTCTTCAAGTGTTTTACCAAAAAAATCTTCTGGAGCATTAATAGTATTACTCTTATCTTTACAATGAATTGCACTTGATATATCTACATATTTTAATTTTCCATTTATCATTATTGCATTCCATGCATGTCCTACGTTATATTCTCCTGAATCAATTGAACCTTGAATATGCTTACAAGGTAAAGAAAATTTTTCACACAAAAATTCATATATTTCTGCGAAATTCATACAAACACCATATCTACTAAGCCATACACTATCTGTATTTCCAGATATAAATCCGTTTTCTTTCTGTTTACACTTTTCATATTCCTCTAAGTGTTGAATTATTTTTTGAGTTCGTATAAGGGCTTCATTGGGAATATCTATATTACTTTTAGAATCTTCAAGAAACTTTTTTCTAGTTTCTAAACCTAAGAGTTCGCATTGAGAATTTGTATTTCTGCAATAATTTCTATAATATTTAGTTAAATTTTCATCGGATTCTTTTCTCCATTCTTGCTCTGCATAAGCATAATTTAAACCAGAGTATGCATAATTAAAATAATTAATACACCAATCAAAAATAGTTTTATATTTTTGTTCATCCGTCATTTTTGAATTAAATCTCTTACTTATTTCTTGTAGTGCCCTTTCTTTTCTTTTTTCTGGAGATGTTTCATATTCTCTATATTCTTTTGATTTTGCAATTAGTTCTTTATTTCTAAAATAAGTATCTGTTTCTTCATCATAAAAATATTCCGGATTATTACCGTCTAAATACATTTCTGATAATTCTTCAAATGATTCTGCGGGAACCATTTCATCCTGTTGTTTTTCAATATTAAAAACAGGGCATTCAGATCTTTTATATAATCCTTCTATATTAACTCGTGGTAATTCACTTTCCTTTGCATATTCTACTCTTGCAATTTGTATATCTTGGAATGACAATTTTCTTACTTCTTCGAGCATTTTTTCAACAACATATGAAATTTGTGTTACACCTTCTTCATAGTCCACATATATTTCAAAAGTATAATTTGGTAAAATATCTTTATTGTCAGCATATGGTGGTTTTTGGAACTTCCAATGATTAGGATTACTTTCACAATTTTTCTTTGCTATAAGAAAATTTTCTTTAGACAAACCATCTAAAGGAATTCTTATATGTGCATTACCGGTTAATCCACTCCAGTTTGTAAATATATTTTTATCATATAATTCTTCAACAATTGGAATAAACAGTTCAGCAGCAACGATTTCTCTAATTGTGTCTTTTGTCATAAAATTTGTTGATGTTTTTTTATTGGTTTCATAGTCCCACTCTAATTGTTCTGTAATCTTCATTTTTATTACCTCCGATAACTCTATTGGATATATTTTTATTATACTGTATTCCTCAATGTTTTGCAAACCATAGAGAAAAATGAAAGTATAGTGTATAGATTTGCAGTATTTGACTAAAAATTTATGCTATCCAGACACTTACCATTTATGGACAAATCAAAAAAACAATGTTATAATCATAAAAAATTTTTTTAAGGGGATATAACAAGTGAAATTTGAAAATATATTATTATCATTATTTTTCTTTATATATATAATTGAAGCAATTATACAAATATTTTTGTTGAATCGTTTTATAAAAAAGTATGTTGAAAAGTATTGGTATGAATTTTTAGGAATTACTATTATCATTTTTTTATTTGATATTTTGACATATACTATTTTTGCATATCATTCAAGTGGATTAACTTATTATAATAAGTGGGGTGGTATTTCCATTTTTATTTTGTGTTGCAATTTTATATTATGGATAAGTGGATTGATAATAAAAAAAAGGACGAAACAATTAAATGATGTAAATGATAAAAGAATAAGGAAAGTTCCATTTAGTATTATCATATTAATTTGTAATGTAATTGTTCTTTTTATGGCGATACAAAGTAAAGATAAAATATCCATTATGACATATTTAGAGCAAAAATATGGTGATGGGAATTATAAAGTGGTAAATATAAGCAAAGAATATAGCTATGACGGAATTATTAGAAAATATGTAAGTGCATATGATTACGAAATAGAAAGCGATTACATGGATGGTACATTCATAATTCGTATAGGAGAGTTATTTCCATGTATAGAGGCTGATTACTTTTTGCCAGTTTATTATTCTGAAAAGTATAATTTAGATTATGAATTATATTATGATGATGTTGATGATAGGATACATTATGATTTTGATGAATTGGAAGAATATATGAAAAATAATATAAAAGTAAAAATAGAAGAATTTGAAACAGAAAAAGTTGAGATAGGAGATATTTGTACAAATTATGTACAATCATGGAGCAATATGGATGGTATAGAATATAATCCAAATTATTTTATAATTCCTGAAAATTATGGAAGAATTCCTTCTATGGATGAATTACTTAATTTATTAATTGAATATTATAATTAATTATATAAATAAAAAAAGAAATAAAACATAAAATAGAACCAGGATTAGCAATATATGATTTAAAAATAGATAATAAAACTATTTAAGTTGACAATAATGGAAATATACAATAAAATTTTAACAAAAAGGAGGAAAAAACATGATAAAACATATTGTAATGTGGAAATTCAAAGAAAATGAAGAAGAGAAAATGAAAGAATTTTTAGAAGGGTTAAATCGATTAAAAGGCATTATTCCAGAAATTAAGAATATGGAAACAGGTATTAATGTAAATCCAAAAAATGAATATGATGCTATATTAATTTCTGAATTTGAAACCATGGAAGATTTAGAAACATATAAAAATCATCCGGAACATGTCAAAGTATCAAATTTATGCAAGTCTATTAGATTAGACAGACAAGCAATTGATTATGAAATTTAAGCTATAAAATAAAACTTGTATAAGTATTGAAAATAGACAAATGGGAGAGCAAAGTATGAACTTAGAAAGCATAAAAACTGCAAATACGAAATATATAGGAAAAGAAATAGAATATTTTAGAGAAATCTCTTCTACGCATACATATGCAAAGCAAATCGCCTTACAAGAAAAACATAGTGGAAAAATGATAATAGCAGAAATACAAACAAATGGAATTGGAACTAAAGGAAGATTGTGGTATACGGGAGAGAGTAAAAATATTGCTTTAACCATTATATTAAAACCAGAATGTAAAATTAGTAGTTTAGAAGGTTTAACTGTAAAAATAGCAGAATGTATGCAAAAAGCAATACAGGAATTATACCAGTGTCAATTAACAATAAAAGAACCAAATGATTTAATGTTAAATGGTAAAAAAATATGTGGTATCTTGACTGAAATCAATACAATATCAGAAAAGATTAATTACTTATTAATTAGTTTAGGTTTTAATGTTAATGAAGTTGTATTTTCAAAAGAAACAGAAGAGATTGCAACATCACTAAAAAAGGAATATGGAAAAGATTTTGTGAGAGAAGATATCATAAAAAAATTTATAGAAAACCTAGAAAAGGAAATAGAATTATAGTTCTATTTCTTTTTTTTACAAATATACATTAAAGAGAAAACAGAAAGGAGATTGGAATATGGAAAATTCAGATGTAAATAATAAAAGTCTTATCAATATATTAAAAGGATTGGGAATTGCTTTTATTATTACTTTCGTTTTTTTATTGATTTTGTCAATTGTATTAACTTATACAAATGTTTCTGAAAATATTATTAATCCAACCATTATTATTGTTACAGCACTTAGTATATTAATTGGAAGTAGTATTAGTAATATAAAAATAAAAAAGAATGGATTAATTAATGGAGGAATCATTGGTGGTGTATATATAGTTTTATTATATTTGTTTTCAAGTATATTTAGCATGCAATTTTCTTTAACAATGCAATCAATTATTATGATAATTACAGGAATTGTTTTTGGGATTTTAGGAGGAATTATAGGAGTTAATATATCTTCTAAATCATAAAATAAATAATGTAATAAAAGCCATAGACATTTATATCTATGGCTTTTATACATGTTTAAGATTTAAAGAGTTTATTCAACATAATCTGTATAAATGACACGATTCCAATAATTTTTAAAACGTTGTTTTTCTGATTTAGGAACAATATTCATTCTAATAGCAGAAAATGGTTTGTCATGAGCATAAGTTGTTTCTTCACCATCAGAGGAAGCCTTTAACCAACCGATAGATGGTACATAGATTTGATAAACAATAGAATATTCTTCACAATCTCTTAATTGAAAAGCAATTCCGGAAAGACCATATAAATTTTGTTTGGCAATTTCTTCAGGAATAGGATTTATTTTGTTTGAACAAGTATTTCCAGCAGTATTGTGTCCATAGCCACCCAGTTGCAAAGCGATTTTATTAAGAAAACGTATAGCATTTTGGCCACTAATGTCATACCAAGAAGTAGAACTAGGACTGTAGCCATAACTATACTTGATTTCAGAAGAATTGCATATGTCAGTTGTATTTTCACCCCAGTAGGTATAATCAAAAACTCTAGCTTTTAACATACTACTATCAACATCACCTTCTAGATAAGTAAGGATTCTTTCAGATTTATTATGAGAAGAATCGATAATAGTTTGTTTTCCAGAAATTTCTCCACTATGATTAAATGTGTTAATAGAATAACCAGTATTATGAGTGGCATAATACAACATAATGTTTTTGGCATGTTGTACTTGAACAAAAACTTCAGATATATTTCCAGCATAATCTGTGATTGTAATAGGATAATAAATTGGAGAAGAAAAAACTTTTGATAAAAAAGAATTGGTATTATAGAAATTCCAACCATCTACAGGTCTTAAATTTTCATTAGATTGAATGATATATTGTGATTTATCATTTACAATAGATATTTCTTCACAAGTACTAATAGGAGCAATGTTGTCAATAAAAATATCAGTATCAAATTTCTGAAAAATATTTTTTTGTCCAAAAGAATCTTCGATAATTCCCTCGGGAAAAACAATACTTAAATTTCCATTACCAGTTAACTTTGAAAGCATGATATCATAAATGATTTCACCATGATTATCAGAAAGTAAAAAAACTTTTATAGATGGAGTAATAAATGTATCATTAACAAGAATTTGTATTGTATCACGATTAAAATGATTTATTGCAATATTCTTTTCTGTGATTTTAACTCTTAAACCTATGACATGTGTAGAATTTGCATATTTCTCATAACCTGTATTGGTATTGGAAATACCAATGATTTCTATTATTGGTTTTTTATCGATTTGAATTTTAGTTGCAGTAAAAGAATCATTAAAAATATATTTTGAAAAACTAAATTGATAATAAAATGGAAATAAAAAAAGAAAAATGAAAAATAAGCAGATAATAAAAAATTTTTTATTCAAAAAATCCCTCCTTATTATAAATGATTGTATTTGGGAATTTGAAAATTTACGAAATAAAATATTTGAATATGAATGTATACATTATATAGCCAGAAATAAGAAAAGTCAAGAAGAGGATTTTGTCGAAATTTGCGATGAAAAGGCGGAAAAAATTGTAGAAAATAATTGACAATTCCAAAATATGGAATTATAATTTAATTACATTTTTTTCTATAATTTTTATAATTAATTTTTAATTTCAAGATTATCAATCAAATTATCCAAAAACAAAAATAAATAAAAAAGGAGGTATGCCTATTTGAAAAAAAAGAAAACAATTCTTTTAGTTATATGTATATTATTAGCCATTATATTATCTTTTTTTGGTGGTAAAGCTTTTTCAAAATATTTATCAGAAGTAAAAGGAACAGGAACAGCAGAAATTGCAAATTGGGTATTTAAGGTGAATGGAAAAGAAGATGTGGTACAAAATGTAAATTTATTATCTACATATAATAATGAAACATTAGTGAATAACAAAGTAGCACCAGGAACCAATGGAAGTTTTAATATTGTAGTAGATGCGACAGGTTCTGAAGTAGGAGTGGAATATGTGGTACAGTTTTTAAATGAGAGTGAAAAACCACAAAACTTAATCTTTATTTATCAAGATGAAGAATATGCCACAATACAAGAACTAGAAAAAGATTTATCAGGAACTATAAATGCAAATGATGAAGATAAGACAAGAACAATTACAATTAACTGGGAGTGGCAATATGAAACTGGTGAAAATGAAAATGAAATTAACCAAAATGACCAAATTGATACTAATAATGCAAAACAATTAGAAAATTATACATTTGATATCCATGTTAAAGGAGTACAAGTTATGCCACAATAGTTTATGAAATATACAAAAATATTATGAATATGATAAGCTTAAGAAATATATAAATTAAAATTTTATAAAAAGAGATAAAAGTTTATGTCAAAATTTAGAAATCAAAAATTAAAAAATAAAAATCTAATCCTCTAAGATAAATTATAGAGAAATATGTATAAACAAAAGAATACAAATAAGAAAAGTAAATTGTAAAATATTTAGCAGAATAAATAATCTTTGTGATTCATTAAGAGGACAAGTTCCTCTTAATGAACATATAAATAGAGAGGAGAAAAAATTGAATTTAAATTTTATCATAAAACAAAAAAGGCTAGCACTAAAAAATTTAAAAAAAGAAGAAAGAAAAAATGAGAGAAAAAAACAAGAAATACTGATGATAATTACTATAGTAATCATAGGAATTACATTTTTTGCGGGAGTAAGCGTTGGGAAGGCAGTATATAATGCTAATATAAAAAATAATACTAAAATTGCCAAACCGATTTTAGAAGTGGAAAAGGATTCAGAAATCATTATTACAGAAGATAATAAAAATGGGGAATACCATTTTACTGTAAAAAATTATAATCAAGGGAAAGAAGTTTCACAAGTGGATTTATCATATTATATAGAAATATTAGAAAACGATTTAGATGCTTCTATTCAATATCAATTATATCAAGGTGATGAAAAATTAGAGCTAAAGGAAAATAAAACTAAAGAAATGATATTTCATAGAGATGTAGAGGAAGAACAAAAGTATACACTAAAAGTAACATATGATGCTAGCAAAAATACAATGGAAGATATTATGCAAGATATACAAATAAAAGTGCATTCAGAACAATTAAAAATATAGGTGATAAGAGTGAAAAAAAACAAAAAACGATATGTAATGATTATCATGATTTTCATGTGTATAATTTTATTTATCATAAATTTTATGAGATACGAGTTTTTACAAGAAGATTTATTATTTTTTCAATTTTTTAATTCTAAAGATCAATCAGAAAGTAAAATAAATGGTAAAAAAGATGTTGTAGAAGAATTTACAGAAAGAGGAACAAGCATAAAAATTATTTCTTTTCATATTCAATATCAAAATAGAAAATTAAAAGCATTAAATTTAAAGGATACAGTGAACAACAAAACATTAATATATGAAAAAATAGCGCCAGGAACAAGTGGTAGATTTGATATTCTATTGACGAGTAATAAGGATTTAAATTATAAAATTGAGTTTGAAAGTAAAAGCGAAAAGCCAACAAATTTACAGTTTTATACATCAGAAAACGGAAAAAGTTACCACACATTAGAAGAATTAGGAGAGGATTTAACAGGTATGGTCTTAAGAAAAGAAGAAAAAACGATACCTGTGTATTGGAAATGGGAATATGAAATAAGTGAGGAACAAAATAAGCAAGATACCTTAGAAGCAGAAAAAATTAGAGAATATCATTTTTTGATATATGTACAAGGATATTAATTACAATTCACAGCCAATAGCATTCTAATTAGTATCTATTTAAAACTGTGAATTGTAACGAATATTACATAGCATTGCAATAAAATCTATAAAAATACTTGTAAAAGAGGAAGAAAGATTATATAATATAAATGTATATTGGGGTATCGCCAAGCGGTAAGGCATCGGACTCTGACTCCGACATTCCTGTGTTCGAATCACAGTACCCCAGCCACATATTTCCACTGTAATGTGGAATATAATCAAATAAGTAAAAACTATGGTGAATTGTAAAAGTAACTTCCAAAAGAAAAAGTAAATTCCAAATGTAAGAGAAACGTCAAAATATAGGCGTTTCTTTTTGAATAAAATTTGCTTT
>CAJFLB010000050.1 GCA_904387305.1 uncultured Clostridia bacterium
ATAAATGGTAAAATATGTAATATTTAGACAATAGGGACTTTGCGTGCAAAAACAAGTCCCTATTATATAAATAAGATTTTATTTTCAAAAGAAAAATCGACTTTTATCTTGACCCTATGTGGATTTTTCCGTATACAACAAGGTTAGGCTTCCTATATTTGTGAAGTACTGCGAAGCAGTCTTCACATGTGTGCGTCGAAATCTTTGATTTCGTTAACGCACGCCTTTCTTATAATTTATTCATCAATTGTTGATATTCGATGAGGATAATATAACAAGAATAACATAATAACTATAATTAATGTCAAAAAGATAAAAAAAGATAAAAAAAGATAAAAATTGTATAATGTTAATATCAGTTTTTATGATAAAAATTGTAAAAATATTTATAAATCTTGCCTCTCTAAAACAATCTTAACATCTTTTTGAGTATAAGGTAAATTTATTTTTAAATATAGTGTAATAGTATTAGCATTTTTATTATATTTAGTTAAATCAAAAGTCTGCATATGGATAAATTGACCATCTGGTAAATAACTAGTCATAGAATCTTCTGAACTACTTCGTAATGGATAGAACTTATTTCCACTATTATCTATAATATATTCATCATAAACCATTGTTCTCCATTCTGCATTTTCTTTCATATTCCATTCTGTTAAAGCTTGCATTTTTTCATTTTTTACCTCTTCACTATCATTTTCTTGATATATAGGTTTGACTTTTGTGTTAAATTCTAATTTGAAACACGTATCATATAAAGATGCATCTGTAACATTTATTGTCGAATCACTACACTCTTTCACAGTATAAATTGTAGATTCTCTATTATAAAACTTTTCTGGAACTTCTAAATCTAAATTCCAATTTCCATCGATGGTGCTTTTTATGGAATCATCATTTGGATTATTCTGAATACTTATTTCAGAAAAATTCAAATATAAATATTTGCTTTTAGGGTATTTATTAGAGTAAAGATTATAAACTAATTCTACTGAATTAGAATCTGTCAATTTATCTTTTATATACCAATTTGCGCCACTACGTAAATGATTATCATTAAATTCATTCCAAGAATAATTAAGATTATTCTTTTGACAATATTCTTTAAAAGTTGTTTCATCTATGCAATATATAATTCTTTTTTGTTCATCAGTAATCATTAGATTTGGTAAGATTATTCTATAAATAGAATTTATATCCATAGATTCATCAAATTGCATTTCTAATGTAAAACTTAAATTGAAATCATCCATCAAGAAGTTTTTTACAGTTATATCAGTATTATTTGAAACAACATTTTCTCCTCCCTGTTCTATATATCCATTTTCTACAGCAGTATCTAAGCCTTTGCTATTATTAAAAAAATTTTTTATTATATTAGATGCAAATACTATGCCACCAGTAACAGTTATAAAACTTATAAGAGTTATTATAATTTTTTTAATTAATATCGTTATTCCATATTTGTTTTTGCTCTTATACATAGCTGTTTCTATACAATTAGTAATTATCCTAGGAACTTCTTGATTATTTTCAAAATATTGAAAAAATAAATTGTCTATTTCATCATAATTATTGTTCATGTAAAAGACCTCCCTCATAATATTTTTTTACTTTTTCTTTGCTCCTTTTAAGTTTGCTTTTCACAGTATTAATATTCATTCCTACAATTTCAGATATTTCAGTACAAGAATATTGATTATAATAGAATAGAGTAACGAGTAATTTTTCTTCATATGGTAATTTTTCAACTAATAATTCAAAATTTATTTTAGAATCGACTAAATTGACAGATTCATCAATTGGTTGGATATTTTCTTCTTTAGTAATTTTTTTAAAAAGTTTTTCTTTTCTTTTTTTAGTCTTATAAATTTTATTACATTCATTAATTAAAATTTTAATAATCCAACTTTTAAAATGAGAATTATCTTTTAATTTTTTCAAATGTTTATAAGCATTTATCATTGTTTCTTGAATTGCATCACAAATGTCATCATCATTATCTAATCTTGTTTTTGCTATTCTATATAAATCATTTTCAATACTATGTATCAAGTCTGTAAAGGCCCTAACTTCTCCAGATTTTGCTTTAATAATTAGTTCTTCTTCCACATATAATTCCTCCTCGTATAATAAATTTATAAAATCAATCAAAATTGCTACATTAATTTGATTTTATTAAATAAATTTTGATAATCCAATGATATAATTAAGTTATCTTTATATACCAAAGATTTTAGGAAAATTTTATTCCTCCTTTCATTTGATTTCTACATATAAGATATAGTTTATTATTAATTTAGTTGCAAATTTTTTTATTTATATCATAAATTTATAAAAAGATAAATGAATAAATAATTATATGCTTTTAGATAGATAATTGAAAAACGCCCCAAAGGGCGCTTATCGATATTTTTTTCTTTCTAAATTCTACTTAGAATATTTCTTATCCAGATACTCTTTCAGAAAAATGTCCCAAACAGAAACGTCCCCAATTGGACATTTTATTCATCAATCGTTGAAATTCCAAGCGTAATTTCTTCTAACACATCCAATACTGCTCTTACTGTGTCTAATGCTGTGAACATTGGTACATTATTTTGTGTTGCACATCTTCTGATATAACTTCCATCTGTTTCTTGATCTATGGAATCAATATTTCTTGTGTTGATGACATAACTTACATAACCTTTTCTTAAAGATTCTAGAATTTCTTCACTACCTTCACTAATTTTCTTTTTCACTCTTGTTCTGATACCATGTTCTTTTAAGAATTTAGCAGTTCCTTTTGTTGCTTCGATATTAAATCCTAGGTTATAAAATCTTCTAATTAATGGTAATGCTTCTTCTTTATCTTTATCTGCAATGGTTACAAATATGGTTCCATAATTTGCAAGCTTCATTCCTGAAGATTGTAATGCTTTATATAATGCTCTGGTTAGTTTTTTATCATATCCAATAGCTTCTCCTGTTGATTTCATTTCAGGAGAAAGTGTTGCATCTAATCCTGATAATTTTGAGAATGAGAATGCTGGTGCTTTTACATACCATTTTTCTTTCTCTTTTGGATATACCACATCAATTCCTTGTTCTTTTAAAGATTTTCCAAGCATCACTAATGTTCCAATATCTGCTAAAGAATATCCAGTAGATTTTGAAATAAATGGTACAGTTCTTGATGATCTTGGATTTACTTCTATAACATAAACATCTTCTTTATCATCTACAATGAATTGGATATTATATAATCCGACAATACCAATACCTAAGCCTAATTTTACTGTATAATCTATAATCGTATCTTTTGCTTTTTGGCTAACACTAAAGGTTGGATATACACTAATACTATCTCCTGAGTGAATTCCTGTTTTTTCAACATGTTCCATAATTCCAGGTATGAAGACATCTTTTCCATCACATACAGCATCGACTTCTAATTCTTTTCCTGTTATATATTTATCTACTAATACAGGTTGTTCTGTATTGATTTCAACAGCTGTTTTCAAATATTTTTCTAATGCTCTTTGATTAGAAACAATTTGCATTGCTCTTCCACCTAATACATAACTTGGTCTTACTAGAACTGGATATCCAATTTCTTTCGCAACTTTGATTCCATCTTCTATATTTGTTACAGCTTCTCCTCTAGGTTGTAATAGTTTTAAGTCTTTCATAACTCTTTCAAATGCATCTCTATTTTCTGCTTTTTCAATGGCATTTACATCTGTACCAATGATTTTAACACCTAATTTTGAAAGTGGTCCTGCAAGGTTAATGGCTGTTTGTCCACCTAAAGCTGCTACAACACCTTCTGGTTTTTCTAATTCTACAATATTCATAACATCTTCTACAGTTAGTGGTTCAAAATATAGCTTATCACTCGTTGTATAGTCTGTTGATACAGTTTCTGGGTTGTTATTGATAATAATTGCTTCATATCCTGCTTCTTTAATTGTTTTTACTGCATGCACTGTAGAATAGTCAAATTCTACACCTTGTCCAATTCTAATTGGTCCTGCACCTAATACAATGATTTTTTTCTTATCACTTATGATAGATTCATTTTCTTCTTCATATGTTGAATAGAAATATGGTACATAACTTTCAAACTCACTACTACATGTATCTATCATTTTATATACAGGATAAATGCTGTTTTTCTTTCTTAATTCATAAATATCATTTTCTTTTTTCTTCCATACTTTTGCAATATATTTATCACTAAATCCCATTTTCTTAACAGTTTTTAATGTATCAATATCTCCTACATTTTTCTTTAACACTTTTTCCGTTTCAACAATATTTTTAATTTTTTCTAAGAAAAACATATCAATTTTTGTTGTATCATAAATTAATCCTAAATCGACATCTCTTCTTATTAATTCTGCAATCGCATAGATTCTATCATCTGTTCCATCTTTTATATATGTCATCATCTCTTCTGTTTCCATTGTGTCAAATTTTTTATGATGAATATGACATACACCTGTTTCTAATGATCTTATTGCTTTTAATAAACTTTCTTCAAATGTTCTTCCTACACTCATAACTTCTCCTGTTGCCTTCATTTGTGTACTTAGTTTATTTGAAGCTAGTGTAAATTTATCAAATGGGAATCTTGGTATTTTGCAAACAATATAGTCTAATGCTGGTTCAAAACTTGCTGGTGTATTGGCTAATGGAATTTCTTCTAATCTCATACCAACTGCTATTTTTGCTGAAACTCTAGCAATTGGATATCCACTTGCTTTTGAAGCTAATGCTGATGAACGAGATACCCTTGGATTTACTTCAATGACATAATAGTTGAAAGAATGTGGGTCTAAAGCAAATTGAACATTACATCCTCCTTCTATTTTTAAGGCTCTAATAATTTTTAAGGCACTATCTCTTAATAGTTGATATTCTTTATTAGTTAAAGTTTGGCTTGGTGCGACAACAATAGAATCTCCTGTATGAACACCTACTGGGTCTAAGTTTTCCATATTACAAATGGTAATGGCTGTATCATTATGGTCTCTCATTACCTCATATTCAATCTCTTTATATCCTTTAATACTTTTTTCTACTAATACTTGATTTACAGGAGAAAGTTTTAAGGCATGTTTTAATAATGGTTTTAATTCTTGTTCATTATCTGCAAATCCTCCACCAGTTCCTCCTAAAGTAAAGGCTGGTCTTAGAACAACTGGGTATCCTATTTTATTTGCTGCTGCAATTCCTTCTTCTTCTGATTCTGCAATAATAGATTCTAAGACAGGTTCTCCTAATTCTTGGCATAATTCTTTGAATTTTTCTCTATCTTCTGCCTTTTCAATACTTTCACTACTTGTTCCTAGAAGTTCTACTTGACATTCTTGTAAGATTCCTTTTCTATATAACTGCATAGCTATATTTAATCCAGTTTGTCCTCCAATTCCTGGTAAAATAGCATCTGGTCTTTCATATCTAATAATTTTTGCAACATATTCTAATGTTAATGGTTCCATATATACTTTATCTGCAATGGCTGTGTCTGTCATAATGGTTGCTGGGTTGGAATTTACTAATATAACTTTATATCCTTCTTCTTTTAGTGCTAAACAAGCTTGTGTTCCAGCATAGTCAAATTCTGCAGCTTGTCCAATCACAATTGGTCCAGAACCAATAACTAGTACAGTTTTTATATCTTTTCTTTTTGGCATTTTATTCATTCCTTTCTTTTAAAAACGATTTCTATTTCCAATTTTTTTACTAAATTCGAAAAAGAATTAGTATATTCAATTATTGTATAGAAAAAATCTGCTTTTATCTTGAACACATATAGATTTTTTCGTATACAAAAAATAAGTTTTTTATTTTGCAAATTTTTTTACTGAATTCGAAAAAGAATTAGTATATTGCTAGGCAAACGAGATTTGAATTTATGAGGCGTACGATTTGTACGTCGATTAAATTCAAATCGAAGTTTAACGACGCAAGATGCTGATTATTTTTCAAATTCCCCCATGATTTTAATAAATTTATCAAACAAATATCCACTATCTTGTGGTCCTGGTGCACTTTCAGGGTGATATTGAACACTAAATACTTTATCTTTTTTACATTCAACACCTTCAATGGTATTATCCAAAATATTTTTATGTGTTGGTACTAAATCTGTTTTTTCTAGAGATTTTTCATCTACTGCATAACTATGGTTTTGACTTGTAATTTCTATCTTATCTGTTTCTAGATTTAATACTGGATGATTTCCACCTCTATGTCCAAATTTTAATTTATATGTTTTTGCACCATATGCTAAACTAATCATTTGATGCCCTAAGCAAATTCCGAAAATTGGATATTTTCCTCTTAATTCTTTTACAAGTTTAATTACTTCTTTTACATCTTCTGGATCACCTGGTCCATTTGATAAAAAGACTCCATCTGGTTTTAAGCTTTCAATTTCTTTTGCTGGTGTATTATATGGCACAATTGTTACATTACAACCTCTTTTATTTAAACTTCTTATAATATTTAACTTAATACCACAATCTACTGCTACCACATTATATTTGTAATTTGCTGTTCTAGAATACCATTTCTTTTTGCAACTTACTTTTGATACAGCATCTTTTGGAATATCATATGCATTTAATTTTTTTAATGCTTCTTCTTTACTTGTTGTAATATCTGTGATGATAACCTTTCTACTTCCTTTATTTCTGATACTTCTCGTTAATTTTCTTGTATCAATACCTGAAATTCCTGGTATATCATTTTCTTCTAAATATTCTGATAATGTTTTGGTATAGCGGAAATTACTTGGTAAATCATTATATTCTCTTACCACCATTCCACCAATCGTTGGTTGTTTGGTTTCATAATCTTCATCTGTAATTCCATAGTTTCCGATTAATGGATATGTCATCACTACCATTTGATAGGTATATGATGGGTCTGAAACGATTTCTTGATATCCTACCATTGAGGTGTTAAATACAATTTCACAAATTGCTTCTTTGTCTGCTCCAAATCCATATCCTAAATATTCTTCTCCATCTTCTAGTACAATTTTTTTGTTGAATTCTTTCATATTAACCTCCATTCATATATGTTAAATTTGTATATATTGTAAATGACAAAAAAAAATAAGGAACAAAAAATCCTTACTTAAAATGCAAATGAAAATAAAGCAACTATTAAGAAAACAGCTGAAATATTTATGCAATTAGTTTTTTTCAAATAGTTTTTCATTTTCTTGCTCCCTTTTATATTTTATATCTTTACTATTATACCAGAAACTATATATAGATTGCAACATTTTTTTGTTATTTTTTACATATATGGGAACAACCTGTGCTCCCAACTAGGTCTCACAGGTTGTAAAAAAGTTATAACACATTAATATCTCCACTGATTGAGCGAGCTTGTATCTTTATAGTTGCTTCGCCATTGGTCTTGTGACGATTACGAGTTACTCCAGTTGTACTTTTAGAGTCCAATTCGATATGGCCTCTGATTTGCAACTGTATATCTGCATCCTTAGTATTGATTTTTATGTTGCTTTCTTTGTCTATGTCTAGTGTATTAATGTCCACCAGACCATTATTTGTCTTAATACTCAGTTCGTCAGGTAAAATATTTCTAACCTTAACATTAGCAGAGCCCGTCCCTATTGAAAGGTACGGAATTGTGGTCGGAATCGCTATCTTCAATTCAACTTTTTCCACAACTTTTTTCTCTTGGAGCATAATTACCCGCTCCTCACCTCTTTTTTCACACTTAAGGATTACTTTAGAAGCTGCTTCCCCTTGAAGCCACATCCGTATCCTGTTTGATTGTATCGGCTGCACCGATACTTTTACCTCCTTAGAGATAATAACGAGTCTTTCAACTCCTTTCCCGGAAATCGACCTTTTGTAGTCTATCCGGTTTTCTTTGTTTTCCAAACTTTCTTTTCCCATAATGTCTTTCATCCTTTCTTTTATTTAAAATATTTTGGAATCTTTTACTAAAGGTCATTGCCCATAGCATTGGGTAACATTATACCATAAAATACATTTAAATTCAAGTTTACAGGCTCTTCTGGATAGCATAAATTTTTAGTAGGATTTCTCTTCATTAAAATCCTGAATTAACTTTGTTTCTTGATTTTCGAGATTCCTATTTAATTTTATATTTTTATCT
>CAJFLB010000051.1 GCA_904387305.1 uncultured Clostridia bacterium
AGCAATCCTTTTTAATCAATTAAATCCTTTTAAATAGCATTTAACTGGTAATTAGAAGTTACTTTTTCTAAATATATTTTACTTTTTCAATTGACAAAAATGTGTTATGAAAATTGAAAAAACAGATTAAATATGAAAGATTAGACCAATAATACCAAAAACAATAAACAAAATATTAGAAATGATTTCTATCATATTTTGCTGAAATTTCATACTTAAAAGTTTTCCAAAAATAATAGCAAGTAAATTACTACAAACCATTCCCAAAATAGAACCAATAATTAAAGACACTTTATAATCTGGATATTGAATACCAAGGCCAATAGAGGAAAGAAAGGTTTTATCACCTAATTCTCCAATAAATATGCAAAAAGCAATGATAAATACATAATTCATTTTCAATGTACACAACTTGGAAATGAGACCTGTTTTATGACTCTCTTTATTATCAGATGGCGGTCTTTTCATAGAGAGAAATCCAAATATTCCAAACAAAATAAAAGAAATATATGTAAATACATTTAAATAATAAGAAACATACTCATTATGGATAGAACCTAGTTGACTACCAAAAAGAATTGCACATCCATGACTAAGAAATGTCCCTAAGGAAATTCCTAATAGAATGTGTTTCATTCTACTTTTAGCAGAAAAAGATAAAACCATAATTTGTGTTTTATCTCCCAATTCAGCTAAAAATATAATGGTAAAAGATAATAATAAGGGATATAAAGCATTCATAATTCAACCTCATTTCTTAACTAATTCATATGTGAAAAAATAGAATTTTATGAAAAAACAATAGAAAAAAACTGTGTCGAATTTTGCAAATATAAGTATCCCTAAGCTAAAATGTGAAAATTGTGTGAAATTCTTTACATTGGTAAAGATAAATGATAATATGGTCATGATATAATAAAATTAAAGGAGGAGTTTTTGTGATAGAGGTAAAAAATGTTACAAAAAAGTATGGAAAAGCTGTAGCCGTAGAAGATATAAGTTTTACCATTAATGATGGAGAAATTGTAGGATTACTAGGGCCTAATGGTGCTGGAAAAAGTACAACAATGAATATCTTAACTGGTTACATAGAACAAACGTCTGGAGAAGTGACAATTGAAGGATATAACACACTAAAAAAACCAAAAAAGGCAAAAATGCAAATTGGATATATGCCAGAGGGAGTGCCTCTTTATACAGACTTAACAGTAAAAGAATTTGTAACATATATGGCAGAGTTAAAAAAAGTAAATAGAAAAGAGAGAAAAGAAAAGGTACAAAAAGTAATTGAACAAACAGGGTTAAAAGAGGTTGAAAATAAATTAACCAGAAATTTATCCAGAGGATATAAACAAAGAGTTAGTATGGCTGGTGCTTTAGTTGGAGAACCTAAAATATTAATATTAGATGAACCAACAGTAGGATTAGATCCAAAGCAAATTACAGAAATTAGAAATTTAATTAAAGAACTTGGAAAAACACATACAGTTATATTAAGTTCTCATATTCTATCAGAAGTTAGCCAAATTTGTAATAAAGTTATTATTATCAATAAAGGTAAAATTGTAGCAATTGATACACCAGAAAATTTGGAGAACAAAGTAAGTAAGAATAATTGTATTTATGTTACAGTTGAAGATACAGAAAATAAGATAGATAAAATCAAAGATCAAATAAAAGAAATAAAAAATATAGAGCTAGTTCAAGAAAATGAAGATAAAACAAAACAATATTTAATTGAGGCAGATAAAGATATTGATTTAAGGAAAAAGATTTTCTCTGAATTTGCAAAAGAAAATATAACAATATTTGAAATGAAAAAAGCAGATACAACATTAGAAGATGCATTTATAAAATTAATAGAAGGAGGAAATAAATAATGTGGGCAATTATAAAAAAAGAATTTAAATCATATTTCTTTTCACCAGTAGGATATGTATTTATAGGATTATTTCTAATCATGTTTAGCATATTTTTCTATACAGATGTATTTTACTATCAAAGTACAAACTTTGAATATATATTCTATTCAGGAGCAACAATTTTAACATTTATCATACCAATTCTTACAATGAGAACATTGGCAGAAGAAAGAAAATCAGGAACAGAGCAATTATTATTAACATCACCTGTTAGTATTACAAAAATAGTATTAGGAAAATTCATATCAGCAACATTGATTGTCATAATAACTGAGCTTTGTACATTTTTATATTTTGGAATACTATCATATTTTGGTACACCACATATAACAACAGCATTGGTTACTTTATTAGGATTTTTATTACTTGCTATGAGTTATATATCATTTGGAATATTGGCTTCAAGTATAACAGAAAATCAAATTATAGCAGGAGTTATCACAATAGCATTTTTTATATTTTCATGGTTTTTACCAAATTTTAGTGATGTATTTGCAGATTTTTCATTAATAAACTTATTTTCTAATTTCCCATATGGACAAATTGATATTGCAGATACAGTAATCTATATAACATTTACAATTATGTGTTTACTATTTACAATAATAGTTATGCAAAGAAGAAAAAGTGTAAGATAGGAGGTTAGAGTAAAGTTGAAAAGTGAAAAAGAAAACATAAATAACGAAAAAATAGAAAATGACAAAAATAAAAATGAAACAACAAAAAATGAAAATGCACAAAACGAAGTGGCGACTAATAATGAAAAAGTGAAAGATAAGAAAGACAAGAAAGATAAAAAAGAAAAAGTAAAAAAAGAGAAAAAAACAAAAGAAGAAAAGAAAGCGGAAAAAAAAGCTAAAAAAGAAAAGAGAAAAGAGAAAAAGGAGAAAAAAGAAACAAGTAAATTTGTTCAAGCAGTAAAAAGAAAATGGTTAATTGATGGTAGTAGAACATTATCATTAGTATTATTAATATTAGCAGCATTTTTAGGAATCAATACAGGAATGAAGGTTTGGGATTTAACGCCAATAGACTTATCACAAGAGAAATTATATACATTAACAGATGAAAGTAAAGAGAGAGTAAAAGATATTGATAAAGATGTTCATCTATATTTTGTTGGTTATACAGAGGATAATGCAGATTTAGCTCTTGCAAAACAATATAAAGATGTAAATGAAAGAATTGTTGCAGAAGCAGTAGATTCAGAAAGTAGACCAGATTTAGTAGAAAAATATGGTATAGAAGATACTGGATCATCAGGAATTATTGTAGAATGCGGAGACCGTTCAAAAGTATTAACTGCAACAGATTTAGTAACTTATGATACAACAACATATGAAACAATTAGTATTGCAGAAGAAAGATTAACAAGTGCTATCATATCTGTTACAACAGATGATATACCAAAAGTATATTTCTTAGAGGGATATAGTGATTTTACATTAGATTATAATTTGTATTATTTAAATGTATATTTACAAAATGAAATTACAGAAGTAGATACACTAAATATTTTATCAACAGGAAATGTACCAGAGGATTGTGATACATTAGTGATTACTTCACCATCACAAGATTTTAGCAATGAAGCAAAAACAGCAATTATAGATTATATTAATAGAGGAGGCAATATCTTGTGGTTAAATGCAGCAACAGCAGTTTCAACAGACTTACCAAATGTAAATGAGGTATTAGCTTTATATGGAGTAAATCCTTTCGAAGTGGGAGTTATCAGAGAAACAGACTCATCAAGAATGGTGGCAAATTCACCAGATTTAGTTATTCCAAATTTAGGATATTCAGATATAACAGAAGATATATATAGTGATGGTGTTATTTTGGCTAATCCAACTAAAATTAATATTAATGAAGAAGGATTAGAAGGGTTAAAAGTAGTAGAAACTGATTTAGCAACAACAAGTGAAGGAGCATATTTTAGAACAAACTTTAATAATAGTTCAGCAGCTGCTGCAGAAGGAGAAGAAACTGGTTCATTTGTAGTTGGGGCAGAATTAGAAAAAACAATAACAGAAGAAAATGAAGAAGCAGGAACATCAGCAGTGACATCAACATTAATCATTTTTGGAGAAAACTACTTTATTTCAGATTATCCATTAACACAAGAATCTCAATATTCAGCAATACAAGTGTCATCATATAATAAGGATTTGGTGTTAAACTCACTAGCATATCTATCAGATAGAGAAGAAGACATTACAGCAAGAAAGAGTACAGGAACAGTAACATATACAGCAACAGAACAACAAGATACAATTGTTAGAATTATCATATTTAGTGTACCAGCTGTTGTTATATTAGCAGGACTAATTGTATGGCAAAAGAGAAGAAGAAAAAAATAAAAAAAGGACCATTGGGACCAGTTCTCTTTGGACCCATTTGAGGGAAAAACGAAATATAGAATATAAAGTCATTACATGATTTTGTATAAGCCAAATTTTCATAGAAATTCTAAAATAAAAAGTGAGCCGCTTTCATTGTTGCCAAAAATCATAGGCAAAATGAACAGCCCTCACTTTTTTATTGGGTCCAAAGGGACCTGGTCCCAATGGTTCCTTTGCCAATGCTCCCTTTGTTAAACACTTGTAAACAAAATGTAACATAAAAATAATATAAGAAAGGGATGATAAAAAGCTAAGCTTCCGTAAATAAGACAAAATAAGACAAAATTTGACAGCATTCACCATATTTACTTATTTTCTTAAAGTATATAAAATAAATATATATAGAGCAAGAGAATAAGGAGGACCAAATAATGGTGAAAAAGGATAAAAAGAATAAAATATATATAATAATTCTAGCAATGGTAATGTTGGTAGGATTATTGGCATTACTAATCACTAATACAGAGATAAAAGAAAAGATAACAAACTTGTTTACGGGAAATGCTATGAATCTGAAAGAAGCAGTACAAGTTTTTGATGATGGATCAGCAATACTAACAGATGATTCTGCAATTATAACATCAGCAGGAGTTTCAAGTCGAATAACAGGAACAGCTCCATTTGATGAGAATGATGATCCAGGAAATGATTCTTCAGAGAGTAATAATGTTGTACGTTCATTTGACAAGGTGACATGGAATATAGAAGCAAATATAGGAATAAATAACACAGGACATGGAAGTGAAGAAGCAAAGCAATATAGTCAATTCAGAGGAGGAATCATTAATATAGAGGCCAGTCTGCCAGAAGAATATGCAGGCTTAATGAAGTGGTCAGTAGAAGATATGAACTGGGCAAATGGAACAGGAATTTTAAGTGAAGATGGTTTGACATTTACAGCACAATATCAAATGTCAGAAGAGATTATTACTGTACCAGGAAAACAGACATTATCTATGGTGTTACAAGTACTAGGAGCAGGAAACAATACAGAAATTAATCCGGATTTTAAATTATGGATGCAAGGAAATGAAAGTAACAAAGAAAATGAAGGATATGAGGCAATAGAGATACAAGATAATTTGGAAACAATAAGAGTTTCAGCAAAAGGTGGGTATAATATAAAAATTGAAAGAAATAGTTTGTGTACAGTAAAAAGCAATGTGGATTTTGGAGACGGAAAAGGTGAAGTAACAGGAAGAATGTATGGATATGGAGTCATCCTCCAACTATATGGTGATAATGAAGAAAAAGGATTAAAAGGAATAGAGGCTCCAAAAGGTGACATCAATTTTGATATTAATATGAAATTAGAAATGGTAGAAACAATAGACGGAAAACAAATAACAACAGATATTACAGAACAAGCCATGCCACAATTATGGAATTATAAAATAAATGTTGGAAATGCTACAGAAAATCCAGCATATGGAAATATACCAGATAGAAATATGTATTTTGGAGGTAATACACCATGGTCAACAGCCTATGCACCATATGGAATGGCACAAACAAATAGAACAAGAAGTATTTATAATTCTGGAAATATATGGATGGAACAAGAAAATAATAAAATTAAAACAACGATTAATAATTATGCATTTGATGGCATATTTCCAATATATAATTATTGGTATAATACATCAGATCCACTAATTGTATATCCAGATAATGTTGGATGTTTTAGTGCAGGATATTTTCAAGTATTTGTACCAGATAATGAAATAACAAGTGATAATGATAAAACATATTATTTAACAGTTGAAGATTCTAATATGCAAATTGTTACAAATTCAGATAAGGTAGTAACAGAGCAAAAAGTTTTAACAGATGATAGTTATAAGCAACAACATTATTATATAAAGCCTGCTTCATATAGTAGATCAATTCTATTATTTGAGGATAATGGATTTTGGGAAATGAATCGAGATACTAACGCAACATATTATGCCAGAGGCAGAAAATCACAAGGACAAGTATTTCAAGCAAGAATAGGATTTGATAACAATACCAGCAATGATATTGGTACAGAAATCAAAAGTGTAAATGAATTAATCAAATTTGATGGAGATGGATTAGAACCAATTTTACAAACAGATGGAACAGCTTTTAAAATTAGAGAAGGAAAAATTGCAGAATATAATCTATATTATTTAACTAAAAAGGATGGAACCAATTGGATAAGTCAAGAGGAAAGAAATAATGCAGATATTGAAGATTTTAATATATATCATACTTTAGAGGATATACCACAAGGATATATTTGTACAGGTATATATATAGAAGCAAATGTAGAAAATAATGCAGGGTCCCAAAATTCTTCAACTGGTATATTGATAAGAATGAAAATTAAAGATAGTGCAGAAATCGGGAAAACTTATGGAATTGTTCATGATACAGATTATTACACAGAAACATTAGACTTAACAACGCAAACCATTACCAATCCAGATGCTACATATCCGAAACCAGTATATTCGACACATAATTATGCATATAAAAATATAGAATATAATGAAAATGGAGAGGTTATATCAGGAACGCATCAAAGTAATTTATATGGAAACTCTCTTTTAGTAGCAGGAGCAGAGAGTACTGTAACTATTAAGGCAATTGACGAAACAACAGGAGAAGAAAAGTCAAGTTATGACTTGGCAAAAAATGAAAACATTGTAACTTTTAAAGTAGAGCCTAAGTTAGAAGAATTAGATAAGGATAATCCAGCAGGAGTGACAGGAGCAACTATAACCATAAAAGATACATTATCAAAAGGATTAACTTATGTACCAGGAAGTAGTAATTATGGAGAACCAATAGAAATCATTACAAACGAAGATGGAAGTACAACTTTGGTATTTGAAAAATATAATTGCAATGTAGGAGAAACGATTGAACCATTAATCTTTAAAGCACAAATCAATCCAGAAAGTATCAATGAAATAACATTAACAAATATAGTAGTAATTGAACCAGATAGAGAAAAAATAGGCTTAACAGAAATTAGTTATCGAACAGCAACAAATGAAATAAAGGTAGTAAATTTAGCAAATCATAGAATTTATCAAGAAACAGACACACCAATTATAGAAAATAATGGAGAAATAAAGTATAAAGTAACATATGAAAATAGAACAGATACCAGTACACCAGATTTTCAATTATTAGACATCTTACCATACAATGGAGATGGAAGAGGAACAGCATATAATGGAACATATACATTAGAAAATGTAAAAGTAACTCAAACAGCTGGTGGTGAGGAGGTAGAGACTGATAATCTAAAATTGTATACAACAACAGATATAGAAGCCAGAAAAATAACACCAAAAGATGAGGGAATAGGAGTAAGTGAAATCTGGAAAGAAAAAGAAATAGGACAAGAAATAGGAGAACCAGTAACAGTATTAGCATTAAAAGGAGAAATTGCCCCAAGTACAAAGATAGAAATGGAAATCACATTAAAGACCAATAATAATAGAGCAGGAGATATATATGCTAATACAATGACAGCACAAACAAGTAAGGATACAGAAGTAATTACTACAGCAAGTGCTGAAATAAGAATAGTAAAAAGACAAATAGAAGGAATGGTATGGTATGACACAAATGAAAATGGAGTAAAAGATGAAGAAGAAAGCTATGCAAATAGAATAGAAGTAGAATTAAAGAAAGCAGATGGAAGTAAAGCAC
>CAJFLB010000052.1 GCA_904387305.1 uncultured Clostridia bacterium
CAATTTTGCGTATCTAAATTTGAATATAGAAATTGTTAAAGAAAAAAATGAGGGATGTTCATTTGGCTTTGTATCACAAAGCCATAATGAAAGAGGCTCTATTTTTTTCTTTTAAAATTTCTACGAAAATTTAGCTTATACAAAATTGTGTAATGATTTTATATTCTATATTTTTTAGATAGATAAGAATATGAAAAGGGAAAAATGAGTCCGTCCCCAAACCCCAAAAATGTCCCAAACAGAAACGTCCCCAAAAGGACATCTATCCACTTTTAAATCCTAATCCCAAAACTTCTCTTGAGTTTGTAATAATGACAAAACTCTTTTTATCTATTTTTCTTATGATTTGTATAGTATGTCCCACATCTTTTCTGGTAACTGCACACATCAAAATTAATTTATCAGAATTGGTATACATACCTTTTCCATAAATTCCTGTTGTACCTCTTCCTATTTTCTTCCCAATTTCCTTTGCAATTTCTTCTGCTTTATCAGAAACAATATAAATCAATTTTGTAAAATAGATGCCCTCAAACAAAATATCTATAATCTTGCCCATCAAGTAAATAGC
This sequence comes from uncultured Clostridia bacterium, assembly GCA_904387305.1. Lineage (GTDB taxonomy): Bacteria > Bacillota > Clostridia > TANB77 > CAG-508 > CAG-269. The sequence goes on from CAJFLB010000052.1 coordinate 572, forward strand.
TATTGCTGAATATAACCCGATTTCAATTTCTCTTAAGAAGATCATATTTAAAGCCACTATTGCAATATCAATTAAAAAGATAATTTCTCCCACTTTCATAGTTGGTTTATAAATTCTTGCTATATAACTAAACAAATCTGTTCCACCTGTTGAACTATTACATTTTAAGATAATAGCTGTTCCTACTCCCATTAAAATACCACCATAAATACATGCTAAAAATTTATCTTCTGTTAATGGTGTCACTTTATCTAATATATCAATAAATAGTGATAGACTAATTGTTCCTATAATCGATTCTACAAAAAATTTTTTTCCAATCTTTAATATAGACATTAAAAATAATGGAACATTTATGATTAACATACTAATTCCCATTGGCATATGAAACAAATAATATGTGATTGTTGCAATTCCAGCTACACCTCCAGAAGATAGTTTATTTGGCAATAAAAATAATGATACAGCTACTGCAATAATAAATGCACCTAAGATTGTTCCCAATATTTCTATAATAATTTTTTTTATTTGGATTTTTTCTTTTCCGCTCATAATAAAAATCACCTTTATTACTAGTATTGGTAATTTTAGGTGATTTTATTCTAATTTATTTCTTACTGATTTCTTTTTTCTCTTCTTCTTTTTCTTCATAAGCAAAATCTTTAAATGTTCTTGTTACTTCAATTTTAGATTTTCCTTGTTTTATAGATTCGTCTTGTTTTAAGACTAAATCTACATCATAATATTCTTTCAATTTTTTAACATTTTCTTTTTTATGTCCAATTACATTATTGGCATCTATTGGATTGACTTTTACTTCTACTTCTTTTACTTTTACATTTAATTTTTTAATTTTTCCAACAATGGCATCATACCACATAGCTGATTCTACTAATTGTCTAAATGCTGGATGATATGGTCCTGCAACCACTTCGCTTTTTTCTTTGCTAGGGTCTGCAATTTCATCTGTGCTTTGTAATCCTACACGTATAATATCAATCTTTTTATCCGCAAACATTCGAACCAATTCTTTACAAGTTTCAATTGCTTGTGGTAATGGTAATGGCTCATAAATTCCTTCTTTATATTCTTTTTCTAATTTCATATTTTTCACTACTAATACTGGATAAATTCTTACCATTTTTGGTTTTAATTTTATCAATGCTTTTGCTGTATTAATTTCATCTATTCTTGTGCTCTCTGGCAACCCCACCATCATTTGATGTCCTAATTTAAATCCATAAAATCGAATTAATTTCGATGCTTTTTTAACATCTGCAAATGTATGTCCTCTATTCGCTCTTTTTAAGATATAGTCATTTGAAGATTGCACGCCTAATTCAATTGTTTTTACTTTATATTTTTTTAGTCTTTTTAATATATCCTTATTAATACAATCTGGTCTCGTAGATATTCTAATACTCTCTACTTTTCCGTTTTTTACATATTCATATGCTAGTTCTAATAGTTCATTTTGTAGCTTTTCTTCTATTGCTGTAAAACTTCCTCCAAAAAAGGCAATTTCAATTTGTGCTTGAGCATCTTTTACATTTTTTAGGTAATTATCTATTATTTTTTTTGCTTCTTCTTTTGTCATATTCTTTTTTTGACCACTAATTGATTTTTGATTGCAAAAAATACAATCATTTGGACAACCTAAATGTGGTACAAATATCGGTATTATATATTGATGTTTCATAGATTTACCTCTTTTCTATTTTAAATCTTCTAATGCTTTTTTTGCAGCCTGCATTTCCGCTCCCTTTTTGCTTTTTCCAGAACCTTTTGCCAAAATTTTTCCATTAAATCTTACTTGTGCTTCAAAGCTTTTATCATGATCTGGTCCACTTTCTTTTATAATCTCATATTCTATTTTAACGTCTCCAGCCTCTTGTAATTTTTCTTGTAAAACTGTTTTATAATCTTTATCTCCTACATGTTTGCTTGCTTGTTCAATTTCTTCTTTCAGATTTTCAACAATAAATGTATTTACTGGTTCTAATCCACCATCTAAATACATAGCAGCAATGATAGCTTCTACACTGTCTGCTAATATAGCTGGTCTTTTATTTCCTCCATTTATTTTTTCTGATTTTCCTAATAATAGGTACTCTCCAAAATGATGTTTTGTTGCTATTTTATATAAACTTTTTTCACACACAACTGTTGCTCTAACTTTAGTCATTTCCCCTTCTTTTAAATTGGTATAATGTGTAAATAAATATCTACTTGATAGAAATTCTAATATACTATCTCCTAAAAATTCTAACTTTTCATTGCTATCTATATGTTTTTCATATGCATAAGATGTATGTGTTAATGCAATTTTTAATAATTCTTTATTTTTAAATGTATATCCTATTTCTTTTTCAATTCCTTCTAAATTCATGTTTATTCGCTTTCCTTCCTAAGTCAAAGTTTTAAAGAATTTACTTTTTAATTGTCTTTTCAACTTTATGCTTTTATTATATACTATTTTATGGATTTTGCAAGTAACTTAAGGATTTATTCATTTATTTTTTAGAAATTTTTGCTACTTTGTTCTTTTTTCTATTTTTTTGTAGACAAGTTTATTTTGTTATTGTATAATAGAGGTGTAGAAATTTATGAAAGAGAGGAAATTAAGATGTCAAATGGCAAAAATAACTCTGTGAATAAAAATCAAGATACCAGAAATTTGTCTGACGTTTTTAAAGAGTTACAAGAAATTAGATACTCTGGAACAAATCAAGTAAATACATCTTCAAAATCTAATATTCAAAAACAACCTAATATGCAAAAACAAGCTAAACCAAAAGCAAAAGTTTCTTTTGTTGAAAATACTAATGTTTCTTTTGATAACAAAAAAGGAATAAAACTTTCAAATTTATTAATTGTTTTGGTTGTTTTAGTTTTAATAATTATTGCAGTATTTCCTATGAATGTATTTTCAGTTGAAACAGGAAATACTTCAAGTGAATCTGAAGAAGTTGTAGAAACCGCATCTATTCCTACTGATTTTGAAATCAACAGAAAAGCGTTGAACATGCAAAAGATAATTTCTGAAAACTCAAGTTTCGAAAAAGTAAAAGAACAAGTTTCTGAAGAAAGAGAAATTGAATATGAAATTCAAACACAACAAAATCCATCACTTCCAAGAGGAGAGCAAGTTGTTTTACAAGAAGGTGTTATGGGAAAAGAAAATGTTTCTTTAGTAAAAACTTATGAAAATGGAGAATTTGTAGAAGAAATTATTTTAGCCAAAGAAACAATTGAAGAACCAATACCACAAATTTTAGATATCGGAACTTCAGATTTCCTAGCAGATTTGAATATACATATTGGAGACACAGTTTATTTAAATAAAAATGCAGCTTTAAGAAAAGAACCTTCAGAAAATTCTGAAGAAGTTGCAGATATAAAAAATTATATAGATGTTACACTTCTTGAATTACCTAATGAAGACTGGTGTAAAGTATCTTTTGATACAATCGAAGGATATTTACCTACTAATGTGTTAACATCACCTACAAAAACACCAAGTATTATAGAAAAGAATAGAATCCAAAGAATCTTAATCAATGTCAATATTGAAATGGAATTAAATAAATCTACTGGATTAACATTAAAAGATTATCAAAAAATCTTTAAAGACTTACCAAATGATACAAATGGAATTTTTGAAGAAAATGCAGAAGTCTTTTATAACATGGACAAAAAGTATAATGTAAATGGTATATTTATAGCTTCTATTGCTATCCATGAAAGTGCTTGGGGTACATCACAAATTGCACAAGAAAAAAATAACTTATTCGGTTATGGTTCTTATGATGAAACACCTTATGAATCTTCTTATGATTTTAGTTCATATGCAGAAGGAATTGAAACTGTAACTAAATCATTAGTAAAATATTATCTAAATCCAGCCGGAACCAAAATCTATGATGGAGAAACAGCAAGCGCTTGGTATTATAATGGTCCTACAGTAGAAGGAGTTAACCAAAGATATGCTAGTGACCCAGATTGGCATACAAAAGTATATTCTTACATGGAAATGTTATATAATAGACTTAGCTAAAAGGAGTCATTATGAAAAAAATTAGAATTAAACATCATAAAACTATTTTAACTATTTTTATATTATTATTATGTGTATTATCATTTTTATATTATGATTTGATTTTTAAAGTTTCTTATGCAAAAAGTGAATTTTCAACTCAAGTTGAAAAAATTGCAGAACAAAATGAAAATCCTATTTTTAAAATTCAAAAAATATTAATATATAGTAGTGCTAATGCAATTGATAAAAGTGAAAATGAATCTTTGCAAGATTTAAGCATTTTACAATATAGCGATATTGCAATAACTATAGATAATACAAGTGCCGTATATGATCTTACAAATGAAAATACCGTAAAGGATTTATATATTGATAATATAAATATCACAACTGGTTCTGATAAGGGGCATCAATATGTCAACTATAAAAGCGCATTTGATTTTGCAAAATATAAAGAAATAGACGAATTAGATGGTGATAAAATAGAATATAATATTGTTAGCACAAATGATGAAAATAATAATACCGATTATGAACAACCTACTTTTTATGCAGACTGTTCAAACCCAATTACTTTAGGATACATGAATCAAGATATTATCACAAATTATGCTGCTTCTTCTGATTCTAATACCATTTCTTTTAATGGAAAGGTACTACAAGAAGCTGGTATTAATTTAAATGATATAAATTATACTTTAAATTTTACTATTCATATTATCAACAACTTAAATGAGGAATTTATTTGTCCTGTAAGACTTAAAGTAGATTTAAGTGGTGATGATGGCGGTATATATAAAGGTGAAAAAAATGAAAATATTTCTGTTTCAGGATATGAATATAATTTCATTAAAATTGTAAAATAAAAGAATGATAAAAATTTCTAATATAAAACAGAACAACCATGTTATAAATTATAAAGATATTTCGGTTCAATACAAGCTCTAAGAAAATCTAAAAATCGATTACTGAGCCTCTCCAATGGAATTGCTCCCTCAGTAATCGATTTTAATATTTTCTAAGAACTTTCCAATCACATTCAATATCTTGATAATTTTTAACATGGTTGTTCTGGCTTATTATAGAGGAAAATTTTAGAAAATAGCTTCTTATTTTATCTTCCATAAATCATCCTCATTTTATATTACTTCAGTGCTCTAAATGAATTTAGCACTGCTAAAACAGTTACACCTACATCAGCAAATACTGCTGCCCACATAGAAGCTAATCCAAAAGCGCTTAATATTAAAACACCAATTTTTACGATCAATGCAAAACTAATATTTTGATATACAATTTTTAAAGTCTTTCTTGAAATTTTCATGGCAGTTGCTATTTTTGATGGTTCATCTGTCATAATAACAATATCTGCTGCTTCTATTGCTGCATCTGAACCTAATCCTCCCATAGCAATTCCTATATCTGCTCTTGCCAATACTGGTGCATCATTAATCCCATCACCAATAAATGCTAATTTTGATTCTTCGTTTTTATTCTTCAATAATTCTTCTACTTTATTTACTTTATCTATTGGAAGCAATTCACTATATACCATATCTAGCTTTAATTCTTGATTTACTTTTTCTGCTACATCTTTATTATCTCCTGTCAGCATAACTGTTTTTCTAACACCAGCTTTTTTCAAATCTTGAATTGCTTTTTTAGAATCATCTTTTATCTTATCACTTATCAGAATATATCCTGCATATTGCCTATTAATTGCTACATAAATAACAGTTCCTATTTCATCTACTTGTTCTATATTATCTAAATTTAATTCTTTCATTAATTTTATATTCCCACAAGCAACTTCTTTGTCATCAATTTTACTAATAATTCCTTTTCCTGCCACTTCCTCGCTATGGATAATTCTATTTTTATTAATCTCTTTTCCATAGGCTTTTTGTATAGAAATAGATATTGGATGATTTGAATAACTTTCACAATATGTTGCTAATTCTAATAATTCTTTTGGGCCAATTTCGTTCTCATTCTTAATCTTTTGCACATCAAAAACACCTTCTGTCAAAGTTCCTGTTTTATCAAATACAGCAATTTCTGTTTTAGATAACAATTCTAAATAATTGCTTCCTTTTACTAATATTCCTTTTTTAGAAGCTGCTCCGATTCCACTAAAGAAACTAAGTGGAACAGAAATTACCAAAGCACATGGACATGATACCACTAAAAATGTAAGAGCTCTATATACCCAATCTAATATATCTGTTTTTGTTATCAATGGTGGAATAAATGCTATGATTAATGCTAAAAGCACAACAATTGGTGTATAATATTTCGAAAATTTTGTAATAAAGTTTTCTGTTTTAGCCTTTTTATTTGTTGCATTTTCAACTAAATCTAATATTTTACTGACTGTGGATTCTCCAAATGCTTTTTCTACTTTAATATCTAAAACACCATTCAAATTAATACATCCACTTAATATAGTATCATTTACCTTTACTTCTCTTGGAACAGATTCTCCTGTTAATGCTGATGTATCTAACATAGAAGTTCCTTCTATAACAATTCCGTCTAGTGGAACCTTTTCCCCTGGTTTTACAACAATGACATCACCTATTTTTACTTCTTCGGGTGACTTCTTTTCTATATTTCCATTTACTTTTAAATTTGCATAATCTGGTCTGATGTCCATTAAACTTGCAATCGACTTTCTAGATTTTTTTACCGCATAGCTTTGGAAATATTCCCCTATTTGATAAAATAGCATAACTGCGACTGCTTCTGGAAATTCCTTAATAGCAAATGCGCCAATGGTTGCAACACTCATTAAGAAATTTTCATCAAAAAACTCTCCATGAAAAATATTCACAACTGCTTTTTTTACAACTTCAAATCCAACAATTAAGTAACTTAATACATATAATACAATTTGTATGATAAATATCGTATTTTCGTCAATATTAACAAAATTTATTTTTTCTATGAGAACAGCTATTAGAAAAATAATAGCTGCTATAATAATTTTTCTTAATCTCTTTTTCATGTATTTTGTCACCTCTTTTCTATACTTCTCTCAATGTTGTGTTAGGCTCTATTTTTTTTACTATTTTTTTAATTTCTTTTTCTACTTCCTTCTCTTTTCCCTCTTCAATTTCTACAATCATTTTTTCTGTTACAAAACTTACAGAGCATTCTGTAACACCTTCTATGTTTTTTACTCCTTCTTCTATTTTTGCTGCACAATTTGCACAGTCTAAATCTTCTAATATATATTTCTTTTGCATAAACTTTCATTCCTTGTATAATATATTTAGGTTTTTAAAAGGTTACCCATAAACCTTGATAGTCAATTATATCTTTCTATGATATAATTATTATGTTAACACTGT
>CAJFLB010000053.1 GCA_904387305.1 uncultured Clostridia bacterium
AAATGGGCAAAGAACAATAAAGAAATTTCACTTGATGTTTATATGATAGAACAGCCGAAAGTGGCTTAAATACTGAAAAAATTGAGAAGGAGGAATTAAAAATGAGCCGGACACAGCAAATGGCACAACATACAAGCCAAAAAAGGAAAAGCAGATGCAGCAAGAGGAAAAATATTTACAAAACTAGGAAGAGAATTACTAATTGCTGTAAAAGAAGGTGGACCAGATCCTGCAGGAAATTCAAAATTAAAAAATGTTATTGCAAAATGTAAAGCTGCAAATATGCCAAATGATACAATTAACAATGCAATTAGAAAAGCATCAACAAGTAATGAAAACTATGAAGAAATTACATATGAAGGATATGGACCAAACGGAGTAGCGGTTATTGTAGAAGCATCAACAGATAACAAAAATAGAACAGCAGCAGATGTAAGACATGTATTTGATAAAGCAGGAGGAAACTTAGGAACAACAGGTTGTGTATCATATATGTTTAATAAAAAAGGTGTTATTGTAATTGAAAAAGAAGCAACATCTATGAGTGAAGATGATTTGATGATGTTAGCATTAGAAGCAGGAGCAGAAGATTTTTCATCAGAAGAGGAAGTATATGAAATTACAACAGATCCAGCAGACTTTATGACTGTTCGTGAAAAACTAGAAGAAGCAGGGTTAGAATTCTTAGAAGCAGAAGTTCAAATGGTACCAACAACCACTGTTAAGCTAGATGAAAAAGGAACAGAAAAAATGGAAAGATTAATTGAAAACCTAGAAGATTTGGATGATGTTTCAAATATTTATCATAACTGGGAAGAATAAAGGTAAATAGATAAATGACAGTAGGAATACAGTTATTTATCTATTTATACTATTGAGTATCATGTTTAAAATTTGTTAGAGCAAATTAATTAAATGGAGGTTTTTATGAAACAAAAGAAAAATAAAGGATTACCAATTACGATAGTTATTTTATTAATTATTATTCTACTTTTAGTAGGAGGAATTGCATATTTATATTTTTTCACAGATATGTTTAAAAGTAATAAACAGTTATTTTTCAAATATACTTCACAGATTGTTCAAAGTGAAAATGGGTTTATTGATAATCAGTTAGTCCAATATTTCCAAAAAAAGAACAGTACAAGCTATGAAAATAACGGAGAGATAACATTTGAAGTAGCTATTCCAAATATAGAAGATGATTTAGAATTAGCAAATAATTTTAATATTACATTTACTGGAAAAGAAGATCCTACTAATTCAAAATCAGAAAAAGAAATTAGTCTTAACTATTCAGATAGTGTCAAATTTCCATTAACATATAGAAAAACAAATACTATAACAGGAATTCAAACCCAGTATATTGGAAGTAGTTTTGTATCTGTTAGAAATGATGAAGAACTTTCTGGATTAGAAGATATAAATAATTTATTAAAATTGCAAAATTTAGAGTTTTCTAATGAAGAAGTACGAAACTTAAAAACGACCTATTTTGATAATATATTAAATACGTTAGATGATAGTAAATTTTCTACATTAACAGAGGGAAATTTAACAGGATATAGACTAACATTAACTGGAGAAGAATTAAAAAATACATTGGTTCAAATTTTAAATGCATTAAAGGCAGACACTAATACAACCCATAAACTAAATGAGATATTACAAGGTGTAGGAATAAATTCAGAAATAGATGAGGATTCTATAGATGATTTAATAGAAAGTATTAATGATTCAGAATGGAATCAAGATATAGAAATGACTGTATATGCTGTAGGAGGAAATCTTAGCAAAGTAGATATAGGAATGACAGGAAATACTTTAACAATGAGCAAAGAAGGAAACGGTCAAGATATAACCTATACAATATCTTTGAATACAACAAAACAAGACATAAGTGCTGTATGTACTGCTAAATATTCTGACTTAAATTCAGACAATGTAACTGAAACATATGAGCTAACATTAGAGGGGATATATGAAGAATCTAATGTAGTGGAGCAAACAGAAAATGCAAAAGCTCATAACCAATATAGTATTACAAATAATGTACAATTTAAAGATGGTGTAGAAATAGAAGATTTGACAGAAGAAAATGCAGTTATCTTAAATGACCAAGATAATGAATATGTTACGAATTTAATGAATGCTATACAAGAAAGAATAGTAGAAGTGAATAAAGTACAAATGGAGGAATTAGGAGTATCTGAAAATGAAAATCCAATGCAATATCTAATACCAACACTTTTTGCAACCAATCAAGCAACTGCAGAAATAGATGAACAAGCTGTAAATGCATTTAATGCAAAGTTTGAACTATATCAAAGTACAAACACAAAAGGAGCAACGGTAAAAGGATTATTAACAACCATTCAAAATAATAATGAAACAGAGGGAAATAATCAAATAGAGGAAATTAATATGGATGGAGAAGAATATGAAGTTACAGAACAAAACATTACATTATTAAAAAGTAGTATTAATGTGGATGATGCATATAGAGTAGAATTCGAAAAAGATATTAACACAGGATTAATTTATAGAGCAGTTATTAATAAACGTTAGAATCGGGATTTTGGGGACGGACTCAAATTTCCCTCAAAAGTTATTTCTAAAAGCTTATTTAGATTAGAAGTAGAATTATTTTAGGAGTTGAATATCACAAGCTGAAGTAAAAGACTTTCAAAGTTTTTTGCTTCAGTTTTTTCGTATATTGGGTATAAATTGTATGGCTTTCTGATTTGTTCTTGAATAGGAAAAATGGATTTTTCGATTTGATAAAATGATGTTACACAAAAAAATAATCATTTGTTTTCTTTAACAAAACTTTCTTTAAATCATAATATACAATAAAAAGAACAAGGAGGAAGTTATGCTGAAAAAGTTTTTGACAGGGATTGTCATATTTATTTTTGTATTTTGTATACAGATAAATCATACATATGCGTTAACACCTGCATCAAATTTAAGTTATCAAGGAATTGATGTTAGTAATTGGCAAGGATATATCAATTATGCAGAAGTAAGAGATACTGGAATACAGGTTGTGTATATAAAGGCAAGTCAAGGAACCAATATAAAAGATGCCTATTTTGATATCAATTATGAAAATGCGAAAGCAAATGGATTGCGCGTGGGATTTTATCATTATTTAACAGCTACCAGTACAGAACAAGCCAGAGAAGAAGCAAACTATTTTGTATCTGTTATTTCTGGAAAAACACCAGATTGTAAATTGGTATTAGACTATGAAACTTTTGGTGGTGTCGGGAGAGAAGAAATCAATAATATTGCTAGAACATTTATGCAACGTGTAGAAGAACTAACCAATAAACAAGTCATCTTATATAGTGATTTATCAAATGCTAGAAGTACATTTGATACAAGTTTGGCAGAGGATTATGAGTTATGGATTGCTTATTATGAAGATAGGAATAATCTAATCAACATAGAAACCAGTTGGAATACATATATTGGTATTCAATACACAGATAGAGGCAGAGTGAATGGAATTAATGGTAATGTAGATAGAGATTTATATACAGAAGAAATCTTTTTAGATGAAGCTTCTGAAATTTCGAATAATAGTGGAAATACAACTCCAAACAATACAGAAAGCATAGAATATACCGTACAAAGTGGGGATACTTTAAGTGCTATTGCAAGAAAGTATGGAACAACTGTGCAAGAAATTGTAGATATTAACAATATACAAAATCCAGATTTAATTTATCCAGGAGAAAAACTAAGAATTCTTACTAATTCCACAACACCAGGCAATGAAGAAAGAGGAACGGGAGATATTATTTATACAGTTCATAGAGGAAATACTTTATCACAAATTGCAAGAGAATATCATGTGAGTGTAGAACATATTGTGGAATTAAATGATATAGAAAATCCAAATTTAATTTATCCAGGACAAAAATTAAGAATTACAGAAAGTGATGTTACAGAGCTTTCTCCAGTAGATAATACCATTCAAGTATATTACGTTGTAAAAGAAGGAGATACGTTAAATAGAATTGCTAAAAGATTTGGAATTACTTTAAATGAAATTTTACAATATAATGATATCCAAAATCCAAATTTAATTTATCCAGGGCAAACCATTAAAATTGTATAAATGAAACTTTTAAAAAAGTTATGAAATTTTTCTAGACTTTTTAAAAGATATGTGCTAATATATATTAGTACATATTTTTTATGCCGATGTGGCGGAATTGGTAGACGCACTGGACTCAAAATCCAGCGGGAAACCATGTGGGTTCGAGTCCCACCATCGGTACCATGTAAATCGTACTGTTTCTAAATAGTTACGATTTTTTTTATTTTTAGCAAAAAAATAGTATGTGTAATTGCAGTACACATACTGATAGCAAACTGACTTCATACGATTAAAGACACATTTGCTTAAGCTAATTATATATTAGCATATAAATTTGTAAAAGTCAAATTATTCTTCTAATTCATTAATAAGTATAGTGTAAGCAAAATAAATTTTATCCATATTGTAAAAAGCAAAACTTATTGATATAATTTATAAAAATGAAAATAGAAGGAGAAAGAAAAATGAGTAATGAAGAATTAGAAAAAGAAATTATAAAAATTAAAGAAAGAAACAAAAGAGTAGAATTAGATAAAAAATGGGAAACAAGTTGGACAAGAAAAATTTGCATTTGTATATTAACATATATAGTAGTAATCATCTATTCAAATATGATAAATAAATTTACAAATGTAGCTTTAAGTTCATTAGTTCCTGTTATAGGTTTCGCATTATCTACATTATCTTTAAAATTAGTAAGAAGTGTTTGGGAGAAGAAGGCAAATAAAGAATAAATATTGTAAGATAAAAGTATAAGTGATAAAATATAGGCAAATATAAAAGGGGACTATTAAATTTTATAGAGCATAAACTGCTCAAGATAGGAGGAATTTTCTATGAAAAAAGATTTAGGTGTAAAACCTTATGTATTTCCTATGCCAGTATTAATGATTGCAACCTATGGAGAAAATGATAAGGTAGATGTAATGAATATGGCTTGGGGAGGTATTTGTGACAATAATATGGTAGCTTTAAATATTACAGAAAGCCACAAAACAGCTAAAAATATAAAAGAAAGAAAAGCCTTTACACTAAGTATTGCAGATGTAGACCATCTAGAAGAATCAGACTTTTTTGGAACAGCATCTGGAAATACAATGGAAGATAAATTTGAAAGAACAGGAATGCATGCTACAAAAAGTACGAGAGTAGATGCACCAATTATTGAAGAATATCCAATTACATTGGAATGTAAAGTAGCAGAACTACAACATGAATCTTATGGTTTCAGAGTTTTAGGAGAAATCGTAAATGTTGTAGCTGATGAAAAGGTTTTTGATGAAAATGGAAAAGTAGATCCTATGAAAATTAATGCTTTTGTGTTTGATCAATATCAAAATGGATATTATAAAATTGGAGAAAAAGTAGGACAGGCTTGGAATAGTGGAAAAAAATTTATGAATAAATAATAAAATTAGAAAAGTACCAATTTTAAATGATTGGTGCTTTTTAGATATATTTATTTTATATAAATAAAAAAATTATAATATATTTTATAAAAACTATTGACTTAAAGTAAACTCTAAATGATATAAAAATAGTATAAAGTTATATTCGTATGGCTCACGAGTTTTTTTAATGCAAATTTTCTCTTTATATATGGAAAAATCTTAAATAAAGTTAAGGGAAAATCTGATGTTTCCTATATAATAAAAAGTAATCATGAGGGGAGGATTAGAAATGGAATATAGAACAAATCGTAGAACAGGAGATAAAATTAGTATTATAGGGGTAGGTGCTAGTTCTATTTCACAAGCAGAAGAAAAAGAAGGAATTGAAACTTTAAAAATGGCATTTGATAATGGAATCAATTATTTTGATTTAGCAGGTGGAGATGCAGCGTGTTTTCCATATTATGGGAAAGCTTTTGAAAATGTCAGAGATAAAGTTATGTACCAAATTCATTTTGGTGCGAATTATGAAACAGGAAGTTATGGTTGGACAACAAATTTAGATAAGGTAAAAAAATCAATTGCATGGCAATTGGAACAATTAAAAACAGACTATATTAATTATGGATTTATTCATTGTATAGATGAAGAAAGTGATTGGAATGCATATCAAAAAAATGGTATATTAGACTATATTAAAGAATTAAAAGAAAAAGGGATTGTAAAACATATTGGAATTTCTTCTCATACACCAGAATTAGTACATAAAGCATTAGATACAGGATTGATTGATATGGTGATGTTTAGTATTAATCTAGCATATGACTATGAGCAAGGTACATATGCCAATGGTAGTGTCAATGAAAGAATGGAATTATATAGAAGATGTGAAGCTGAAGGTGTTGGAATTTCTGTTATGAAAGCATTTTCTAGTGGTCAATTATTAGATGAAAGAACTTCTCCATTTGGAAAAGCACTTACTAAAAAGCAATGTATACAATATGCTTTAGATAAACCAGGCGTATTGACAGTACTTCCAGGAATTAGAGGAAAAGAAGATTTAGAAGAAATTTTACAGTTTAATAAAGCAACTGATGAAGAAAAAGATTATTCTATCATTAGTGAATTTACACCACCAGAAGCAACAGGAAAATGCGTATATTGTAATCACTGTGAACCTTGTCCAATGGGATTAGATATCGGATTAATCAATAAATATTATGATTTGTCAAAAGCAGGAGATATATTAGCAAAAGATCATTATAAAAACTTAGAAAAAACAGCAAAAGATTGTATTCAATGTGGTCATTGTAATACAAGATGTCCATTCAAGGTTGATCAGTTGAGTAGAATGAAAGAAATAGCAAATTATTTTGAAAATATTTAGTTAGTTAAGAACAAAATATAATTGTTAAAAAATTATATTTTTATCATAAAAAATAAATAATAAATTTTAAGGAGGCATGTATTATGGAAAAACAAACAGCAGGAAGAGATAAGTTAGGAAAATTAGCTCCAAAATTTGCAGAATTAAATGATGATGTATTATTTGGAGAAATCTGGTCAAGGGAGGATAAATTAGATCCAAGAGATAGAAGTATGATAACCATTGCAGCTCTATTTGGAAAAGGAATTGTAGAAGGGCCATTTGAATCTCATATTGCCATGGGAAAAGCACATGGGATTACCAAAACAGAAATAGTAGAAGTAATTACACAATTAGCATTTTATTGTGGTTGGCCTTTAGCTTGGAAAGCATTTCCAATAGTAGATAAAATTTATGGAGAAGATGAGGAATAAAGGCAGAAGAGCCGTTAGTATAAACTTTTAGTAGGGAAAATTTGATAAAAAAATTGAATAAGAGATACCAATTTGATAGAATATTTTTGTCGAAAAAATATTTTAAAAGGA
>CAJFLB010000054.1 GCA_904387305.1 uncultured Clostridia bacterium
GTTATCTCTATTTAAGACATTTTTATTCATCATTTTGTGTTATCTCTATTTAAGACATTTTTATTCATCATTTTGTGTTATCTCTATTTAAGACATTTTATCTTTTTATCCTATTATTTCATTATCCTTTCAAGAATTTTTCTGTTCATTCCTAATACTCTTGACAGTTGTGCTTTTGAGACGCCTTTTATTATTTTTAATTTTTGCAATTCTTCATTTCTAGTTTTTCTATCGTATGAATTTATCATTCTTACATTTTCTATATTCAATATTTTTTGGACCTTTTTCTTTACTTGTTCATCTGTTATTCTATCAATACATTCATATTCTACTTCTTCATTTATAAAATTTGTTTCATAACTATGAAAAATTATAAAGTTCTCTATAGCTTCTTTTTTATTTGGAGCAAACATTGATAAAACTAATTCTGAACTTATAATCTTTTCACCATAAATAAATTCACGATAACTGCTCCACTTATAATCCTCTGTATTTGAAATTTTGGCTTTCAGTGGATTTTGATGTATATATCTGCATAACCCACATAGATATTCTTTTGTTTCAACATTTTTGCTTAAAAATCTATTTTGGAATAAGTGTCCCACTTTGTTATACTTCTTTGCAAAATAACTTGCATATGATATTTCCATACTTTGTATAATTTTAGAAAGTTTCATATTTTTATCATAGATAACTAAATGGACATGATTGCTCATCAAACAATATGTAAATATATCATATTGATACTTTTCTTTTAAAATTTTAACGATTTTTAAAAATTTGTGATAGTCTTGTTCATCTAAAAATATGTCTTGTCTATCATTTCCTCTTAAAATGATATGGTATACTTTTGTGCTACTAATTTTTCTTGCGATACGGGGCAAACTTCATCTCTCCTTACTTTATTATTTTATTTCTTGCCCCTAAAAACAAAAAAAGTATAGCATATTTCTCTTTATTTTGCTATACTTTTTAAATAATTTTCTATTTTACTTGTATGATTGTTACTACTCATTCTTAACTACATTTTTATTATTGTAAAGCTCTACATAAGCAGCCAAACAAGCTTGGCGATTGTATCAGAGTGTCCTTTATATTCAAAGATAAATCTTGTGACATGAATAATTGCGATGCACAGGACGTAAAAGCATAAAAATGTCCCAAACAGAAACGTCCCCAAAAGGACATTTTATACTTCTGCTTTCTTTTTTTCAAATGGTTTTTTCTTAAATAAGAAGTCATGTATTTTTTTCCAGGTAACTTCTTGATGTAAGAATTCGTTTATTTCATTTTCTATTTTTTGTTGATGTGGTGTTAATTCTATTTTTATTTCTCTATTCCAATCGATTTTTTTAAACCAGAAAACTTTGAATCTTTCCCAAAGTCCTTGTTTTATCGGTAAGTTTTCCCCATTAGATACTTGAACTTGAACTTGCTCTTGTTCTTCTACTTGTCCTTCTTTTACTTGTACTTGCTTTTGTTCTTCTTTTATTTGCTCTGCTTGTACTTGTATTTGCTTTTCTTCATCATTTTCTTTATTAAATTCTATTCCTTCACATAAATTAATTTCATCTCTTATATCTGCCATTAAACCTTCTCCTTTGTAATCTATTATCTATTATATTAGTTGTACTACAACTTACTCTATTTATCAATATTTTTTATTTTTTTTTTGTTAAATATGCATTACAAAAGCGTTACATTTTTGTTACATTTTTTCTTTTCATTTTTGAAATAAACTTTCAATTTTATTATTATTTACATTGATATTTTTGTAAAAATATTTCAGCTGAGCTTTAGATAATTCTTGAATTTTAAAACATTTACATAAAAATGTCCCAAATAGAAACGTCCCAAATAGGACAAAATTGGACATCAATTCACAATGATATATTCTTGTTCAGCTCCTTGGCATTGCAATTTTATCATCTTATTTTCCATGTTTTCTTCTGTTTTATAATGTGCTAATATATAATTTTTTGTATGCCCTTGCCATACACCATCTTTTTCTTCTTCAAAAAGAACTTCCACTTCTTTTCCTATATATTGTTGATTATATGCCTTTTCATTCTTATTAGATAATTCTATTAATCTTTTACTTCTTTCTTCTTTTTTATTACCATCTATTTGATTTGGCATAACCGCCGCTTTGGTTCCTTTTCTTGGTGAATATTTGAATACATGCATTTTATAAAATTTGATTTCTTTTAAAAATGTATATGTTTTTTCAAATTCTTCTTCACTTTCTCCTGGAAATCCTACAATAATATCTGTTGTTAATATGGCATCTTCAAATGTTTTTCTTAATAACTTTGTTATATCTTTAAATTCCTCTGTGGTATATCTTCGATTCATTCTTTTTAATGTTTCGTCACAACCACTTTGTAATGATAAATGAAATTGATGACACACTTTAGATAATTTTTCTAATCTATAGACAAATTCTTCTGTTATTAATAATGGCTCTATAGATCCTAGTCTGATTCTTTCAATTCCTTCTATTTCATTCATTTCTTCTAATAAATCAATTAATCGATATTCCTGTTTAAAATCTTTTCCATATGAGGCAATATGAATTCCAGTAATAACTACTTCTTTTATGCCTTCTTTGGCAATTTTTTGAATTTCAGATAAGATATGTTCTGGTTTTCTACTTCTTACTCTTCCTCGTGCATATGGAATAATGCAATAAGAACAAAAACGGTCACAACCATCTTGAATTTTGATAACAGCTCTTGTCTTTTCTGTAAATGTGATATTCCCAAATTCCACAAATTCCTTTTGGTTCATAACATCTTCTGTTTGCACTTTTGGAATTGTTTGTTTTTCTGTATTTTTGCTTTTTATGTATGTTTCAACATATTCTACAATATCTTTTTTTTCATTATTTCCTAATACTAAATTAATTTCTTCTATCTTTTCTAGTTCTTCTTTTGCTACTTGTGCATAACAACCACAAGCAACAATAATTGCTTCTTTATTTAATTCTTTTACTCTTCTTAACATTTGCCTAGACTTTCTATCTGACATATTGGTTACTGTACAAGTATTGACAATATAAATATCTGCTTTTTCGGTATGTTCAACTATTTTGTATCCTTTTTCAATAAATTGTTGTGTCATGGCATTTGTTTCATATTGATTTACTTTACACCCCAATGTGATAAATGCTACTGTTTTCATTTTTCATTACATTCCTTTCTCAAGATATAAATCAGGTTAAAAAGAACGAACTGATTATACTTGATTTTCAACTTTTTCCTTATTTATTGTTTACTTTCCTTACTATTATCCCATATTTTTGCCTCATTTTCAAGCAAATTTGCTATTGTTCTTATATAGAAAAAAATATTCAAAAAGCTCGCTATTGTTCTTATTTTATGTTAAAATAACTTTATTAAAATTATCATAGGAGGAATGTATATGACAGAAAAAATTAAAGCAGGACGGTTGTATGGTGTAATTGCTCCCATCTTGCCTAATGGGGAATTTGTAAAATGTGAGCCAGTTTTTATAGACTACTGGATCTATAAAAATCCATCTACATTTTACATTGGAAAAAAATTTATGCAAACATCAACTGGCAGAATGGGAATATCCGAATTTGAAGAAATAGATATTCGAAAATTCGGTAACCCCATATTTTTACCTGCCAACCGAAAAAGAGTAAATGATGGAAAAAAATATTTTATAGTATTTCAACAATCAAAAAACCACCCAAAACCACCTCATGCCCTTTATTCTCGGAGTCCTTATGCTTCAACGGCAACTGATGATTCTATTCTCCCAGATATTCTTAATGTAGGTATTTTGTTTCCCAAAAAATTTGTGGTACTAAATGCCGATAGAGAATTATCTGACGAAGAATTATTGGCTTTTATTTAATTCTGTCCATTCGGACTAATCTTGCTTATCTAAGACTTTTTATTTTTGATTAGAATTTTGGGGATGAGCATAAAGATTTGTCTACATAGGAAACTATATTTTCCTATTCTGTAAAAAGAGACATTCATTTTGAAGTGAATGTCTCTTTCCTTCTATTATTATCTACTTGATTTTCCTTCTAACACATCTAAATTATCTAAGGCTTTTCCTGTCCCTAATGCCACACATGATACTGTATCTTGTGCAATCATAACATTAATTCCTGTTTTTTCTTGTAATAGCTTATCTAATCCGTCAACTAAACATCCTCCACCTGTCATATAAATTCCTTTATCACTAATGTCTGCTGACAATTCTGGCGGTGTTCTCTCTAACACAGAATGAACGGCATCCACAATCATCATTGCTGGTTCAATTAATGCTTCTAACATTTCACTAGAATGAACGGTTAACGTTTTTGGAAGTCCAGTTACCAAATCTCTTCCTCTTATATCCATTTCTGTGTCTTGTATTTTAGGATATACACAGCCAATGTTTACTTTTAAATCTTCCGCTGTTCTTTCTCCTATCATGATATTATGTTTTTTCTTAATATATTTTACAATATATTCATCAAATTTATCTCCAGCAATTTTCAAAGAAGTATTCACAACTGAGCCACCTAATGATATAACAGCAATATCTGTTGTTCCTCCACCTATATCAACTACCATATTTCCACATGGTTTTGATATATCAATTCCTGCTCCAATGGCTGCTGCAATTGGTTCTTCTATTAGATATACTTTTCTTGCACCTGCTTGTGTTGCTGCATCTATAACTGCTTTTTTCTCAACCTCTGTTACTTGTGAAGGGATACAAATCATAATTCTTGGTGCAAATATAAATTTACCACAAACTTTATTAATAAAATGTTTTAACATTTTTTCTGTGACTGTGTAATCTGATATAACACCATCTCTCAAAGGCCTTGTTGCAACAATATTTCCTGGTGTTCTACCTAACATTCTTCTAGCTTCTTGTCCCACTGCCAACACTTCTCCTGTAATATTATCCACAGCAACAACAGAAGGTTCTCTTAACACAATTCCCTTCCCTTTTACATATACAATTACAGTTGCAGTTCCTAAATCAATTCCTACATCTTGCCCAAAACCAAATTTAAACATTTGCTTATCTTCCCTTCTCTATATATATCAAAATCTATGATTTCGTCATATGTTTTTCTTGTTACAAATTCGTTACAATTATATTACAATATTATTTTTTTTTCAACCATTTTTTGTAAAAAAGATTTCTTAATTCCTTCTCATTTCTCTTTTCAAATTATATTTACTAACAATATTGAATATTAAACTATTATCTTCTTTGCAAAATCTTTAGAATGTCCCAAACAGAAACGACCCCGATTGGACACTTTTTAATATGTCATATACCTTATGTATTGGTAATCCAAGAGCTGATGTATAATTTCCTTCTATTTTTTCTACATGTACACAAAATTCATTTTGAATTCCATATGCAGCTGCTTTGTCCATGGCATTTCCAGTATCTAACCATCTTTCTATTTCTTCATCTGATATATCTTTTAAATATACTTTGACAGTATCATATGTCTTATACTCTTTTAACTTCCCTTTTTCTTCTACTAAAATACTTAATCCTGTTATAATCTCATGAACTTTGTCACCTGTAATTAATTCTTTTATCATTTCTTTTGCATGATTTCTATTTTTTGGTTTTCCATATATTTTTCCATTTTTGGTAACAATCGTATCAGAACCAATCACAATTCTATCACCTTCAGTTCTATCAAATACATTTTTCGCCTTTGTATATGCTATTTCAGTTACTTGTTCCTCCACTGATAATTTATCATTTAAAGTTTCTTCTTGATTGCTTACCATGATTTCAAATTTAGGAACTATTAATGATAATAATTCTTTTCTTCTCGGAGATTGAGATGCTAATATAATTCTCATTTTTTCCTCCCTTAATCGATTTCTTTTTCTATTTCATATTTGATATACATCTATATGTTTCCTATATAATAAAGATGTCCCAAACAGAAACGTCCCCAATGGGACATTATCCATATAACTCATTATATATGCGATAATCTCTCAATATTTTTCTTATATAATTATTCGTTTCTTTATATGGTATGTTTTCGATATCTGAGCCATCTGCTTGTATAATTTGCTTTTCTATCCAATTATTTACAGTTCCAATACCTGCATTATATGCTGCTAGTGCTACTTCTATATTTCCATATTGTGTTAATAATGTTGATAGATATTTTGTTCCAATATTAATATTATTATCAATATCTAGTATTTCTTCTTCTATATTTTCTGTATCTATCTCTATATTATTCTTTTTTGCAACATCAATAGCCGTGTCTTCTACAATTTGCATTAGCCCAATGGCATCTTTATTGGAAACTGCTCTACTATCAAAATTACTTTCTGCTTTTATAACTGCATATATTAAATTTTCTTCTACATCATATTCTTCTGCATAGACTGATATAATTTCACTATATGTTTTAGGGTATAGTATTTTCAATAATTTATCTTTAAACAGAACAAATAGTATGGTTACTATGAATAGCACAATAACCGTACATATTATGATTTTATATTTGCTTTTTATCAAAAATTTTCTCTCCTTTAAACTTTAAGTTTCCCCTTTTATCTTTTCATTGTCAACTTATGATGTTTAATATTAAACGAGTTCTTGTATATCTATTTTTTATAAATGACGAATGTGATTGGAGTGCTTGTAGCCTTTCTGATTAGAACAATAGCGGGCTTTTTTAAACATTTTTCTATTCATAACATTTCCAAGCCCGCGTCATTGTTCGGCGCCAAATTTTACGTTAGTAAAATTTGTGTG
>CAJFLB010000055.1 GCA_904387305.1 uncultured Clostridia bacterium
CCCGCGGCGAACGGAACTCAAGATTGTACATATGGTGAAATATTCGCTAATAAAATAAAGCTATTTTTTAGTGAAATATTCAAAAATTATTGACAGTGTCAATATTTTATTCTTTTTAAAAGCTTCTATCATACCTCTAGCCCATCTTTTTCTTTGTTTACCTAATTCTTTATATTTTTCTGGAACAACTGTATATGCAATCGCATTTTTTGCAAAATTAGTTTCATAACCTTTACTTAACAATTGCCAAGTGAGAACAATATCTTCTCCTACACAATGTTGCCAACCACCAATTTCTTTTAACATTTTCGTTTTATAAACACTAAAAGCACCTTGTGCAACTAATGTAGAATTGTAATTCCCTTGCATTAGTTTTACACCAAAGATACCTAGAGTATAATCCCATTCTTGTACTTTTGTCATAAAACTCTTTTTTGCATTTTTAACAAATAGGCAACCAGCAGTTGCAGCTGTTTTTTTATTAGAATTTATTAGCTTGTGCATAATATTTCTAATTGCTAAAGGATGCAAAACGGTATCACTATCAATTGTAATCGTATAATCCGTACATACAGTTTGTAATCCTTTGTTAAGTGCATTCGCTTTTCCTTGGTGTTTGGTTTCTATAAGTGTCATATTAGAATCTAAATCTATTGATTTTAATAATTCTAAAGTTCCGTCATTTGAACCATCATCAATAATTTTTACATAAATGTTGCCACAGTATTTTTGCTTTTTAATAGAGTTAAGTGTTTCTTCTATTGAGTTTTTTGCATTATATACTGGTATCAAAATCGTAACATCTTCTTCTTTTTTGACAGGGGATTTCTTATCTTTTTTATGAAGTAATAAACTAACAAAGTTAAATACATAATGAAATCCCGGGATAATTGCTATAAAAGTTACTAAATAAATCGCCAAGAAATAGCCTAAATAGCATGAAATATCATATATCCAATTGATGTTGATACATATTGAACAGATAAGACATATTAGTGCAATTATAATAGATATGAAAAACATTTTTATCACCTCATAATATCTTATGAAACTGTCGAAAAATCGTGATAAGTGTCAAAAAATGTCTATCATAAATATAATAAAAAGAGATTAGATATTTTTTCAGTTGAGGTGGAATACATCTATTCCACGGCACATTCGTCAATACATTCAAAAGATAATGTATTCCACCTCAACTGAAAACATCAAACTTTAAATTAATATCTTAGGAAAGGAATGTAGAGAATAATGAGTACGAAGAAAAAGTTAATAATTATATGTATGATAATTGCTATCATTGTGGTAGCTATTGGAATTGGTATTAGACAAAAAAGAGATACGAAAAGAGCAGATGTTAAAGTTCCTATATTGCTATATCATAATTTTGTAACAACTGTTCCAGAAAGTGATCCAGATAATTTTAATTATATAAACACACCAGAAAGTTTTGAAGAAAATATAAAAACATTTTTAGAAAATGGATATACAATTATATCTATGAAAGAATTGGCAGATGCCAATAATGGAAAAACAGAACTTCCCGATAAACCGATGGTGATAACATTTGATGATGGATATTATAGTAATTATGAATATATCTATCCGATTTTGAAACAGTATCAAGTGAAGGCATCTATATTTATTGTAACAGATAAAATTGGTCAAGAAATTGATGGTATAAAATATTTGAGTTGGTAAGAATGCTTAGAAATGCAAAATAGCGGTCTTGTAGAAATAGGCAGTCACAGTAAAAAACATGTTTTTTATGATAAGCATCCTGTACGAGAACTTCGTGATGATGTAAAAGCATCTTATGAACAAATAGAAAAACATTTAGGAAAGCAAGACTTAAAAATATTTGCATATCCATATGGTGCATATACAAATGAGACAGTAAGGACATTAAAAAATAATGGAATTGATTTTCAAATATATGATATTGGAATGAATGATTTTAAAGATTTTGATAAAAATGCCATTAAGAGAATCAATATTCCTTGTGAAATGACAGGAAAGGAGATAATAGAAGAGATAGAGTCATACCAGTAAAGTTTTAACTTCCAGTTATAAAACAAAGGAGTCTAGCCATATATAATATATTTTAAGCGGGTTTCGGGGGGAACGACACGCTACATACTGTTATTAAATCAGCGACAGTCCCGTGGGAGCTGATTTAGTTACAGTATGTAAAGTGTTGGGATAGCTAAAATATATTATATATGGCAGGGGCTTTGATTTTGTGAGTTGAAGATTTACCAATATTTACTGGTTGAAAGAGAAAATAAACCATGCTACAATGATATTGTTATGTAAACAAAAGAAAAAAGGAGTTTGAATACGATGAAGAAAAAAGTATCGATTCTAATTACAATAACTCTGATTTTAAATATAGTATTACAAGTATTTGGAAATTTCTCTTTTGCCGTAACAACAAATCAAACAGAAGAAAAGAAACATCCAGAAAGTTATTGGAGTACAAAAAATGCACCAATGTTTTATGGTGCAACAAAAATTACTTTACAAAAAGGAATCATTGACAAATTTGAGGTATTAGATGCAAGATTTAGAATCTTTGCAAAAGATTTTGAAGATGGAGATTTAACACCATATATTACACATTCTGGAGAAGTGAAAGTAGATGAAGTAGGAAAGTATGAAATTACCTATACAGTAACAGACTCTCATAAAAACACAACTACTTTAGTGGTTCCAGTCATTGTAACAGAAGAGGAAGATACAAAAATAAAAGTAGAAAGGACAATCTACACAACACCATCTGTTTGGAACATGGACTTAGCAGAATTTTCAAGATGTAATTATGGAGATAGACAAATATTGGGAGTATATCTTTCTAATAATCAAAGTATCAAAGCACGTATTGTATCATCAGAAAGTGCACTAGCAGTTAATTTCTTTAATAATGATCAATATACAGAAAGTTCAGCAACTATTCCACTAACAGGAGAATGGGTGACATTAGAAAATAGAAAAGATGGTATAGTATATGAAAGTGTACCATTATTGAGAACAATCGTATTATCTAAAGAAAATACGGTAGTTAACAAAAGTTATGTGATTGAATTACAATATGATGAAACCATACAACCATTAGATTATTATCATTATTTAGATGATGAACAAGCATTTAGAAATGACTGGATAAAGAGTGGAAATCGTTATGGGGGCATCGAAAGTGAAACCATGTTATTAGTTGTTCCTTTTTTAGACATGAACTATATGACCAATTATTATAGAAATGGATTTACATCACTTGACAAATTTTTAGAATATTATCAAAAAGTAGTAGAAAAAATGGATGAATATGTTGGATTAGAATCTAATCCTGAAAAAATAACAGACCAAAATGTAAGAACAAAATATGTTGTTAAAGCCAATAGATATGGGGTAGGAGCAGCTTATTATGCAGGAGACCATGTAGGGGTAAACAATGCAAGCATGGCATCTTTCTTTGAAATGAACTGGGGAGGATTACATGAACTAGGACATGGATATCAAGGAAGTTTAGGAAAAGGAGAAATGCTATTAGGAGAAGTAGGAAACAATATTTTAGGACACTATATTCAAATTGATAAAAGTATTTATTTCCATTCAGGAAATTGGTTAGGTGAACTTCCAACAATTGAGGAAAATAGAAATGCACAAAGATTAAGTGGAAAAACCTTTTTAGAAGTAGATGAACCAACAAGATTATATGTCATTATCAATTTATTAAATACTTTTGAAAAGGGAACAAGCTATGGAAAGCTATATTCGTGGTACCGTGAACAATTATACCAAGGAAGAAGAATGACAAACCAAGATGCTTATGTAGAAGGCTTAGCAGAACTATATGGAGTAAATATTTTACCATATATGGAGGCTTGGGGATTACAAATATCTGATGAAGTAAAAGCAAACGTATATGAAAATAATTATACATTCATGAATATTTTAAAAGATATGGTAAATGACAATACATTACAAATAGTAATGAGTGGAGAAGGCATAGATAGAAAATATGGACTAGTATCAAATGAAATATTACAAAAATATACAACACAAGGTGATATGAATTTACAAATTGAAATTGATGATATGAGTCAAATACAAGGAAAGATTATTCAAATAAAAGATGGAAGAGAGATTATAAAAACAACGAAAATAGAGAATAATCAAATAAAAGAAACACTTCCAGTAGGAACATACTTTTTACAAATGCCAGTTATTAATGGATATTCTTATCAATACGCATATGTGCAAATAAAAGAAGATATGGAAAATCTACAGACATATGTTTACGAAAAACTAGAAGATATAGACTATGATAATTACTTAATGTTTCGTGTATTAGGATATAACTATGATACAATAGCATATCAATTAACTTTTAAGGAACACTATACAAAAGCAGAAATTCGTTATCCAAATCAATCAGCTATGAGTGGAAATGAATATATTAAAATTTATGATACCAAAGGGGATATCGTAGCAGAAGATGTAGCAACAGAAGGATATTTTGACTTTAACAAAGGAACACATGAAATTACAGTAGAACCAGGATATGTGATAGAAATTTGTTATCCAAATAGATTTGCAAATAAAGTAGTTGTATATAATACATTAACAAATACAATCATTCCAGAGTATAAAGCAATGAATACTATAACAAGATATACTGTGATTGAAAATGGAATTATACGTGAAGATATGAGTGAAGAAAATGCAGAAGATGTAGCATATGCTCAATTAAAAGTACATTTAGTTAGCATTATAGAGACCTATAAGCAAAAAGTAACAGAGGAAGAATTGCAAAACAAGAGAATTAATTATGAAGAAAAAACACAAATTATAGATGCATATAATCAATTAAGAGAACAAGATAAAATACCATATACATCTTTAATTAATCAGATAAAACAAGGTGGTATTCCTAAAATTACAGTCGTTGCACCAACTTTAGAATTTGAAAAAGGAACACCAATAGATGTGTATACATTTATTAAAGCAGTTGACAATGAAGATGGAGTAATTGTGATTGATAAAAATAACACAGTTGTTAAAACGAATCTAAATAGTGATGAAGCAGGAAATTATTTTGTAACTTATGAGGTCTCAGATTCAGATAAAAATATAGCAACCAAAACAATAGAAATTACCATAATTGCTGATGAAGAGGATGTAGAAATTCCAGAGCTACCAGAAGAAAAGCCAGATCCACCAACTGATGGAGAAGATGAAAAACCAATACCACCAACAGAAGGAGAAGAAGAGAACCCAAATCCACCAACTGATGGTGAAGAGGATAAAGAAGATGAAGAAACCACTCCACCTACAACCGAGCCAGATGATGAAGAAGAGGTAACACCGCCAGAAGTAGATGATGGTGATAAAGAAGATGAGGAGATTGTGCCTCCAGAAACGGATGAGGAAGATAAGGAAGAAGGTGAAGTTATTCCACCTCCAGGAACAGGTGATGAGGATAAAGATGAAGGAGAAATGATACCACCAGAAATAGAGGAAGAAGACAAAGAAGAAGTGTTACCACCACAAGTGGACGAAGAAGATAGAGAAGAAGTAGTCATGCCAGAGGAAGACAAAAATACAGAAAATGAGAATAATCCTTCGACTGAAAATCAAAACATAGTTGATTCTTCAAATAACAGTCAAGAAAATATAGAAGAAGAGTTAAAAAATAGTGAAGAGACTGAAACAGCATCTTTAGATGAAGTGGAAAATATGAATACAGAAGAAGTTAAAGAAGAGGAAGTTATAGAAACTATACAAGGAACATATGAAGATGAATTTGGTGAAAATATAGAAGATATAAATTCTAATGAAGTAGCACAAGAAGAAAATCATATAGTGATAAAAGTTTTTATAATAATAACAATCATTGCAGGAGTGGCATTTGGAATTGTTAGAAGAAAATTAAAAGCAAATAAAAGCTATTAATAAATACTGATAATGTATTGAAAAAATTAAAAAATCCAACTCAAAATAGGAGTTGGATTTTTTATTGTATAGGAAACAATATGAAACTTTAAGTTACGCAACTCAAAGTGAAAATAAATTGCCAAATATACAAAAAGCATATATAATGAATATGTCAATTTTAAAAAGATTAGGAATGTTTAGATACTTGATAGAAAGTGGTGAGTATATGGAGGCAATGGTAAAAAGGTGTGCAGGATTAGATGTACATCAAGAAACAATTGTAGCATGTGTTCTAACAGGAGAGCTAGATAAAAAACCAGAAAGTGAAATTAGAACATATGGAACATATACGAAAGATTTAGAAGAATTACATGAATGGTTGCTAGAAAAAGAAGTGGAACAGATAGCAATGGAAAGTACAGGGATATTCTGGAAATGTGTATGGAATATCATAGAAGATGAAAAATATGAAATAAAACTAGCAAATGCAAAAGAAATAAAAAATATGCCAGGAAGAAAAACAGATGTAAAAGATTCCCAATGGATAGCAGAATTGTTAAGATGTGGATTAATAAAGAGCAGCTTTGTACCAAATGTAGAAATACGAGAACTAAGAGATTTAACAAGATATAGAAGAAAAATAGTACAGGAAGCAAGTGCAGAAAAAAATAGAATACATAAAATACTGCAAGATGCGAATATAAAAATGACAACAGATATAAGTGATATATTTGGAGATACAGGAAGAAAGTTATTAGAAAAAATAATAGAAGGAAAAGAAATAAGCAATGAAGATTTAATAGAAGTAACAGCAGGAAGAGGAAAAGCAAGTTTAAGGGAAAAAATACCACAAATAAAAGAAGGATTAAAAGGAACAACAAGGGCACATCATAGAAAGATGATAAAACTAATATATGAACATTTAAAATATTTAGAAAAAGAACAAGAAGAAATAGATAAAATGATAAATGAAGCATGTGAGAAATATAAGAAAGAAATAAACTTGCTAGATAGTATACCAGGAATAAATGAAGAAAGTGCAAAAGCAATAATAGCAGAAATAGGAATAGATATGAACCAATTCCCAACAGTAAAACATTTGACATCATGGGCAGGAATGAGTCCAGGAAATAATGAGAGTGCAGGAATAAAAAAAAAGGAAAAACGACAAAAGGAAATAGAAACTTAAGAGCAACACTAAATGAATGTGCCTGGTCATGTGTAAGAAGTAAGAAAAATAGAATATCAACAACATATTGGAGATTTGTAAAAAGGATGGGACCACAAAAAGCAATACATGCGATTGGAAATTTAATATTAAGATTATGCTATCATATATTAGTAAGTGGTATAAAATATGAGGAACGAGAAAAAGAAGATTATGAGAAAATACTACAAAAGAAAAAAGAACAAAGAATGATAAAAGAGTTGGAAGAAAAAGGATATAAAATAGAAATTGCTAGTTAAAAAATAGAAATAAATTCAATAAAAGATAAATGGTAAAATATGTAATATTTAGACAATAGGGACTTTGCGTGCAAAAACAAGTCCCTATTATATAAATAAGATTTTATTTTCAAAAGAAAAATCG
>CAJFLB010000056.1 GCA_904387305.1 uncultured Clostridia bacterium
GCCTAAAAACTTCTATTTGTCATACAATTTTTTATCTACCAAAATTACTTAAAATTTTTTTTGAAAAACTATTGACAATTAATAGTTAGTCTTTCTCTTCGTTCATCTATAATACTTTTCACTTTGCAATTCGTTACAATTTTTTTACTTTATATTTATTATAAAAAGTCGAGTTTCCTATCCATGAAAAAAGACTAACTTTCGTTAATCTTCTTTAAAATTATATACTATTTCTTAATCATTCTATTATTTTTTCTATATTTAATCACTTTTACACCTACTAAACATATTACCACTAATAAGACAGCAGAACACCCTATCACAATTCCATTACTCATTTTTTCTATTTCTTGGTTTGCTAACTGATTATCCGTTTCTTCTCCTTGAATTTGTACGTTTTCTACTTCTTCTTGTGAATGTGTCTTTTTATATTCTTCAAATCGTTTTTCAAATTCGTCATATCCTTCTGGTGCTTCTCCTATATATTCTACTTGATAATCTCCATTTTCTACTTTAATTCTTATATAACATATATTGGTTTTTACATACCAAATAACTTCATGTCCTTCCCATAATCCAATTTCTGGTTCTCCATAATTCCATTCTGTATTTTCTATGAAAACAGGTGTTACAACAAATTCAATATCTGCTATATATTCATTATCACTAATTGTTCTAATACCAAGTGTATTTAATTTATAATCTATAATCCTTCTATTTTCTGGTGTTTCGTCACTTTTATAACTTTCTATCCATTCTTTAAAAATTTCTTCTACTATTTCACTTCTCTCATTTGAATCAGTACTTTCTGTTGCAAATACGATATTAGAAAAACTGATTACACTAACTATCATAATACAAAAAATACTAAATATTTTGCTTTTTAATTTCATACAATTATTCATCCCCTTTCTCTAGGACTATTTCTTCATTTTGACCTCTATATTCAAAATGAACAATTACTTTTTCTGTTTCATTATATTTTGTTAAATCAAACATACCTTTAAATGTCAAAATTCCTTCTTCACTTATTGCTTTTGAACCATTTTCATTTGGCCCTTGTATTAATGTGAATTTTTCACCATTTTCATTTGTTAAATATATCGTGATATCTGTCAATCCATATGTTTTTCGATAATATTCTTTATATGCATCTGTTTGGCGTTCTTTCCAACTAATATATCCTAAAATATCTACATTTTTAAGCGGATCATCATCTGATAAACTATCATAAAAATCATGTTCCAAAAATGATGGGTATTGTGGTTGTGGTTCTGTTTTTATTTTAGCCGTTATTTCCATTCCTGTGTCATATAATGTTGCAGATTCTACTTGATAGTCTTCATTGGTTGTGTCTACCTGTGAATAAACAACGGATTGTCTATTATACATTTTTTCTGGAACTGCTACATCAAAATGCCAATCTCCTGTAAGGGTAATTTCCTCTTCTCCCATAGAAGCTTCTTCATTTTTAGATATATTAATTTTTGTCATATCAATTGTTAATGTTTTGCTTTTTGGATAGTGACTATCTCCCCCTGTATAAATATTATAAACAACTTTTACATGATTTCCTTCTCTTTCAATAGGAATGATATTGACACCACTTCCAATATACATTTTTTTATCCATTGCTTCATCATAATTTAATCCTAAATTCTTCTCTTTACTAAATTCTTCATATCTAACTCCTGATGGACAATATAAAACAATATTATTTTCATCTGATATCACTAAGTCTGGAAAATTAAACTCCCATACTTCATCTGCTGTTACAATCTCTTTTGCTTTTTCAGATAGCTCTACATCAAATGTAATACTTAAATTAAAATCATCCATAACAAATTCAGATACTTTTACCTTTGTTTCTACATCTTCTATCATTTCACCCGTCTCTGTATTTTCTACAGTTGTGTTTGCATTTTCATATTCCATATCCGTATTTTCGATATATCCTTCATTCATTGCTGTTTCCATTCCTTTACCTGTCATAAAGAAATTATCATATATCTTGGTAGATATATCTTTTGCAAAAACAATTCCTGTTACAGATAAACTGCAAATCATAACTGTCAATGTACTTTGTAATATCTTTTTTGTTTTTTCATGCTTTTTATAGACTGTTCTAAAATTTTCAATAGCAATATTTTCTTGAAGATTCTCAAAGATTTTTTCCTTTCCCATTTTTAGAAACCTCCTACTTTTAAAATTTCTCTTATCCTTTTTCTGGTTCGGTGTAATTTTGTTTTCACATTACTATTACTTAGGTTCATCTCTTTTGCAATTTGTTTTACCTTTTTTCCTTCGTAATAAAATTTTTTAAATATTTCATATTCTGTATTGCCTAATGCTTTTAAGTTTTTGGTAATACAGTCATTCATTTCTTTTTGCTCTACAATTTCATCTACATTAAAATGACTAATCATCTCGTTTTCATATTGAGAAAATTTTATCATCTTACTAAGCTCTCTATATTTTCTATAAATCAATCGTTTTGTAATCCCTGCTATATATGGACTAAACACTGCTTTTCTATCTAATCTATCTTTGTTTTTCCATAAAATTAAAAACACATCTGCTATCATTTCTTCTTCATCTTCTGGCTTGATAGTATGTTTATTTTTTATAATTGCACTTACATAGTGATAATACTCATCAAATACTCTTGGCATATCTAATTGATTATCTACTATGTAACTTTCTATCATATTTTCTTTTTTCATTTTTTTCTCCTTTTTCTCTAAGGTACAAATCTGGTTGGAAAGAATTAAATTTGGACAAGGAAAATTTAAACTTTCCATCTATATATTTATCATTTTTAGAAAAAGGTTACAACTTTTTGTCCTTTTGGGGACGTTTCTGTTTGGGACATTTTTGATAAATTGTATGAAACAAAAATGAAATAAACTCAAATGATTAGACAAACATTTAATCATTTGAGTTTATTTCCATTTTTTATTCTTCATCATTTCCTATCAAAGTATATTCTGTTTCATCTGGTTCTTTCATATCTTCATCTGTAACCGTTCCAAAAGAATATTCATATTCAATTACTGTTGCTTGATATGTGCTTTGATATTGTTCTTGTGCCAATCCTCTTTGTACTACTTTTAGCAATAGTCCTGTATCTTTATCTACATACCATCTTAGCTTTGATTCTTCATTATCAAATATATTACTTATCACATAACATTCTTTTCCATCAAGTTCTATTGTTGATATTTTAGATTTCATGCTCATACTAAACAAATCTGTTATAGAATTATAATAATATAGGTCTGTTGGTATCGGTGATACATAACCATCTTCTGGGGCATCCAAAATGGTTAAAGTTTTTCCATCAGGTGCATCTGTGAATATTCTACTCTGATCTGGATACCTATATTCTGTGGTTGTTGTTGCTCCTAATCCTGAAGTTGTTGTGATTACTTTTACTATATCATCTTTATAATAACATTCAAAAGTTAATGGTGAAGTAGTAGAACTATAATGTGAAATCTTTGTATACATATTATCACTCTTTTGATTAGATATTTCTGCTTTATCTTTTAAAGATGCTATAATCACCATATTTCTTCCTGGAAAAGCAACAAATAGTACTACAAGGATAACTATAATGGATAATAGACTAATTTTTAGTGTTTTTAATCTACGATTATATTTTTTGATATATTCTACTTTCTTCTTTTCCAATTTTTTCTCTTGTACTTGAATATCTTTTTGCATAGCATCTAAGATTTTTTTACAGTCTTTACAACTATTCACATGTTCCTCAATATATGTATTTGTTTCTTTACTTGTTAATTTGTCAATATAGTTTGGTAATAAATCTTGAACAATTTTACAATCCTTTTTCTCTTTCATTTTCATCACCCTCCTTCAATTTCTGTTTTCCTCTATAAAAAGTGACTCTCGCCCAGTTTTCTGTTTGGTTTAAAATCATTCCTATTTCCTTAAATGACAATTCTCCTGTAATTCTTAAATAGATAACTTCTCTTGTTTTTTCATCTAGCTTTTGCAATTTCTTATATAATGCCATTTTTTCTTCATTATGAATTACTTTTTCTTCTGTTATATCTGAATCTTGTATTTCTAAAAAAGTATCTTCACTTGTTTTTAGATTTTTTCTATTTTTCCTGCATTCATCATACCATAAGTTTTTAGCAATCTGGCATAACCATACAGATATTTTACAGTCACCTTTAAAAGTATGTATCTTTTTTACTGCTCGATAAAAGGTTTCTTGTGTTAGTTCTTCAGAGATATCACTATTACGAGTTAAACAGAATAAATATTTATATACTGTTTCAAAATATTGTTCATATATTTGCTCCATATCCTGCATAACTTTATCCCCCTTTGCATATATGACGTATGAATTTCATTTTCGTTACAATTTATCTTAATTTTTTTATTCGTTATTATAGATGCTGTATTTTAAATTCTCCTTTTCTATTATTTTATATCATATACTTTATGGGTTAACAATTCTAATTACATAAAAATCAAAAATATCTTTTGAGAGATATGTTTGTTTTTATTCTTCTAGTTTAAAATTTTATCTAGCAACCTATTTATATTTTAATTTTTTGCTTGACATTTACAAACATCTGTTTTATAATGTAAAAGGATTGGAAGTGATATTTATGAAAAAAGAACTAATATCAACACAAATGAATGTAAATAATAGATTAGTTAGAGTGATGAGAGTAGATACTATAGATTATATATCTCTAACAGATTTGGCAAAATATCAAAATGAGAACGATCCTTCGGGAGTTATACGAAATTGGATGTCTAATAAAAATTCTTTTGATTTTTATAATCTTTGGGAAGAATTGCATAATGAAAATTTTAATTCCGTGGAATCACACAGAATTAAAATTGATGAAGTTGGATATAATCGTTTTACTATGACACCAAATCGTTGGAAGAAAGAATTCAATGCTATTGGAATTATTCCAAGCAGTGGAAAATACAGTATAGGAACATTTGCACATCCTGATATTGCTTTTGAATTTGCAAGTTGGCTAAATGTAGAATTCAAACTATATTTAATCATGGAATTTCAACGATTAAAACAAAATGAAAGTTATCAGAACAAAGTTAACTGGTCAGTTAGAAGAGAACTTGCAAAAACAAATTATAAAATACATACTGATAGTATAAAAGAAAATATAATTCCTACGCTAACTGAAAAGCAAAAGTTGTATGTATATGCAAATGAAGCAGATATTTTAAATGTTGCTTTATTTGGAATGACCGCAAAGGAATGGAAAGACCAAAATCCTTCTTTAGATGGAAACATGCGAGATTATGCAAATATTCTTCAGCTAGTAATTTTAAGTAACTTAGAAAATTTAAATAGTGAGATGATAGCTCAAGGAATACCACAAAATTTAAGACTTGAAAAATTAAATGCAATAGCTAAAAAACAGTATAATATTTTGCAAGACAGTAAAGGAATTAGAAAAATTGAAATGATAGATAATACTATCAATACTAAATTATTAAGCTAATCACTATTAAGATAATCATACGCATGCATACATAAAATATTAGTGTATCATAAAAAAACCTTCTTATAATATTTTATCATAAGAAGGTTTTTTTATTGTATAGGAAACAATATGAAACTTTAAGTTACGCAACTCAAAGTGAAAATAAATTGCCAAATATACAAAAAGCATATATAATGAATATGTC
>CAJFLB010000057.1 GCA_904387305.1 uncultured Clostridia bacterium
TATTAATACAAATATGTTCTACTTCAATTCCTAAATTTTTTAATTCTTTTTCACATTCCTCTACACAAGAAAAAGTTAATCCAATCTTATTCGGTATAAAACTATCTTCGTTTACTTGATTACTACTGAAACTTAATATTAATACTTTCATTTTTATCTCACTTTCAATTAATATCTAATTTATTAACTTATGTTGTTCTGGTGACCATGCTGGTGTGCACGTCATGGATATTACACAATAATCAGTATCATAATAATATTTTTCATTAGTCTCTATTAATATAGAATCTCCTTTTGAAAATTCAATTTTTTCATTTTCAAAATTTAATGTTCCTTTACCTTCTATAACATATATTAACTCTTTGCTTACAAGATTTACTCCATATCCTTTATTAGGATATCTCCCATTAATTGTTGCTATACCTAAATCTATTTCTTTATCATTAAATGAATATTCCAATGTTTTACACTTGTCACTATTCTTTCCTTTTAAAGCATTATCATATTTAATAATTTCCATTTTTTATTATCTCCTCTTCTAATTTTGCAACATAATGTTGCAATTTTTATATAATTTTCTTTATTATTTTCTTCCATTTCCTTAATTACTGTTTCTTTAACTCGTGACTTTAATGATCTATAATTAATATTATGTATCAATGTTCCCTTGTAATGTTCTTGTACTCCAAGTTTGTTCTAATGTTTCTTTTTCGTACCAATTTCTTGCTTTTTTATCGGAAACTTGCAACACAAAGTCCTATATTGAGTCAAATATAACAAATTTTCAGATTGTGGACTCAATGCGTCGACAATTTGTGGAAAATTTTTATAAAAACTTAAAAATCCATATTGCTTCTATCAAAACCTTATCTGTTTTTGATATTTAATAACCATTGAATTATTATTTATTATTTCTTGTAGCATTTTTATCCTCCACTTTTATATGTTTTTCTATTATTTTTACATTTCTATCTATTAGTTCAACTTCTAAATATATACCATCTGGAATGCCTAACATATCTATATTATCTGTTAATGAACCTACTACATAATAGTTCTTTCCATCCTCTTTAAGTTGTTTAGTCCAATGTTGGTGTCCACTAAATACTGCTATTACATTATCATCTGACTTAATTATTTCCTTTACATCTTGCCTGTTATTCATCAATCCATCTTCTGGATTTTTTTCAAACCAATAGTTACCTATTTGTTTATCTTCTGCTAGGCCAAAATG
Source organism: uncultured Clostridia bacterium (assembly GCA_904387305.1). Taxonomy (GTDB): domain Bacteria; phylum Bacillota; class Clostridia; order TANB77; family CAG-508; genus CAG-269. The sequence continues at coordinate 1,235 of CAJFLB010000057.1, forward strand.
AGTAAATATTATACATGGTAATCTATTTTTTGCTAAATCTTCTTTTAACCAATCAATTTCTTTTTCTGACATACATTGTGCTTTATATATTCCACCATCATTTTCACCTAAATCTTCCCTAATATCAGTTGTTAATATAATAAAATGGTAACCATTTAAATCAAACGAGAATGTTGCATTTTTATATCCCATAATCTCCTCAATTTCTTTCCTTGAGTTCATAGTTCGTAAATCATGATTTCCAATTACAGAATAAAATGGAATGTTAATTTTTTTTAATATATTCCAAATATAAGTATAATTCATAATGTCTTTATCATGGTTAAATGTATCTTCAATTAAATCTCCTAGACAAATACTTACATCTACCTTTTTTTCGTTTATTATATTTATTAACTTTTCTATTATTTCCACAGAATATTGTGTTAGTTTTCTACTTAAATTAAAGTCTAATTTATCTGGTCTTTCATCTAAATAATGTATATCTGAAAAAACAATTAATCTACATCTACTCACTTTGTTTCCTCCTATATTTTATTTTTAATCTAATCCGTATAGACTTTTTACTTTATCTAATTCTTCATAAAATTCTGTTAAATTTGGCATTCTCATATCAAATGTTAATTTAATCATCCTTTTTTCATCCTTTTTAATTGTTTTCATTGTATCTTGATACATTTTACAATAGCTTTCAATATCTTCTAATATAGAATCACATATTTCTAATGGAAATTTAACTAGATTTTTAAATTCATCGTCTACTGCTAAATTTTTGACTTCTAATCCTATATTTAATATTTTTTCATATAACTCAACAATTTTATTTGCAACATATATCACATATTCTATATCTGCTGGTTCTCCTGGCTTTCCTAAAGCCTCTGGAAGATTTTCATTTATTAAATTTCCTAAATTATCAGCAATAACACTAAAGTCATTTGTTTTTTCTAAAATCCAGTTTACTATTTCCTGAAATTCTGCTAATCGCTTACTTCTTTGTATAGAAATTCCATATTTATAGTCTCTCTTTAAATTCTGCAATTTTTTTAGTCCTTCTTCATAAGCTTGTCCAAAAATCTTATACTCCCATGCTATTGGTTTTTCTAAAAGTAATCTCAACATTTCTCCTTTGTATTCTTCTAAAAGAGTAATATTTTTAGCTGTATCAATCTGCTTCTTTACTCTTAACATGTCTAAAAATAAATATGCAATTTGTCTTTTTAATGTAAGAATTATATCTTGAGCAAATTCAAATTCATAAACCCAAATATTTTCTTTATTTCTTAATGAATCTATAAATTCAAAAACTTTGTTACTATCTACTACAGAACTAAAATCAGCATTAGGATTACTTCTCCATATTTCCATAATATTTAAAACTTTTTTATCTATAAAAACATATATAGGTATATGTTTTTCTCTAGCTGTAAGATATTCTAAGTTTGTAACTGATTTTCCTTTATCTGTTACATATCCATATCTTCCTCCAACTACTAAAACAAATAAATCTGCATATTTTTTTACTGCTTCAAGGCAACTATCTACCGCTGTTGTTTCAGGATTAACTGGGAATGATGTATATTCTGATAAAAAAATATCAAACCCCAAATTTTCTTCAAAAAATTTTTTTATATCTGTTCTTATTTGTTTTAAATCATAACATGTAGAACTTAAAAATGCTGTTGGTACTTTACCTCTAGTTATATCTTCCATAACATTTTTTACTCCTTTTTAACATATTTTTTACTTATTTTCATTTCTATTATTTAATCTCTTCTCTAGTGTTTCTATGCTTGGCAAGTTATTTGCCAAATACTCTGGAATCTCTTGCAAATATTTATATTCAGCTACCCCTATTGGCTTATTTATATCTTTTAAAGCTAATTCAGCAGTTACTTTATGCTCGTCTCTACATAACAATATTCCTATTGTTGGATTGTCATCTTCTTTCTTCAATAACATATCTACTGCATTTAAATAAAAATTTAATTTTCCTGCAAATTCTGGTATAAACTTAACAGTTTTTAGCTCTACAACAACATAACATTTTAAATCTAGATTGTAGAATAATAAATCTATATAATAGTCTTCTCCCTCGATTTCCAAATGATATTGCCTTCCTACAAAAGCAAATCCATTTCCAAATTCTAAAAGTAAGTTAGTAATATTAGAAACTAATGCATCTTCTATATCCTTTTCTAATACATTATCTCCATAGCCTTCAATATCGAAAATGTATGGATCTTTTAACATTTCTAATGCTTTTTTTCCAAGTTCTATCGGTAATGTTTCCTTATAATTACTTATTTTGTTATCTAACAATGCTTGTCTATTATATAAATCTGTCCCAATTTGATGCTCTAATATGGTTCTTGACCATAAGTTTTCTAATGTCTTTTCTGCATACCATAATCTTTCTCGTCCATCTTTTACCTTATCCATAATTGTGGTTATAGTAGTCCATGGCAATTTTGCAACATTATGTTGCAAAATTGAATCATATTCAAATTCTTTTGCAAATTTTTTCATATATCTTAGATTTCTTGCAGATAATCCATGCATATCAGGAAATTCTATTTTCAGATCTTTTGCTAAAGTATCTATGAAATTATTTCCATACTTACTATTTTTTATTAGACCTTTTCCAATTCGATAATACATTAATATTACTTCATTATTTGCTTGAGATAATACTTTTCTTCTTGTTGAAATAATATCTTTTTTAATTTCATTCAAAAATTTAAAATATTCATCATCATTAATAATATTTGTTAAATTTTCCACTATTTTCCTCCATTTTGAAAATTGCAGCATAATGTTGCAATTTTCATATTTTTCTTATTTATATCATAAAATTGCTATAAATACAATTATTTTCCAGATATTAGCTCTTAAAATACATAAAAGGTTGCTATTTTTAATGGTCAAAAAAAGACCGTTTCTTTTGAAACGGTTTCAGTTTTTGTGTTCATCAAACTTTTTGTAATCTTGAAATTGAGTTATATCAAGGCTTTTAAAAAGTTCGACGAAAACTCTTATTGGCTCCTCTTGTTGGACTCGAACCAACGACCTATCGGTTACTGCACTACACTAACTTTCATTAGCATTACATATTTCTATATAATTTGTAGTCTGGACTTTCTCTTTACCATATCTTTCGACTTAGGTAGGTGGTGTAAAGTCTCTACACATAGCTTTCGCCTTGCTCGGTATTGTCGTCAACATTACTTGTTACGAGTTTCACCGACTTAGCCACCTTTTTCATCTATAAGTTTCCCTATAGAGCTGCTAACTTCTTGATCTTGCGATCTGCTCGACAGCCGAGCGCTCTACCAACTGAGCTAAAGAGGAATATATGTAAAATCTGGCAACAACCTATCTTTCCAGCAGGGTAACCCACAAGTATTTTCGGCACACTTAGGCTTGACTTCTGTGTTCGGAATGGGAACAGGTATTACCCTAAATGTCATCATCACCAGAAAATTATTAACTTTTCATTGTACTTTTGCATTATACTATATTGTGATTATTTTTGCAAGTACTTTTTTATATTTTTTTTAATTTCTAGCACACTCAAAAATACATAGATGAAAAATAAGTTTTAAGATCTTTTTTCTCTCTTTTTTTAAAATTGTGGTTAAGCCCTCGATTTATTAGTATTGGT
>CAJFLB010000058.1 GCA_904387305.1 uncultured Clostridia bacterium
AAGTATAGACAAATGGGTATCAAGTGTTAATGTAAATGGAATCAGTCAAGGAGCAAGAAATATCAATAACAAAGATGAAATTTACGTAGTAGACATCAGCAGAAACAAGACAAACACAGCAAATATAAAAATTACATATAAAATAAGAGTAACCAACAAAGGAGAAGTAGAAGGAACAGCAAAAGAAATTACAGAGGTTATTCCAACAGGATATAGTTATTATCAAGAAGATAATGATATCCATTGGGAGAAAAGAAATGGAAGTCTAGTAACAGATGCCCTAAAGGATGAAACAATTAAGCCAGGAGAATACAAAGAGATTGAAGTTGTACTAAGATGGAATAGAGGAGAAGAGAACTTTGGAGAAAAAGAAAACTTAGTTATCTTAAGTGGAGAAGACAATCCAGCAGATTTTGAAGATGCTAATCAAGAAGATAACCATGCAACATCAAATATGATTATTACTGTGGCAACAGGATTAGACACAAATGAAAGAATTATTTTAACAGCTAGTAGCACAATGGTATTATCAATCATATTAGCAGGAAATATAGGTCTATTAATTGTTTACAAGAAAAAACATAAAACAAAAACTAGTAAATAATTTTTAGAATGTAGAAAAAGGGGAAATTGAGAAGAAACTCATTTTTCCCTTTTTTTAATATTAGAAAAACTAGAAAAACATAGAATATAAAGTCATTCAACAATTTTGTATAAGCTAAATTTTCATAGAAATTCTACAAGAAAAACATGCGCTTCTCTCATTGTTGCTGTAAATCTTAAGCAAAATGAGCAGTCCTCATGCTTTTCTTTAGAATTTCTAAATTCAAATTTAGATACGCAAAATCGTTTCATTAATCCCTCGAATCCCTCTACAAAATGTCCCAAACAGAAACGTCCCCAAAAGGACATTTTCAAAAGTTTTAGTTGAAAAAAAGAAAAAAATGATGTAAAATATAGCATACAGAGAAAATAGGAGAGGTAAAGGAGGAATTAGCATGAAAGTAATTTTAAAAGCAGATATCAAAGGAGTAGGAAAAAAAGATGAAGTGATTAATGCCTCAGATGGGTATGCAAGAAATTTCTTATTTCCTAAAAATTTAGCAGTAGAAGCAAATAAAGAAAATATGGCAAAATTAAAAGCAAAACAAGATTCTGCAAAATTCCAAAAGAATCAAGAAAAAGAAGAAGCAATGAAAACAGCAGATAAATTATCAAAAATATTATTAAAAATTAAAGTAAAAGCAGGAGAAAATGGAAAGATTTTTGGCGGTGTATCTAGTAAAGAAATTGCACAAGAATTATCAAAACAATATCATATTGAAGTAGATAAAAAGAAAATTGACTTAAAAGAAACCATTAAAACACTTGGTGTTCACAATATTGAAATAAAATTATTCGAAGGTGTAGTGGGAAAACTAAGAATTGATGTTATTTCAGAATAGATGATAGGCAGTAAAGTACTTAAAAATAAATACAAACAGATATAAAAAAGGAAAATAGTGGAGGCTAGAAAAATGGAATTGGGAAAAGTACCACCACATGATGTAGAAGCTGAACAAGCTGTTTTGGGAAGTATGCTAACAGACAAAGATGCCGTTATATCTGCTATAGAAGTTTTAAAAGAAGATGATTTTTATAGAACAGATAATAAATCAATTTATGAAGCAATTATGAATTTATATAATCGAGCAGAACCAATTGACATCATTACTGTAAAAGCAGAGTTAGAATCTTTAGGAAAATTTGAGCAAGTAGGAGGACTAGAATATTTAGCAAGCTTGCCAGATAAAGTTCCAACAACAGCAAATGCTATGAAATATATAAAAATTGTGGAAGAAAAATCAACTTTACGAAATTTAATAAAGACAGCAAATGAAATTATTGAGCTAGGATATGACCCAACAGAAGATGTATCAGACATCATGGAAGGCGCAGAAAAGAAGATTTTTAACATTATGCAAAATAATGATAAAAAAAGTTATTCGCCTATAAAAGATATATTGGTAGATAGTTTTACACAGCTAGAAGAATTATATAATCGAAAACAACATATTACAGGTGTACCATCTGGATTTACGGAATTAGATTATAAAACAGCAGGATTTCATGGATCAGATTTAGTATTAATTGCTGCAAGACCTGCAATGGGAAAATCTGCATTTGCACTAAATATTGCAACAAATGCGGCAGTACGTGGTAATGTACCAGTGGTAATTTTCAGCTTAGAGATGTCAAAAGAACAAATGGTAAACAGAATTTTATGTAGTGAAGCCATGGTAGATAGTAATAAAGTAAGAACAGGAAAATTAGAAGAAGATGATTGGACAAAACTAGCAGGAAGTATAGGACCATTATCAGATGCAGAAATCTATATAGATGATACACCAGGAATATCTGTAATGGAAATTAGAGCAAAATGTAGAAAATTAAAATTAGAAAAAAATATTGGAATGGTTGTTATTGATTATTTGCAATTGGTACAAGGAAGCAACAAAAGAAATGGAAGCCGTGAACAAGAAATATCAGAAATTAGTAGGTCATTGAAAATATTAGCAAAAGAACTAAATGTACCAGTTATTGCATTGTCACAGTTATCAAGAGCAGTAGAACAAAGACCAGATCATAGACCAATGTTGTCAGACCTAAGAGAATCTGGAGCAATTGAGCAAGATGCCGACATTGTTATATTTTTATATAGAGATGATTATTATAATAAAGATAGTGAAAAAAAAGACATAGCAGAAGTAATCATAGCAAAACACAGAGGAGGATCATTAGGAACCGTAGAGCTACTATGGTTAGGAAGTTACACAAAATTTGTTAATCTGGAAAAACGATTTGATGATTAATAGATATAAAATATTTTTAAACATATTGTAAAATAATGGAAATCAAGGTATAATAGAAAAGTCCTTACATAAGGATAATCCCTGCAGAAGGGAGGTGCACTTTTTTATGACATCTTACGAGCTAATTTGGCGATTAATTGTATTATTGCTTTTGAGCAATAATAGTAATGAAAGTCAAAATGCAGACAAAAACAAAGAATAATCTTTGGAGGCGGACGACGACCGCCTTTTTTTGTTGAATAGGAAAAATCAATTTTTCCTATTCAACAAAAAAACAACGTTGCACAGAAAAATTGCATAGCAATTTTTCGCGTCGACAAATCTTTACGCTTCTTCGAGAACTTAAATATTCTCGAGAAGCGAGATTTGTCCTTGAATAGGAAACAATATGAAACTTGAAAATCTAATTTTATCCAACAAAAAAGAGATATGCGACGAACATATCTCGGTGCAAATCTTCATGACATCTTACGATTTGCTTAAGCTACTATTAGTATAGCATCAATTTTAGTATATGTCAAATAATTTTGAAATATTCATTTTTAATGTATTTTCAAGTTCACGCAAAATTCATATAAAATCCTTGATAATTCAACTAAAGTATAGTAAAATAAATCATATTTTCATGCAGAAGAAGGTTTGAAAAATTAAAAAATACAATTATTATATAAAAAGAAAAGTTAATAAAGGGACTGATTTTGAAGGAGAAAGTATGGGAACAAGAAAAAAAGAAGACTGCTATATAAAAGTTATAAGAACAATACAAAAATATGAATTAATAAAACCGGGAGACAAATTGGTTGTTGGTATATCTGGGGGCCCAGATTCTATGTGTTTGTTAGAGATTTTGACAAGAATAAAACAGCAAAATTGCCAAAATGGCACGTCCCCTTTGGCAACATTTGATTTTGCTGTTGCTCATGTCAATCATATGATAAGAGAAGAAGCAAAAGAAGATGAAGAATATGTCAAAAAGTATTGTATAAAAAATGATATACAATTTTATGGAAAAAGTATAGATGTTCAAAAAATAGCCAATACTAATAAAATCAGTACAGAAGAAGCAGGAAGAAATGCAAGATATGAGTTTTTTGATGAGGTATTACAAAAAACAAAGGGAAATAAGATTGCAATTGCACATAATAAAAATGATAAAGTAGAAACAATCATTATGAATGAACTACGCGGTTGCGGAATACAAGGGTTAAAAGGGATTGAACCAATCAGAGGAAAGTATATCAGACCACTTATAGAATGTGAAAGAAAAGAAATTGAAGAATATTGTAAAGAAAACAATATAAAGCCAAGAATAGATAAAACCAACTTTGAAAATATCTATACCAGAAATAAGATTAGAAATATCGTTATTCCATATATAGAGCAAGAATTTAATCCTAATATTATCGAAACAATGGACAGACTTTCTAATCTAGTAACAGAACAAGAGGAATATATACAAAAACAAGTTGAAAAGGTATATGAAAAAATTGTTTTAGAAGAAAAAATAAACACATATCAAATAAAAAAACGTGTATCAACTGAACAGATAGTTGAACAAGATATAAAAAGTATACAAGACAAAGAATATATTATATTAGATTTGAAAGGATTTAATGAGCAAGAAAAAGTAATAAAATCTAATATAATTCTATATACTATAACAAGACTTTTTAACACAACTAAGGGAATCGAAAAGATACATATAGAGGATATTATAAAATTATGTGCCAATAATATAGGAAATAAATTTTTAACACCAAATAAAAATTTAAAAGTTTTTATAAAAAATGGGCAAATAAAAATTTCTAAGGAAGTATGAGTAGCCGTAATACTTTAGGAAACAGAGGTAGATTGTAACAAAAAAGAAATACAAAAAACTATTGAAAAAGAAAAAGCAATATGATAGAGTGCTGGAAGTGAAAGCACAGATATGTGCAAAATAAACAAACATCTAGTATAAAGAGGAGGAATTATTTTGAAAAACGGAATAAAAACTTTAGCAATGTGGCTAATTATAATTGTAATTTTTTTAGTCGTATTATCATCAATAGTAGAAAATAGTAATTCTAGATTAACTTACTCAGAATTAATGACGAACATTAATAGTAATAATGTAAAATCAATAGTAATCAATGCTGATGGAAAAACAGCAGAAGTAGAATTAAAAGATGATAGTATAAGAAAAGAAACAAATATACCAGATATGGGAACATTTATGACATATGTAGAAGAATTCATAAATAATGGAAACTTTACATTAGAAGAAAAATCAGAATCTATATTTATGACAATACTTCCATTAATAACACCATTTGCTATATTAATCATATTTATGCTTTTCTGGTTTTTAACAATGGGAGGAGCTAGTAGTGGAAACCCAGGGAATAAAACAATGTCATTTGGAAAAAGTAAAGCTAGAATGATGACACCAGCAGAAAAGAATAGAATTACATTTGAAGATGTTGCAGGTGTGGATGAAGAAAAAGAAGAATTAGAAGAAATTGTACAATTCTTAAAAAATCCTAAGAAATTTACAGACATGGGAGCAAGAATACCAAAAGGTGTTTTATTAGTTGGTCAACCAGGTACAGGTAAAACATTACTTGCAAAAGCAGTTGCTGGAGAAGCAGGTGTACCATTCTTTATCATTAGTGGTTCAGACTTTGTAGAAATGTTTGTTGGTGTGGGAGCATCAAGAGTAAGAGACCTATTTGACCAAGCTAAGAAAAATGCGCCATGTATCATATTTATAGATGAAATCGATGCAGTTGGACGTCAAAGAGGCGCAGGACTTGGCGGAGGACATGATGAAAGAGAACAAACATTAAACCAATTATTAGTTGAAATGGATGGATTTGCAGAAAATGAAGGTGTTATTGTATTAGCAGCAACCAATAGACCAGATGTATTAGATAAAGCTTTATTAAGAGCAGGAAGATTTGATAGACAAATTGTTGTAGGATTACCAGATGTAAATGCAAGAGAACAAATCTTAGAAGTGCATAGTAGAAAGAAAAGACTAGCAGATGATGTAGACTTAAAAGTGATCGCAAAAAACACATCAGGATTTGCAGGAGCAGACTTAGAAAACATATTAAACGAGGCAGCATTGTTAGCAGCTAGAAGAAATATGAATGAAATCGGAATGAGAGAAATTGAAGATGCCATGGTTAAAGTAACAATGGGACCTGAAAAGAAAACAAGAGTAAGAAGTGATAAAGAAAATAAATTAGTAGCTTATCATGAAGCAGGTCATGCAGTTGTAAGTCATTACTTAGAAACACAAGACCCTGTACATGAAATATCAATCGTACCTAGAGGAATGGCTGGAGGATATACAATGTATAGACCAACAGAGGATAAAAACTTCATGTCAAAGACAGAAATGGAAGAAAATATTGTTTCTCTTTTAGGAGGTAGAGTAGCAGAAGCACTTATCTTAAATGATATATCAACAGGTGCAAGTAATGATATCGAAAGAGCAACACAAATTGCAAGAAGCATGGTAACCAAATATGGTATGAGTGAAAAAATAGGAGCATTAATGTTTGGTTCTAGCCAAGATGAAGTATTCTTAGGAAGAGACTTTGGACATACAAAAGAATATTCAGAGGAAACAGCTGCTGTAATTGATGAAGAAACAAAGAGAATCGTAGATACTGGATATAACAGAGCAAAGAAAATCTTATCAGAAAATGTAGATAAATTACATCAAGTTGCAGGAATTTTGCTTGAAAAAGAAAAAATCAATTCTGATGAATTTGAAGCAATCTTTGGAGAACAACAATAAAATGGGACCATTGGGACCAGGTCCCAATGGTCCCTGTCAGAAAAATAAAAAAGAAAGTAGCAAATGATATTGCTATTTTCTTTTTTTTAGGATACAATAAAATTACAAAAGAAAAATAAAATAGAGGAATGGTTATGAAAGATTATTATGGAATATTAGAAGTAAATGAAAAAGCATCACAAGAGATTATAGAAAAAGCATATAAAACATTAGTAAAAAAATATCATCCAGATTTATATTCATCTATTGAAAAGAGAGAAGCTGAAAGAAAATTAAAAGACATCAATGAAGCTTATAATATTTTATCAGATACTTTCTTAAGGTCACAATATGATTTAGAATTGCAAAAACAAAGAGCTCGTGCGAGAATGAGTGAAAATGAATTTGTGAGAAATAATCAAAATTATCAACAAAATGTTAATCAAAATAGGAATAAAGATATATTAGGAAGTAAAAGAAGAAAGACTAAAACGGAATATGTGCGAAATAAAAGTAATGTTGGAACTATATTTGGACTTGTAGATTTAGTAAAAGATTTGTGGGCAAGTAGACCAGAAAAAAGAGAAAGAAAGAAAATGAATCGAACAGATTGGATGGCAGTAGGATTAACAATTGTAGCACTTCTTATTATTGGTGTTATATTATGGTTCATACCATTTACAAATGGCTGGATGAGACAGTTATTATTTGAAAATCCAATATTCAACTTTATAGGAGGTTTATTTTCTTAATTTAGAAATAATTCTATTGACAACTTAAGGCCAATAAGGTATAATATATATCGTTGAATAAGGGTTATCCCAACATACAGTTTTCGTATGACCGGAAGGAGGGGAATTTAAATGTTAGAAATAAAAGTTAATAATGGTAATATAGAAGATGCTCTAAAAAGATTTAAGAGACAATGTGCTAGAAATGGAGTATTACAAGAAGTTCGTAAGAGAGAGCATTATGAAAAACCTAGTGTAAAGAGAAAGAAAAAATCTGAGGCAGCAAGAAAAAGAAAATTTTAATACATATAGAACGGGATATTAATAGAAATTAATATCTCGTTTTTTCCTTGAATAGGAAAATTAAGTTTTTCCTATTCAAGGACATCGCTTCACTCTAACGATTGCACACAAATTTTACGTATGTAAAATTTGGTGCTGGACATTTCTTAGCTGTGCGAAGCAAAGCAAGCTACAGATAAGTTATGCGGAGGAATGACTCGGACTAAAAAAAGTTAAAAACAGATGAAAGGTTTTTAAAAACCACTATTGTTTTTAAATAAGGTGAATTGTAAAAGTAACTTCCAAAAGAAAAAGTAAATTCCAAATGTAAGAGAAACGTCAAAATATAGGCGTTTCTTTTTGAATAAAATTTGCTTT
>CAJFLB010000059.1 GCA_904387305.1 uncultured Clostridia bacterium
AAAGTCGCTATTTTACTTGGCTGGGCTGGCTAGATTCGAACTAGCGCATGCCAGAGTCAAAGTCTGGTGCCTTACCGCTTGGCTACAGCCCAATATATATGGGGTGGAAGATGGGACTCGAACCCACGGTCTCCAGTGCCACAAACTGGCGCGTTAACCAACTACGCTACATCCACCATAGTTTACGTGCACCTTTTGATTAGCACATTAACTATTTTAACCTATTTCACCCCATCTTGTCAACCATTTTATGAATTTTATTTTATTTTTTCCAATTTTTTTATTACTATTCATTCTAAAACACGTTATAAAATACATTATGTCAGTCTTTTTGTAGTAAATCTTTTTATAATGTATTTAGTCTAATAGACTATATAGTAATATTTTCGTTATTATTGAACAGTTGTCATAGTACTTGGATCTATTCCATATTGTTGATATAACCATGATGTGTAATCAAATGGTGTTAATGTTTCTGGTAATCCATAATCAATTCCATTAGTTTCCACTCTAATAGATGTTATAACTGGAGGATTTACTGGTGTACTTACTTCTGTATTTCCAGTTGTTTCTGCATCATCTGCTGCTTTTACTTCAACACCTTCTATTTGATGCACAATATCCATTCCTTCTGTTACTTTACCAAAAGAAGTATATTGACCATTTAATCCTGTATTTTCTGCTGTCATAATAAAGAATTGAGAACTTCCTGAATTATATGATTCTTCTGTTAATGATGAAGAATAACTGGTGTAATCAGATCTTGCCATTGCTACAACACCTTCTTCAAATTGTATCTGATTATCCACACCGTTTGAAATAAATTCACCTTTTATTGTATATTCTGTATCATCACCATCATCTCTTAAATCACTTGTTGTTGCTAGTCCTGTTCCATCTCCATTTTTGTCTCCACCTTGAATCATAAAGTCTGATACAATTCTATGGAATGTTAATCCATCATAAAATCCTCTATTTGCCAATGCTATGAAGTTTGCTACTGTTTCTGGCGCATATTCTGGATATAATTCAAATTTAATCGTTCCAAAATTTTCTACTTCCATTGTTGCAACAGGTCTTGTAACTTCCATTGTTGCATTTCTATAATATCCATAACCAACAACTCCTATTAAAACAACTAAAATAACTAAGGCAACTATCCATATAATATTTTTAAATTTTCCCATTTAACTCACTTTTCCTTTCTTTTTCATCTTTTGATCCATTGGTGGGTCCATTGGGACCTGGTCCCAATGGACCCTTTTTAAATCATATTATCAAAAACAAATTGTTCTTGCATTCTTTTTAATGATTGCTTAATTGTTCTCGCTCTTACTTCTCCAATACCATCAACTTCATCTAAGCTTTCAATATCTGCCGCCAATATATGCTGGAATGATTTAAAAGAATCTACTAAATTTTCTACAATATTGTTTGGCATTCTTGGTACTTTACTTAAAATTCGATATCCTTTTGGATAAACCGCAACCTCATCATAATTATCAAAATACTCATATCCTAATAATTTTGCAATAGAAGATTCTTTTAACAATTCTTCATATTCTAAATCTTTTAGTTCTTCTAAAATTTTTTCAGGAGATTTTTTCTTTTTTACAACATAATCTTTTATAATTAAACCTTCTTCTTTATCAAGTCCTCCAATTAATTCATCTAGCTGCATTTTTACTAATCTTCCATCATCTCCAAGCTCATAAATCTGTCTTTGTATTTCTTCTACAATTCGCATAACCATTTCTGCTCTTTGAATGGCAAGTACAACATTTTGTAATGTTACTATATCATTAAATTCATATTCATTCAATATGTTTAGTTTATTATCAAATACTTTTTTATATTTTTCTAATGTTTGAATTGCTTGATTTGCTTTATTTAATACGACATCTGTGCCTTCTAAAACATATCTATCGTTTCCTTTAAACACTGTAATGATGTTTCTTCTCTGGGAGATACTAATCACTAACTCCCCTGTTTGCTTTGCCGTTCTTTCTGCTGTTCTATGTCTTGTTCCTGTTTCTGTTGTCTGGATTTCATGTTCTGGAATTAATTGTGTATTGGCATATAGGATCTTTTTCATATCTCCACTCAAAACAATTGCTCCATCCATCTTTGCCAATTCATATAATTTGGACGATGTATAGTCTTCATTGATAACAAATCCACCATCCACAATTTGTTTTATCACTTCATTATTATCTGTAATTAATAATAATGCTCCTGTTTTTGCTCTTAATATATTTTCCAGCCCATCTCTTATCGGTGTTCCTGGAGCTATTAATTTTAAAACAGATGTAATGTTATCTTCTTTTACCTTTTTCAAAATTAATCTCCCTTCTCCCCTTAATTATGCAATCAAACTATTTTAATCCAATTTTTTTCATTGCTTCATTAATATTGCTGACACCTATTATATCTAATTTATATTTTTCTTTCAAGTCTTTTTTGTTAGATTCTGGAATAATGCAACTCTTAAATCCTAATTTTTCTGCTTCTTTCAACCTTTTATCAATTACATTAATTCTTCTCACTTCTCCTGTCAAACCGACTTCTCCGATAATCACCATATCTTTTGGAATCGCCACATTTTTAAAACTTGAAACTACTGCCATCATCATCCCTAAGTCAATAGATGGTTCATTTACTCTTATGCCTCCTACTAAATTCAAATAAACATCTTGACTTCCCAACATGATACTTGCTCTTTTTTCTAAAACAGCGATTAATAGAGCAAGTCTATTATAATCTGTTCCATTTGCCGTTCTTTTTGGAAATCCAAAGATACTTTGTGTTGTTAAGGCTTGTAGCTCAATTAAAATTGCTCTTGTTCCCTCTATGCTAGACACAATACAAGAACCAGCTGGATTATCTTCTCTTTCTGAAATTAAAATATCTGAAGGATTCGTAATTTCACACATACCTTCTTCATTCATTTCAAACATACCAATTTCATTTGTTGAACCAAATCTATTTTTAACACCTCTTAATACTCTATATGAAAAATATCTTTCACCTTCTAAGTACAACACCGTATCTACCATATGCTCTAAAACTCTTGGTCCTGCAATATTTCCCTCTTTCGTCACATGTCCTATAATAATTGTTGTAATGGCTCTAGATTTACATACTCTCATAACTTGTGAAGTAATCTCTCTTACTTGACTAACACTTCCAGCTGCTGCTGAAATTTCTTCTGAATACATAGTTTGTATCGAATCAATAATGACAAGTTTTGGATTAATTTCTATGATTGCTTGATTGACAACATCTATATCTGTTTCCCCTAAAAATAAAATATCATCATTGTTGATACCTAATCTATCAGCTCTCATTTTAATTTGTTCTGCTGATTCTTCTCCTGAAACATATAAAACCTTTCCTTCACCTTTTACTTTATCACATATCTGTAAAATTAAAGTAGACTTTCCAATTCCAGGTTCTCCACCAAGTAACACAAGAGAACCTTTTACCAGTCCCCCACCTAATACTCTATCTAACTCTCCAAAACCTGTTGAATTTCTCAATGTTTCTTTTGCCTCATAAGAATTTAACTTTTGTGGTTTATTTTCACTTTTGGCTAAATCTTTGTGTCCACCCGCTTTTGTTTCCACTACTTTTTGCTCATAAAATGTATTCCAACTATTACATGCTGGACATTTTCCAAGCCATTTGCTAGATTCATTTCCACATTCACTACATACAAAAATTGTTTTACTTTTTGCCATTTTGTCCTTTTGGGGACGTTTCTGTTTGGGGCATTTTTATGTTAAGTCCTTGTCCCCCTTCCTCCTTTCATTTGTTTACTCTTCTGTCCTTTTTGTCCTTTTAGAAACATTTTTGTCCTTTTGGGGACGTTTCTATTTGGGACATTTTTATTTATCATTTTGTGTTATCTCTATTTAAGACATTTTTATTCATCATTTTGTGTTATCTCTATTTAAGACATTTTTATTCATCATTTTGTGTTATCTCTATTT
>CAJFLB010000060.1 GCA_904387305.1 uncultured Clostridia bacterium
CACACAAATTTTACTAGCGTAAAATTTGGCGCCGAACAATGACGCGGGCTTTGAAATGCTATGAACAGAAAAATGTTTAAAAAAGCCCGCTATTGTTCTTATATGTATTGTATTTATTTGATAAAAATACTTGCTTTTTTCTAAAAACAATAATAAAATATTACTGTTAATGATATAATGAAATAAGTACGATTTGGAGGAGTCAGAAGTGAAAATCATATTAGATGCTATGGGTGGAGATAATGCACCAGATGCCAATATTAAAGGAGCAGTAAATGCAATCAATAAAATAAAAGCAGAAGTCATATTAGTAGGAAAAGAAGAAGTTATCAGAAGTAAAGTAAAAGAATTTTATGGAAAAGAAATCGAGGAAATATCTGATAGATTAAAAATAAAAAATGCAACTGAAACGATAGAGATGTGTGATACACCAACCGTTGCGATTAAACACAAAAAAGATTCATCTATGGTAGTGGGATTTAAAATGCTAAAAGAAGATGAAGGAGATGTATTTATATCAGCTGGAAACTCAGGAGCATTACTAACAGGAGCAACATTATTAGTTGGAAGAATCAAAGGAATTGATAGACCAGCATTAGCGGGAATATTACCAGCATATAAAAGTCAATTATTGTTAATTGATGCAGGATCTAACACGAATTGTAAGCCAATTAATTTGTTGCAATTTGCACAAATGTCTAGCATCTATTTAAGAAATACATATGGAATAGAAAATCCAGCAATTGGTTTGTTAAATATTGGAACAGAAGAAACAAAAGGAAATGAATTGGTGAGAGAAAGTTACAATTTGCTAAAAGAAAAATCAAAAGAATTAAATATTAATTTTGTAGGAAATGTAGAAGGAAGAGATGCTTTTTCTGGAAAAATAGATGCCATTGTAACAGATGGATTTACAGGAAATGTATTTTTAAAAACAACAGAAGGATTAGGCAAATTTGTAAAAAGAACATTAACAGAAAGCTTAACCAGAAATTTATTAACAAAGATACTAGCAGTTCCTGCATTACCTGCTATAAAACGTTTTAGTAAAACAATGGATTATAAATCTTACGGAGGAGCTCTATTTTTAGGAGTTAAAAAGCCAGTTGTAAAAGCACATGGAAGTAGTGATGAGTTGTTATTTGAATATACCATTATTCAAGCTGAAAAATTTGTTGAAAATAAAGCAGTAGATAAGATGATAGAGGAATTTCAAAAAGCAAGAGAAGAAAAATAATGTCCAATTGGGGACGTTTCTGTTTGGGACATTTTTTGAAGCTAAATAAAAGTAAAAAACTAAAAACAGATGTCATTAAAATTTTATTCATTACTCGGTTAGCATTGCAGAATAAATTCTAAAAATGCCAAGCAGGCTCCGCTCAAAGCAAATTTGAGATTCTCCTACTTGGTATTTTAAGAATTTATAATATTCTTCCATTTACATTCGTAATTTCATAGAATTTTAATGACATCTGCTTTTATATGCTTAATATACTATTTTCAAAAAATGTCCCAAACAGAAACGTCCCCAAATGGACAAAAAGAAAATTGACTTAATCGTATAAAAAGAAAAATATTTATAAAATTTACTTGACAAATATACAAACATATAATATAAATGAATTTGTAGAAGCAAAATATCAAATGGATAGATTATTTGCAAACTTGAGAGGAGGTGAACTCGAGAAATGAGTTCAGAAGAAGTTTTAGAGAAAGTAAAAGGAATTATTGTAGAACAATTAGGTGTAGCTGAAAACGCAGTTACAATGGAAGCATCTTTTATAGATGACTTAGGAGCTGATTCATTAGATATTGTTGAATTAGTAATGGCACTAGAAGAAGAATTTGATATTGAAATTCCTGATAGTGATGCAGAGAAAGTTGTTACTGTAGGAGATGTTGTTGAATACATAAAAGAAAACGTAAAATAAACGGAACGATGGGACGTACCAAATCGTTCCGTTTTTCCTTTTTTATGTCATAGAGAAAATCTATTTTTCCTATAATAGTAAAAAACAACATTGCCGTTTTGTTATCTGTCATTATAGTGTTACATTTCTTATTAATACTTTAACAAAATGGAACGATTTGGTAATCATTATCGTTCCATTTCAAGAATACTATTAAAAATATTAGAAAAGTTTTGATAAAAATAATATAAATAGTCAAAAACATTTTTTCGTTCAATATCTGTATTGATAAATATGTTACTATAATAAATTGTTGTTCCTTCTAATTCTAAAGTCATTGTGCCAATAGAAGTTCCTTTTATAATAGGTGCATTTAAATTGGATTCATAGTTTATATACACATGAAGTTTATCAATTAAATCATTTCTTATAGGAATAGAAGAATAAGGAAGTTCCTCAAATGTTATATCTAAATGATTTGAAACACCTTTTGCAATTGTAATAGTGTGAAATTTTTCTCTTTTCCAAATTTCAAAATAATTGGAAAGAATTTCTTCGATATTTACATATGTAAAATTATTAAAAGTGTATTCAATCAATTTGACACTATCAGTTGTTCGATATTTTTTTGTGTCAGCGCCAAGGACTACACAAATGATATCCATATTACTTCTTTTACAACAAGTGACTAAACATCGATTGGCACCATTTGTAAATCCTGTTTTTATTCCATAAACCCCATTTAATACACCTAACAATTCATTCGTATTTGTCAGCACTTTAGGATATCCATTTATTGTAATTGTATAATTTTTTGTTCCAACTATTTTGGCAAAAATTTCATTATTCATAGCATAATTGGAAAGAAGAGCTAATTCGTAAGCAGTTGTATAATGTTCATCTTCATCTAATCCATGAGGTGTAACAAAATGCGTATTAGAAAGTCCTAGAGAGTTAGCTTTTTCATTCATTAAATTAGCAAAGTCACTAATAGAACCTGCCACATATTCTGCTAAAGCAACTGCAGCATCATTGCCAGAACGCATCATGAGACCATATAATAAGTCAGAAATTGTTATTTTGTCACCAGTTTTTAAACCAAGTCGAGAACCACCGGTACTAGCTGCTTTTTTAGAAATTTCAACAATATCAGATAAATTGACATGTTCAATAACAACAAGTGCAGTCATAATTTTAGTGGTAGAAGCCATTTTTTTCTTTTGATTTTCATTTTTTCCTACAAGAATGGTATTAGATTTTCTATCAATAACCACATAGGCCCTAGAATTTATAGTAGGCAATTGTGGATCATTACTATTCGTTTCAATACTTTCTATATCATTTACAATTTCTGATATATCAAAGTCATCTTCAATAGGAAGCAAATCATCAGCAAAAACATATCTAGTAATAGAAATAAATAACAAAAATAAAAAAATACTTTTATAACAAACTTGAAATAATTTCATAAAACAATACCCTCAAAATAATCGTATGAAAAATAAAAAAAAATATAACTGTTTGATATAAATTTTATAAAAGATTACGGACATATGAAAAATAAAACAAATTAACATAAAGACTTGAAGTTATAACAAAAATGTAATATAATTGTAATGTATGGGGGAAAAAATAAAGAGGTCTAAAGGCCAAGCATCCCTAAGCAAATAGAAGTCAATATTTTATAATGAAGAAAACAAGAAAAAATGTTATTGACTAAATAAAAAAAAGAGATAAAATATAAGTACATTATGATTAATAAATAAGGAGAGATATCTATGAGTATGAAAAAAATAATGAAAGTATTAATGGCTATACTATTAATCATTTGTTCAGCAATGATACCAAGTATTGCAAAAGCGGCAGAATTAGTGCCATCATTGTATTTTGGAATAACAGAATTAAGAGAAGAAACAGGAATGGGATATTCAATTTGGGATCCAGCATCAAATGGAGAAACG
>CAJFLB010000061.1 GCA_904387305.1 uncultured Clostridia bacterium
TTACAGCAACAATGAGAGAGGCTCATGTTTTTCTTGTAGAATTTCTATGAAAATTTAGCTTATACAAAATTGTGTAATGGTTTTATATTCTATATTTTTAATTATTTATAATATTGAAAAAAAGGGAAAAATGAGTCCGTCCCCAATTTCCCGATTCGTTCTCAATTTCCCTTTTTCTGGGGCTTCTAACGGGAATTGAACCCGTGACCTCAGCCTTACCAAGGCTGCACTCTACCAACTGAGCTATAGAAGCAAATAATTTTTTTATTTGAACAGTACCCATTATACAATAGAAAAAAACAAAAGTAAATATTTCTATTGACTTTTTTTGAAAAAAGTAATAAAATAAATAACATAAGATAAAGACAAGTAAGAGAAAAAGTAAAATAAAGGTTATCTAAAGAGAGGATTGGCTATTAGCTGAAAGCCAATCTAGAAAAACATATTTGAAAAACTACCTCTTCAAGTTTTTGGTGAATAAACCAAACGTGTAAGATACGTTATCATCTTTTAATTAAGTGAAAAATAGGATGGAACCGTGTATATATAATGCACTCCTGTGGATAAAAAATCCATAGGAGTGTTTTGTTATGTATAATAATTTTGGAAGAAGAACAGCAGAAGATGAAATATTATGGAAATTGGAAAGAGAATTTTGTAATTCAACCTTATTAAGAAATCCAAGAACAATAGAGGATGTGGTAAATCAACTTGAAAAATATTGTATACATTGGTATTCACCTCAAACACCATTTGTAAATGATATAGAATATACAAACTGTATACTTCCTCGTATTGAAATGCTAGTAAATGATGATAACCACTTTAGGGTAACAGAAAAGGGAAATATAATAATCTCATTACCATTGTTACAAGAAGATGATAGAGGAAATCATGAAACGGAAAAAGATATTCAATATAATTATTTAAAAGAGGGGACGATAGAAAAAGTAAGCATATTTGATCATCGTAGATATGGTATAGATAGATTGTTTAAAAGTATCAGATATGTATATGACAGAAACGGAATTGAAACAGAAAGACAAATTGAAATGTTAAAAAGAGACAAAGAAAGTTCAAGAACCATATATTTTTTCAAAGAAAGATTAAAAGATAATCCACATATCCTTAAAATAACTCAAAATTCAAGAGGAACGAAAGAAAGGGGAATGGTGAGTTATTATGACATAAGACTAAGTCGACAGATAGAAGACTTAGATCAAACAAAGGGAAAGAAAATAGAAGAAAAGGACATAAGAGGTTTAACAGAAGATGAGAAACAAGAAGTGATTGCAAGGCAAATAAATCCTATTTATCAGCAGGGAATAAAGAGCTTGATGGGAATAGGTATAGAGCCAGGAGAAAGATAAATGATAATAGATAAATTATAAAGGAGGTTTTATTATGTTAAAAGTTACATTAAAAGATGATTCAGTAATTGAGGTGGAGAAAGGAACTAGCATTCTAGATGTTGCAAAAAAAATTAGTGAAGGATTAGCAAGAAATGCAACTTGTGGAGAAGTAGATGGAGAAGTAAAAGACTTAAGATATGAATTACAAGAAGATTGCAATTTGGTAATTCATACATTTCAAGAAGAGGATTTAGAAGGAAAAAAAGCATATTGGCATACAACATCACATATTATGGCACAAGCTGTAAAAAGATTATTTCCAGATGTAAAATTTGCCATTGGTCCAAGTATTGATAATGGTTTTTATTATGATTTTGATGTAGAAACACCATTTACAGATGAAGATAAAGCAAAAATTGAAGAAGAAATGAAAAAAATCATTAAAGAAGATTTAGAAATTGAAAGATTTTCATTGCCAAAAAAAGAAGCTTTAGAATTAATGAAAGACCAACCATATAAAATAGAATTAATAGAAGAATTACCAGAAGGAGAAGAAATCAGCTTCTATAAGCAAGGTGATTTTACAGATTTATGTGCAGGACCACATTTACTAAAAACAGGAAAAGTAAAAGCAGTAAAAATTCTTTCATCTTCAGGTGCTTATTGGAGAGGAAGCGAAAAAAATAAAATGCTTCAAAGAATTTATGCGATTTCTTTCCCAAAGAATAGCCAATTACAAGAATATCTAGATTTCTTAGAAGAAGCAAAACAAAGAGATCATAGAAAAATCGGAAAAGATTTAGACATCTTTATGACACATAAATTAGTTGGCTCAGGACTTCCAATGTATCTACCAAATGGGGCAACCATAAGAAGAATTCTAGAAAGATATATTCAAGATAAAGAAATTGCATTAGGATATGCACATGTATATACACCATCACTTGCAAATGTGGACTTATATAAAACGAGTGGACATTGGGAGCATTATAAAGAAGATATGTTCCCTGTTATGAAAATGGATAATGAAGAAATGGTATTAAGACCAATGAACTGTCCACATCATATGTTAATATATAAACATCAAATGCACTCATATAGAGATTTACCAATTCGTATAGGAGAATTAGCACATGATTTTCGTTATGAATCAAGTGGTAGTGTTTGTGGACTAGAAAGAGTTCGTCAAATGTGCCAAAATGATGCCCATTTATTTGTTAGACCAGACCAAATAAAAGAAGAAGTAGGAAGAGTTTTAAATTTAATAAAAGAAGTATATCAAAAAGATTTTGGATTCCCTGCGTCAAGCTTTAAATATAGATTATCATTACGAGATAAAGCAAATAAGGAAAAATATATTGATAATGATGAAATGTGGGAAACAGCTGAAAGTCAATTAAGAGAAATCTTAAAAGAATTAAAAATTGACTTCTATGAGGCAGAAGGAGAAGCTGCTTTCTATGGACCTAAAATTGATATTCAAATAAGAACAGCTTTAAATCATGATGTGACAATTCCAACTTGTCAATTAGACTTTGCTTTGCCAGAAAGATTTGAATTAGAGTATATAGGAGAAGATGGAAAAGCACATAGACCAGTTGTTATCCATAGAGCGATTTTAGGATCTTCAGATAGATTTATTTCATTCCTATTAGAAGAAACGAAAGGAAATCTACCTGTATGGGTGGCACCAGTACAAGTAAAAATTCTACCAATTACAGATAATCAACATGAATATGCTTATAAAGTAAAAGAAGTATTACAATCAAAAGGTATTCGTGTAGAAGTAGATGATAGAAATGAAAAAACAGGATATAAAATTCGTGAAGCACAATTGCAAAAGATTCCATATATGTTGATTGTTGGTGAGAAAGAAGTAGAGGGAAATACAGTATCTATCCGTTCAAGAGAAGAAGGCGATATTGGTGCAAAATCAGTAGAAGAATTTACAAAAGAAATCATGGAAAAGATAGATGGTGAATTGTAAAAGTAACTTCCAAAAGAAAAAGTAAATTCCAAATGTAAGAGAAACGTCAAAATATAGGCGTTTCTTTTTGAATAAAATTTGCTTT
>CAJFLB010000062.1 GCA_904387305.1 uncultured Clostridia bacterium
TAATTTGATAGATATAAAAATTTCAGAAAGAGTAACTGAAATAGGAAGGGATGCATTTTGGGAATGTAGTAGTTTAACAAGTATAAATATTCCAAATGGTGTAACAACTATAAAAAGCGAGACATTTTATAATTGTAGTAGTTTAGAAAGTATCAGAATTCCAGAAGAGGTAACAGAAATAGGAGATTATACATTTTATGGATGTAGTAGTTTAATAAGTATAGTGATTCCCCAAAATGTAAATCTGATAGATTATAGAGCATTTACAAAATGCAACAGTTTGGAAAATATAAATGTAGATACTAATAACAGAAATTATATGAGTGAAAATGGAATTTTATTTAATAAGGAAAAGACTGAACTGATTAAATTTCCAGCAGCTAAAAAGGATATAACTGATTATGAAATACTAGAAGGCGTAACAAGTATAGGATATGAAGCATTTTCTGGTTGTAGTAATTTAAAAAGTATAAATATTCCAAATAGTGTAGTAAATATAGGAAATTATGCATTTGAAAACTGCAATAAGCTAGAAAACATAAATATACCAGAAAATGTAACAAAGATAGAAGATGGAACATTTTATGGATGTAGAAGTTTAACAAGTATAAAGATTCCTAAAAGCATAACAAGCATAGGAAGAATGGGATTCTCAGAATGTAGTAATTTAATAAATATAGAAATACCAGAAGGAGTAATGAGTATAGAATATGCTTTGTTTAGTGGATGTACTAATTTACAAAAAGTAATATTACCAACAAATTTAACGAGTATAGAAAATGAAGCTTTCAAAAAATGTAAAAGTTTAAAAGAAATAGATATTCCACAGGGAGTGACAAAACTAGGAGATAATGCATTTGATGAGTGTAATAATTTAATAAAAATGGAATTTCCAGAGTATATAAAACAAATGGGCTTTGTATCTTATGAAAATAAAATTGCAGTAGTTGTAGCAGATAGTGATGCACATAAATATATGGAAGATGAAAGGCTAGTATATGCTTTAGAAGGAGAGGCAAAAAATATATCAACAAAGTATGAATTGAAAAAAGAAGAAGTTTGGGATATATCAGAAAACGGGGATAAAAGTGTTGTAGCAAAATGGAATTTGGGTGATAAAACATTGACAATTTCTGGTATAGGAAATATGAAAAATTGGAATAGTAGTGCTTCAAAAGAGGACTACAAAGAAAAATATACAAATTATATAAACAACGTAATTATAGAAGAAGGCATAAAAAATATAGGACATTTTGCATTTTATGGATGTAGCAATCTAACAAATGTAGAAATTCCAGAGGGTGTAACAAACATTGAAAGTAGTGCATTTAAAGGATGTAGTAGTTTAACGAACATAAAAATCCCAGAAGGGATAACAGAAATTAAAAATGATACATTTGAAGGATGTAGCAGTTTAACGAGTATAGAAATACCAGAAAGTGTAATGTATATACAATCTGATGTATTTGAAGGATGTAGTAATTTAGAAAAAATTGAGGTTGATGAAAATAATAAAGAATATATTGATGAAAATGGAATATTATTTAATAAAGAAAAAACAGAAATAATAAGATATCCTGCAAGAAAATCACAGATATCATATGAGATACCAGAAGGAATAACAAGGATAGGATGGGGGGCATTTGAAGGATGTGAGACTTTAATAAGTATAGAAATACCAGAGGAAGTAACAGATATAAGAAGTGGTGCATTTGAAGGATGTAGTAGTTTAACAAATATAGAAATTCCAGAAGGCGTAACAAATATTGAAAGTAGTGCATTTAAAGGATGTATTAATTTAACAAGTATAAAAATACCAGAGGGAGTAACAAGTATAGGAATGTATACATTTGAAGGATGCAGTAGTTTAACAAATATAGAAATCCCAGAAGGAGTAACCACTATAGGAGGTTATGCATTTTCAAATTGTGGTAAGCTAACTAATATTTATATACCAGAAAGTGTAGTAGAGATAGGTTCTTGTGCGTTTTCGAATTGTAGTAGCCTAGTAAGTATAAAAATTCCGAATAAAGTAACAAATATAAGATTTAATACATTTGTAGGTTGCAGTAATTTGACAAATGTGGAATTATCAGAAAATATAGAAAATATAGAAATCGGAGCTTTTGGTAATTGTAGAAAGTTAAAGAATATAATATTATCAAGAAAAATTACAGATATACAAGATGCTGGTGATTTAGTTCCTACATATAATACATTTGAGAAGAACACCAATATATATACAACATCAAATAGTATAGCTCATAAATACGCAGAAAATAAACAACAAGGCTATATATTAGATGATAAGGCACCAAGCATCAAAATATTATCAGACAAAATACTAACAAACCAAGGACAAACATTAAATATAGCAGTAGAGGTACAAGATAACTTTGAAGAAGTTGGAGTAAAAGAAGGAACAATAAAATATGCAATAAGTGATAGTAATACGCAAGTTCCATCAGAAGAGAAATTTACAAATGATGTCATAGATGGAAATATAGAATATGAAATGCAAGAAGGAAAGAAATACATATGGGTAAGAGCAGAAGACAAGCTAGGAAATGTAGCAACAGCTGTATCAGAAGAATTCATTTTAGATACAATAGCACCACAAGTAGAAGTAACAAAAACACCAAGTGGAAAAACAACTCAAAATGTAATTGTAACAATAAAGGCAAATGAAGAAATTCAAGAAGTAGAAGGATGGACAATATCAGCAGATAAGAGAACATTAACAAAAGAATATAGTGAAAACACAGAAGAAACCGTTATCGTAAAAGATATAGTAGGAAATGAAACAATAGCACAAATAAGTGTTCAAAATATTATAGGAGAAATACAAAAAGGAGATATTAATATAGACGACAAAATAGATATAACAGATGTTATCTTATTAAAAAGACATCTAATTGCAGAAAATAGAACAAATTGGATATTAACAGGAGATAATTTAGAGGCAGCAGATATGAATGAAAATGGAAGAGTAGACATATCAGATTTACTGCTATTAAAAAGAGAAGTAGCACAAAATGTATAATATGAGTTTTTATATATTTTATAATAAAGAGCAAACGAAAAATAACAATATATAAAGTAAAATTACCCCTTATATAAATAAGAATAAAAAAAGTTGAGATAAAAAAGCAAATTTATCTCAACTTTTTAGTTTATTATAAGAAATAAAGTTTGTAATAAACATGTAATAAAAATTTAACAAAAACGAAAAAAAACTTTCTAAAGTGCTTCCGTAAGCGAAGATAGGAAGATGAAGTAACCTATCCAAATGCCATATTTACAATAGAAAATCGGGTTAGTATAATAAAATAAGTAAAATAGATGAAATGTTATCACAAAAACTATGCAATATAAAAGGATAAAAGGGGGAGCTTATGAAAGGAAAACGTTTTTTAAG
>CAJFLB010000063.1 GCA_904387305.1 uncultured Clostridia bacterium
AAGTATAGACAAATGGGTATCAAGTGTTAATGTAAATGGAATCAGTCAAGGAGCAAGAAATATCAATAACAAAGATGAAATTTACGTAGTAGACATCAGTAGAAACAAGACAAACACAGCAAATATAAAAATTACATACAAAATAAGAGTAACCAACAAAGGAGAAGTAGAAGGAACAGCAAAAGAAATTACAGAAGTTATTCCAACAGGATATAGTTATTATCAAGAAGATAATGATATCCATTGGGAGAAAAGAAATGGAAGTCTAGTAACAGATGCCTTAAAGGATGAAACAATTAAGCCAGGAGAATATAAAGAACTTGAAGTTGTACTAAGATGGAATAGAGGAGAAGAGAACTTTGGAGAAAAAGAAAACTTAGTTATCTTAAGTGGGGAAGACAATCCAGCAGATTTTGAAGATGCTAATCAAGAAGATAATCATGCAACATCAAATATGATTATTACTGTGGCAACAGGATTAGACACAAATGAAAGAATTATTTTAACAGCTAGTAGTACAATGGTATTATCAATCATATTAGCAGGTAATATAGGATTATTAATTGTTTACAAGAAAAAACATAAAAACAAAAAATAGATTTCAGCAGGTAAACGAATAAAAGGAAAGAGGGATTCATTTTGTATGAATACCCTCTTTATATTTGTTTTTGTGAAATATACAAATAACATATTTATTAATATAAATTGAATAAATGAAAAATTTTCTCATAAAATAGTATAGAATGTTTAATGTTTAAATGTATAAAAATAAGAGGGAAAGTTAGGATGAGACAAATCTTAAAAGCAGTATTTGTTATTATAGGAGCATTGATAGGAGCTGGATTTGCATCAGGTCAAGAAATCTATATATTTTTTTATCAATATGGAATAAATGGAATTTTTGGAATTATTATTTCTAGTATACTATTAGGATTTGTTACATATAAAGTATTATGCATTTGTAAAGAAAATGAGGTAACAAATTATAAAAGCTTTTTAGAAATATTTATAAAAAAAGAAAAACAATTAGAGATTTTTAATATGATTATGAATATATTTATTCTAATCACATTTTATATAATGATAGCTGGATTTGGAGCATATTTTGAACAACAATTTGGAATATATTCTTTAATAGGAAGCATTATATTATCTTTAATCTGCTATTTTGTATTTTTAAAGGATGTTTCAGGATTAATTAAAGTAAGTCAATATATTGTTCCTCTATTAATCGGAAGTCTATTGATAATTGGTATTTCTGTAATCGATTCTAAAAACATATTGGAAATATCACATTATGTAACAGAAAATACGAATTGGAAATGGATTTTAGATAGTGTGTTATATGGAAGCTATAATACTATCTTATTAATTCCTGTATTGATTGCTCTAAGAAAGCTTGTTAGTAATAAAAAAGAACAGGGAATTATTTCTATAGTAACAACTATTTTGGTCATTGTATTATCATTAATTGTTTTTTTCATGTTAACAAAAGTTGATGTAGATATTAAAAATTTGGAAATGCCAGCAGTATATGTTGCTTCAAAAATTTCAGTAGTATTTAAATATATATATGGATTTATTATTCTAAGTTCTATATTAACAACAAGTATTTCTTTAGGAACAAGTTTTCTAGAAAATACGGCACATGATAAGAAAAAACATAAACAATATGCCGCTTTAATATGTGTAAGTGCAGTTTTAGTTTCTAATGTTGGTTTTTCCAATCTAGTAAATTTGTTATATCCGATATTTGGATATATAGGGTTGTTTCAAATTATAAAAATAAGTACACAAAAAAAGTAAATCATAAGTGAAGTGTTGCTAGTTGGTACCTAAGTAATAATTAAATTAGGAGAAAATAGTAGAAAAAACAGGCGTTAGCTTGCTTTTTTAAATTTAGTATAGTAGAATATCATTAACAAAAGATAAGGAGAAATGTAATGAGAGACTATTGGGAGGAACCAGAAACAAAAAATAAAAAAATAAATGCGAAAAAAATTATTTTATCTATTTTTATCTCTATTCTTGTTGTTGCAATAATTGTTATAGTGGCTTTATATATAACAAACAATGAATTTAGAAATTGGATTGATATAGAGATATTCAGAAAAGAAATTTCACAAGATGGAGTTACGACAATTGAATTAGATGAGGGAGAAGCATCAAGCGTATATGCATTTAATAAATACATAGGAATATTAAGTAAAAATAGCTTATCTTTATATGATTCAACAGGAGGAGAGGAAGCAAATTTAGAAGTGCAAATTACCAATCCATTATTTGATTCTGCAAATCGATTTTTAGTCATCGGAGAATCAAATGGACAAAAAGTTTATCTCATTGAAGATAGAGAAGTGATATGGGAGAGTGAAGTAGAGGGAAACATCTCTAAAGTATGTGTTAATAAAAATGGATATGTAGCAGTTATCATGACAGGAACCAGCTATAAAAGTGAAGTACAAGTATTTGATCCAGAAGGAAATTCTTTATTTATTTCATTTTTATCATATACTATGGCAGTAGATGCATCTATTTCAAATGATAATAAATATTTAGCAATTGCGGAAGTTGACACATCAGGAACGATTATTCAATCAAATGTACGCATTACCTCGATTGAAAAAGCAAGAACAGATCCAAGAAATTCTGACGAGAATAATTATAAGAGTGAACAAAATAAATTAATTGTCAATATTGCTTATCAAGATAAAGATAGAATTGTCTGTATGTATACAGATACAATTAGTATAATAGAAAATGGACAAGAGACGGTTATATTTGATAATAAGGATAAAAAAATAACAGCACAATCTATTGATTTGAAGGATAATTTTGCAACCATCCAAGAAGAATCATCAGGAATTTTCTCAGCAAATTCTGTGATTAATATAATTAATGTAGACAGTAAAAATACGCAAAATTATATAGTAGAAACCTCTGTAAAAGAAATGTATACAAAAGGAGACATTATTGCATTAAATTTAGGAACAGAAGTTGAATTTATTAATACAAGTGGATGGCTTGTAAAGAGATATATAGCAAATCAAGAAGTATCAAATGTTACAGTAGCAGATAATATAGCTGGAATTGTTTATAGAGATAAAGTAGAAATTATCAATTTATAAGAAAAGTATGCATAAAAATATTAGAAATTAAAAAGGAGACCAACTATGAAAAGTCAATAGAAAAATGAAAAAAATTTTAAAAAATTTTTGATAGAAAAAAGGTCAATCTTAATAACCGTTTTTATCT
>CAJFLB010000064.1 GCA_904387305.1 uncultured Clostridia bacterium
CATCTCTTAATTGGTAGTTCTTGTCTTTTTCAGCAAGTAACATTTCAATTAATCGTAAGATTAAGTCGTATGATGACATAGTATGTAACCCCCTTTCCACCCTTAAGTAAGGATTGCCTTTCTGTCACTGAAAAAGTTGCTACCATATTACAATATTTTACAATAAAAAACAAGCGAACATGGTAAAAATTTACAATTCTTTTTACTATAAATAGATATAATTTATGTGGTTGCAGTAAAATTGCAGTAATATTTTGGAGGTATAATTATGGAATATATAAAAAACTAATTATACATACATTGAATCACATATAGTTATTATTAAAAATATTACTTTTTAAGTTTTTTATTATTCAAATGATGTTTATATTTCTAACTTAACTATAAAGATTAAATTATTAGAGATAGAAAATTATTTGAAAAATATATAATTTGTAAAGTCTTCAAACTATTGAATTTAAGCCAATATTTTGATATAATGAAAACTATAAAAATAGAAAGAAGGTAGAAATTTGAATATAATTAAAACTTATTTAATCAATAGAAATAATATACATATAGATAATGAATTAAAATCTAATGAAGCAATCATAGTGTGTAATCATTATATAATGGAACAATTATCAAGGGACGGTGTGACTTTTGACGAGATGTATCCTGGAGTATTTATAGTTACTTCTTTAAATGGTAATTCAACAATGCAAGATATAGAAAAAATTAATAGATTAATTAGACTATATAATCCAGATTTAATAGACGAAAGTAATTTAGTAGCTCAAATGTCTCAAGAAAAAATGGATGCATTTTTTCAAAATCATTTTTGGTCTGATGGAGAAAAGAAAAAAATGCATATAAAAAGCGTCGAGTATAGAGGAAAACGATTTGATATTGATCCAGGTTCTTTAATCGTTACATATCAAGAAGGTAAAAGAGGTAAAGAATTTACTTTCAATTTTAGAGATGGTAGTACAGATTTACTTGGATACACAGAAGATGGTGTACGAATAGAAGATGTATGGGATAGGTATTTATTTGATGAGACTGTAAAACCATGGCTAGAAAAAAATAAATTACGTTTGTCTCTAAAAGTTCATAATAGTTCGACTGTGTTAAATAATCAAAATAAGGCAAGAGTTACTAGAACAATTGAACTAGAAGAAAAATAGCAATATCTATTGATAATATAAGTTAAATTTATATAATTTTTTATTGAAAGTATCTATAATATTTTTTGGTTGAGACATTTTCTCAAGTAATTTATTAAGACATTATCACAAATAAATCAGATTATAAAAAATTTTGAGTAAAAATATTTGACAAATATATATATAAATGCTATTATATAATTACATTAAACAAAACATTCAAAGTTCTGCGAATGTCATTTGTGCTTGTATGTGTATCACAACTACACATACTTTTTTTATATAAAAACAGGATAGACCACAACATTCTATCCTGTTTGACAATACTATTATGTATTATCTGCTTTAATCCTTTCATCTTCTGTATTTGCTTTCGTAGATTTTAATGTTTCAATTTCTTCCTTTTGTTTTAATAATTTATCTACTAGTTGCAAAATTAGTTCTGCGTTTGTCATATGTGCTTCCCCCTTTCCGTTCCTAGGTAAAGAACTGCCTTTTGACAAGAAAGGTTGCTAACATATTACAAGATTTTACAATAAAAAACAAGCGAACATAGTAAAAATTTACAATTAATTTTTACTATAAATAGATATATTTTGCTTTGAAAAATTTTATAAAAAGTTTTTGCAATTTAATTACTTGCTCTTTATCTAATTTCTCATTTGTAAGTTCATTATTAGAAATAATTCTAATTCCAACACAAGGAATTTGAAATTGGTTGCATACACAATATGTTCCTATACTTTCCATATCTTCAGAAAGATGATGAAATTGATTTTGTAACCACATAATTCTGTCATATTCTCGATTAAATACATCTCCACTTCCTAATATTCCCGTATAAATTGCATTTTCATGATTTGTTTCAAAGAAATCTTTAAAAAGCTTTACTAATTTTTCATCTCCATTTTGTATTTCTTTTCCTCTTTTATTAGGCTCCCATTCAAATGGATTAGAAGAATATCCTTCTTCTTTTGTAGGCATTGAAAAAGCATTAATATTGCAACATTTTTTACCAATAACAATGTCACCAATATGGATATTTAATTTATGAGATCCAGCAATTCCCTGGTTAATTACAATATCTGGGTGAAAAGTCATAATGCCAATAGTAGTAGCAGTAGTAGCATTAACAACACCTACTAATGTTTTTGAAATAATGATTTTTGATGTATGAATATAACCTGTATAAAATTCATATCCAGCTATTGTATGTTTTTCTTTTTTCCCCAATTTATCGATAAAATATTCAATTTCAATATCCATTGCTCCTTGAATTAAAATTGTTTTATCTTTCATTTAAAAATTTCCTTTCATCATAATAAGAATATTTTTCTTAGAATTATCATGTATCCACAGTATTTTAATAGTCAATTCTTACATTATCTTGATATAATTTATTTTTCAAAAGATTGTAGTTAATGTATTTTTAGTTCATTTAAAATATTAATATATGAATAAAACAAATTTGTCAATAAAAATATAAAAATATATTGACAATTGAATAACTATTCAACTATAATATAGTAAAAGATAATTGAATATACATTCAACTGTGTATAGGAAGGAGGAAAATATGGTTGCAAGAATTGAAACATGTGATTGTAATAGTATTCATCAAGATGTCATTGATACAGTAAAAGACCATATGTTATCAGATAAAAAGATTGAGGTATTAACAAATTTTTATAAAATATTTAGTGATAATACAAAAATAAAAATATTATGGGCATTAGATGTTCATGAAATGTGTGTATGTGATTTAGCGGTGTTAACGAATATGACTAAATCAGCAATTTCACACCAATTAAGAGCATTAAAAGAAGCAAATTTGGTAAAATACAGAAGGGACGGTAAAAATGTATATTATTCGTTATCAGATACTTGTACGCGTCATATTATAGAAAATGGTATTTTACACACGATTAATAAGGAATAAGACAGAAGCATATTTTAAGAAAATAAGAATGTGAAACGTACAGATAAAAAGAGAAAGACTAACTATTAATTGTCAATAGTTTTTCAAAAAAAATTTTAAGTAATTTTGGTAGATAAAAAATTGTATGACAAATAGAAGTTTTTAGGC
>CAJFLB010000065.1 GCA_904387305.1 uncultured Clostridia bacterium
TAATATTATAATACTGGAAATTTTTCAATTCTAATATCAATAGAAATAATAGAACTATAAAAAAATTTAGAATACAAATAATTCTGAAATAAATTTTTAGAATGAGATAACTGTTTATTTTATACCATATTTTGTAAATCTTTTCAACAATTTTTGATTAATTTATACCATAAAATTATTTAAAATTTAAAGAAGTAAGAAAATTTTTTTACTCATAAATCAAAAAGAAAACTGTGACTTTTTAAATCACAGTATATATTTTTATTATTTTATAATATCTTGGTTCATATTGTTTTTATTGATATATCGCAATTGGTATCACAACTAGTGCAGGTCCTTTAATTTTATCTCTAATAGCTTTTGGATCTGATAAATCTTTAGGCATTTTTCTTCTCTGCTCTCTATTAATTGCAAGTGATTTAAAATTCTTAAAAATTTCATCTAATGCAATACTCTCTCCTTTTTGTATTTTCTTTTGAACTTTACAAAACATATATGATTGAGAAATAAATTGTTCTTTTGAAATCTTCAAAAAATCTTCATTCAAATAAGCCACTAATGGACATTTTTTATCTTCAAAATTAAATACACATGTAATAGAATTTTCTTTTTTTACCTTTGACAATGTTTCAAATCCGTTTAATGCCTTCTCTGCATTAGCATCTAACATTGGCTCGTCCACAAGTGGTTGAAAAATATCTGCTAATTTTTTTAACTGTTTAGCTGCATCTGTCATTTCTTTGATCTTAGAAAATCTTGGTGTAACTAATACCTCTAAAAAATCATCTCTACATATTTCTCCCCATATAGTTTCATCTATACATTCATAATATTTTAATTCTCCTTCATTATTAAGAAACTTAATAACTTTATCTAATTTGCTAGCATCTGTAATTTTAGCATTCTTTGTTAAAGATTCTGAATTTTGTTTGCCTAAATTTCCTTCAGCACTAAATTTTTGAATTCCTATACCTACTTTTCCACTTTTGTCATTAGTAACGGTATCTACTATAGTCGCTTCTTCATAAGTATATCCATCTATCTGTGAAACATAATTATTTAATGCAATTACTATCTACATATAAAATATTTCTTAATGACATAAAGCTTTCCTCCTTATTTAAACATTTCTTTCATAATCCCATTTTTCATATCGGCAATATTGTATATATGTTCCATATTATCAAATGTTTCTCTTAAATTATTCCTTGCTGAAATCCACCCCATTCCATCTGTAAACCAAACAAATTCAAATCCTACTACTCTTTTTGCTTCTTCTGCAATCATTTTATAACTTCTAGCTGTTTCATTTAATTTTGAACCACCTGATGCATAGAAATTTGTTTCAATACCATAAATACATTTATCTGTTTTTATAACAAAATCAAATCGCTTAGTAGCTTGATTTTTATTACTAATAAAAGACATATCTAATTTCCATCTTCTTTCAATGTCCTGTAAGTACATTTCTTTAAAATATGTTTTATCTTTCGTAAAACCTGCCCTTTGAATAAATTTTTCTACTAAATTCTCCATCAGATGTCCGCCACGATTTTTTCTAGCATTTGAATTTAATCCACATTCAACCCCTAATACATAGTCATATAAATTATTGATTAAATGTTTTTCTAATAAATCAAATAAACCTGTTTCTCTCATAAATATAGTATATTGCTCAACATTATAATTCATGTTTTTAAAATTATATTCAAATTTATTTCCTTCATCATCTAAAACTATTATCTCTGTCTGTCTAACTGCTAATAATATTGGAACACATTTTAAAACTTCTGGGTATTTATGTATTAAATTTTCAAAGTCTTGTTCAATGTTTTGACTTCCTATTAATGAATTCAGCATATTTAATTCTATTTTATATATTTCAGCATTTTTATATATTGTTTCAAAATCTATATAGTACTTATAATTAGCTATACTATCAGTAAATGTCAATAACCACTCTGCAAAATTTCTTTTCATATCATCTACTCCTTTATTTCTTTATATCTTCTTATAGATAACTCTAAATATTCTTTTGAATTATCAATTCCTATGTATTTTCTATTTAATTTATTTGCAGCAATTCCAGTTGTGCTACTACCGCAAAACGGATCTAAAATTAAATCATTTTCTTCTGTAGATGCTAATATAATTCTCTCTAGAATCTCTAAAGGCTTTTGTGTTGGATGTTTTCCTTGCTTCTTTTCAGACGGTTTTGTAAGTGATGTTGTCCAAACATCTTTCATTTGCTTATTATCATTTAACTTTTTCATTAAATCATAATTAAACCTATATTTTACTTTTGGCAAGTCTTTTCTAGCCCATAAAATAGTTTCTGTAGAGTGAGTAAAAGTTTTACATGCTAAATTAGGTGGTGGATTAGTTTTTTGCCAAGTAATGTTATTTATTATTTTAAACCCTTCCTCTTCTAATGCCATTCCTATTGAGTATATATTATGTAATGTTCCACTAATCCATATCGTTCCATCATCTTTTAAAATTCTATAACATTCATGAATCCATTTTTTATTAAATTCATGCTTATCTTTTACACTTAGATACTTATCCCATTTCCCCTTATTTACACTTACCATTTTCCCAGAACGGCAAGTTATTCCATCATTAGACAAGAAATATGGGGGATCAGCAAATATCATATCAAAACTTTTTTCTGTAAATTCTTTTAATGTAGTAAAAGTATCATTCCCGATTAACTTAAAGCCACTTTCCTCAAAGTAAAATCTTCCAGGATACATTCATCCATCTCCTCATAATTCGTAATAAGTAACTCTGAAATTTCTCCTCTACCTTTCACATTACTATTAATCATTCTTTTGGCAGAAATTTCATTAATATTAAATCCTTTATATATTTTTTCAAAAAATGTATCATTTTCATTTGTATTTTTAGGATTAGAATTAGATAACATTAATTTTGCTTCTTTTTTATCTAATCTTCTAAAAAAGTTTGCCAATTCTTTCTGATTTTCATCGTT
>CAJFLB010000066.1 GCA_904387305.1 uncultured Clostridia bacterium
CTAAATTGTTATTCCCTTCATTTTTTGGAATAAATACAATTGCTAAAATAATCACAACTACCAATAAAATTAAAATACACCAAAACCACCATTTTTTTAAAATAGTCTTTTTATTATTACTATTTTCATTCATTATAAATCCCCTCCTTAAAATAAATAAACTTCTTTTAATTTTGTTTCTAAATGTATTTCGAAATTATTGTATCAATATTATTTCATTTTTGTCAAGTAATTAGAGAATGGTTCACGGATTATCTTGTTAATAAATTCAAGTATCATTGTTATACTATCACTAAAGGAGTATATATTATGAAAGAAACTATTGAAAAAAATAAAGTTTTGCAAATTATTGGAAATAATATAAAAACACTTAGATTATCAAAGGGTATGACTCAAGAACAAATGGCAGAAAAACTAGATCATTCTGTAAATTTCGTTAGTCTAATTGAACTTGGAAAATCTGGAATGAGTGTAACGACAATGCTTGATATATGCAACATATTAGATGTAGATGTTAATTGTATCTTTAAAGGGTTGCTTGACTATCGAATTAAAAATAAAGACCTAAAATTGATAGATAATATTTTAAGTTTATCAAACAGTGATAAAGAAATAATTGAAAAGTTAATTGAGCATCTCCTAAATAAAAATAATAAATAAAATTATTTTTATCTATTATTACTAACATGGTAATTTGTAAAAGTAGCTTAATTTACATTAAAAATAGAGCAGTTTCATTCTGCTCTATTTTAATTATAGGTTATTCTTATTATTTCATTTGATATTTCTTGCATAAAATTCAAAGTAAGGTAATAATTTTCTAGTGTATGTTTATCGATTAACTTTTTGAATATGTGTTCTTTAAATCTATTTCCAGAAAAAATTCTAAAATATATTTTGCCATTTCTAATTACTAAATCAAAATCTAATAAAGTATTTTTACAAAACGTTTCTGCAAGATTTTTTATTTTTATATCATTTAAAGTACTATATATTTTTACAAAACCATTATTTCCTTCTATAGATAGATTGAATTTTTTATCAATATTTGTTTCAACTACTGCCAATATACCATTAAATATATTTTTTAGTTTCGTATGTTGTCCATATCCTATTATATCTATTGAATTTATTTGATGAATTATTATATTAATATCTATATTTATTTTTCCTCTAATAGATTTTTCATTAAATACTTCATCAATATTTGACTCATAAAAGCCTGATACAATAAAATCTCTAATGATTTCTGGCATATTATTTTCATCTGAATATGTCCAATTAGAATTAACTTTTCTTATTATTGGTAACATTATGATATCATAATAATTAGTTTTAAATCTTGCTTTATTTCTATTGATTAGCTTTGAAATAAGAAAAAATATTAATATTGCTAATAATCCACTGACAGATAATATCATATCAAAAGTGTTCATTGATAATGTTGTATCATTTCCAATAATACTGATAAGAGATATGGCAATAAGAATCAAACAAATGAACTGTATAATAATCATCTTTCTCAGATTATTTACTTGTTTTTCTAATTTTTTAAAATCGCTTTTATTTTCTATATTTTTTAATACTTCATCTAACACTAATTGCATACCTTCTTTCACATAGTATTAATTATATTTGTAAATATATAATATTTATCAGTATTTTCCCTTAAATTATTCGTTTTTTCTGTATCAATAATATCGTTTATTATAATGAATCTTTTATGAAATAAAAACAACCTATATTTATTTGCATGTATAAATACTCCTTTATATTATTAGAGACTTACCATTTCTGGTAAGCCCCAATAAATTTATTCACTCTCTTATTTGTTAGTCGCTCAAAGAGGTGGCGACAAACACATTTATTCACTCTCTCATTTATTAGTCGCCAAAGAGGCGGCGACAAACACATTTATTAAAAACAATGATGTTCTTAATTATTATATTCATAATAGCATAAAATATGCTCTGTTGTCAATAAATTTTGCTTGTTATTTCATATTCCATAAAATATTTTTCTTTAAATCTTAATTTTTCATAAAACTTATGATTATTATTTTTATCTTTGTATTTATTATATACTTTTTCCTCCATCTACAAGATAAATCGAACCTGTTGTCCATAAAGATTTATCTGACAATAAAAATTCTATTGTTGGTGCTATATCTTTTTTTGCATCTCCTATTCGTCCTAATGGATATGATTTCTTTTTATCTTCTGACCATTTATCATATCCTTCTTGAGTATAATCACCACTAGCTACATAAATATTTGTATATACTGCAGCTGGATTTACACTATTGACTCTTATATTATATTTACCAAGTTCTTGCCCCATATATTTCGTTAGCATATCTACTCCTGCTTTACTTGCACAATAAGCAATTGAACCTCCTGCTCTTTCAGAAGACATAGATGAAATATTAACTATTGATGGATTTGTTCCCTTTTTTAATAGTGGTAATAAAGTTTTTGTTAATAAAAATATTCCCGTTAAATTTATGTTTATTGAATTATTCCATTCTTCTAAAGTTTGTTCTTCTATTCCGCCTAATTTTATAATTCCTGCAGAATTTACTAAACCATCTAATCGACTATATTTATTATTTATTTCTTCATATATCTTTTTACAATCCTTTTCTAAACTTATATCTCCTTGCAAAAAGGTAACACGGTTAACATTATCACGTAATTTTTCTTTTGCTAGAGCTATATTTTTCTCTCCTCTTGAAACTGAAATAATCTCATAATTTTTTTGTTCTAATAAATATTCTATTGTTCCAAATCCAATTCCACTTGCTCCTCCTGTTATTAAAACGATTTTCTTTTTATCCATCTTTCCATCTCCCTTAAATATTATTTATATATCTCCATTATTTAAAAGTAGAATAATTATCATCTAGTAATAATTAATAAATTTTTCTTTTAATAATTCTTAATTATTTATCAACATATTCCTTTCTTCCTAGACATACTTCCTTTAGATATATTATCATAAACTATATTAATTATCAACTCTCTATAATACTTGATTTCAATACTATTACAAAGAATATTTTTTCGAGCAAAACCTCCGAGCAGATTCCGAGCAGAAAACCAAAATCAATGAATAATGGCAAATAATTTTGAAAATAGATTGAATAATGAAACTAGCTAAAATACAATCATATCAATACTTTTGAATAAAAATAAAAAAAGCTGAAATTGGTTAAAATTTCAACTTTTTGGTGCC
The DNA here is from genome assembly GCA_904387305.1 of uncultured Clostridia bacterium. Taxonomy (GTDB): domain Bacteria; phylum Bacillota; class Clostridia; order TANB77; family CAG-508; genus CAG-269. The sequence continues at coordinate 3,235 of CAJFLB010000066.1, forward strand.
AACGAAGTAGTTATTTACAACTTTTTGGCTCTCTTGACGATTGATACAAATATCAATCTATTATAAATTGCATAAAATTAAATTTATTTTACACAGGCATTTCTTTGATAAAAAAAGTAATTATAGTTATTATAATAAATATAACAAAAAATATTAACAATATTTTATTAATTTTTTTCTTTTTGATTTTATTTATTAACAAAACTATTGCAATAACTATTACTACTAAAACAGATATTCCCCTTCCGTAATATATTAATGTATTTATATTTTCTGCATATTCAATATGTTCCCAATATTCATTTTCTAAAGTTTCTATTGTATTTGTATCTATTAATTCTTCTAATATTTCATCACTTTTTGACCTATTATCCATATCATATTCACTCCTTTTATAATTTAATAAGATATTATCATAATATAAGTTATTATTCAATACTGTAATTAAATTATAAATTACTTAAATGTACTAGCTGACATATACATCTATATATGGATATATTGAAACAATTCTCATTTTACTTTTTCTTCAAACTTTTTTTATTTTCTTTTTCTAGCTGCTTTAGACTTTTTTTAGGTGTAGGTAATTCTTCTGGCATAGTACCACCATTTTTTGCAATTACCTCTCTTATATTCTTGCCAATATTATAATGAGTTTTATTAGCTTCTGTTTCAGTTTGTATATTATCTTTTTTCAATTTTTGCTCTGTTTGGGAAATTCTAAATAAATTCGCTATAAGTTCGTCACTTCCCATATTGTCCAAAATATCTTCTCTATATCTTAATCCTTTTCTTTTGGCAATATCATCAGCAGTTTCTCCATTATACAAACCTTTATAACCAGCATTATGAAATCTATCAAAATTTTTAACTCCTGCATTTTTGGCTGTTTGATTAAGCGAATAATTACCTTTTCTTGTTAAATCTCTTTGATAAAGTCTTTTTTCATCTTCGGTGAGTAAGCTATATTCCTTTTCACTAATTTCTTGCTTTCTAGTTTGAACTGCAAAATATGTTTGAGCAAGAGCAATTACTTTTTTTCTGCTATCTCCATTTTGTGCTATTAAATAACAAGCAT
>CAJFLB010000067.1 GCA_904387305.1 uncultured Clostridia bacterium
CAGCGACTTGTCTACTTATGGCGGCGCGGCGAAAGACCTTCTCACCGACCTGCAATCCCGCAACGAGAGAATGTTCAACATGACCTTCCTGGTGCTGCACACGGCGGAGACCCGGCAAAAGCTGGAGATCGCCATATCCCAAGCAGCCAGTGTCGCCCAGACCTACAACTGTCTGCTGACCCGGCTGGACTTCCAGCAGGAAGACGGGCTTATGAGCAGCCTTCCCCTGGGCCTCAACCGTATCAAGATCGAACGGAGCCTGACCACATCGGCCCTGGCGGTGTTCGTCCCCTTCGTCACCCAGGAGGTATTCATGGGCGGCGACGCCATGTACTACGGTCTCAATGCCCTCTCCAACAACATGATCCTGCTGGATCGCAAGCAATCCCGCTGTCCCAACGGCCTTGTGTTCGGCACCCCCGGCAGCGGCAAATCCATGAGCTGCAAGCGGGAGATCACCTTTATCATGCTGATGACCCAGGACAATGTCATCATCTGCGACCCGGAGGACGAGTATTCGCCCCTGGTGAAGCGGCTGGGTGGCCAGGTGATCCGGCTGTCCCCGTCCAGCACCGACTATGTGAACCCCTTGGACATCAACCTCAACTATTCCGAGGAAGAAAACCCGCTGGCGCTGAAATCCGACTTCGTGCTGTCCTTCTGCGAGCTCATCATGGGCAGCAAGACCGGCCTGGAGGCCATCGAGAAAACCGTTATCGACCGGGCGGTGCAGATGATCTACCAGCCCTACTTTGCCGACCCACGGCCAGAGAATATGCCGATTTTGGGCGACCTGATGAACGCCTTGCTGTCCCAGCACATCCCGGAGGCCGACCGGGTGGCTCAGGCGTTGGACCTCTATGTGAACGGTTCTCTGAATTTCTTTAATCACCGCACCACCGTGGACATCTCCAACCGCCTTGTCTGCTTTGACATCAAGGGCCTGGGCAAGAACCTGAAAAAGCCGGGGATGCTCATTGTCCAAGATGCGGTGTGGAACACCGTCACCATCAACCGGGCTATCGGGCGATCCACTTGGTATTTTGTGGACGAGTTTCACCTTCTGCTGAAGGAGGAACAGACTGCGGCATACAGCGCCGAGATTTGGAAACGGTTCAGAAAGTGGGGCGGCATCCCCACCGGGGCGACCCAGAACCCCAAAGACCTGCTTTCCTCCCCGGAGATCGAAAACATCCTGGAGAACAGCGACTTCATCTATATGCTCAACCAGGCGGCGGGCGACCGGAAGATACTGGCGGAGCGGCTGAACATTTCATCGGAACAGCTTGCCTATGTGACCAACTCCGAGCCGGGCCACGGGCTGCTGTTTTTCAACAATGTCATCCTGCCCTTTGCGGATGACTTCCCGAAGGATACCGAGCTCTACAAACTGCTCACCACCAAGCCCAGCGAGGTAGAAAATATTCCTCACTAATAATTATTTATGATGACATCATCACTTTTTTGTGCTAAACTGATATTTAATTAAGTATTCCATATAAGGAGGTCCATAAATGTCTAAATACAGAGTGATGATGCACTATTCAGATGGAACCAGCGAAATGGAAGATGAAATTTTTGAAACAGAAGAAGCCGCAGCAGATCATGGGTCTTATATGTGCGCTTGCACCGAGCAAGGCGCAGAGGATCTCTATGGCTCAAATCCGGGTGACTATCCCCTTGAAGATGCCGTCAGCGCAGACTATGAAGTAATCGAGGTTGACGATTAACCATTCGCCTTTTAATACCACAGAAAACCCGCCTCCACCGAGGCGGGTTTTCTTATGCCCAAAATTCAGAAAGGAGCACGATATGGAACAGGAAAAGCTGTATGTCATCGAAGAAAAGACCTACGAGGCGCACATCGACGAGGAAGTTCACCTCTACGGGCTGCTGCACCAGCTTGCCTTCCTTGCCGGGAAGATCAAGGACCGCCGGGACATGGAGAACCTGATCGACACCGCCCGACACTACGGAGATATTGCCGACCAGATGTTTGACCGCTGGAGCATCCCCGGCCGCTACCTAGTGTTTGGCGACAAGGCCGACCTTGCCCGGCTGAAGGCCCTGGAGCTGTGCGAACTGGATGCCTTCTATGTGGAGGGTGAGGATGACGAGGACCAGCCCCATGCCTAACCGCCTCACCCATGTCAGCCTCTTTTCCGGCATCGGCGGGCTGGACCTTGCGGCGGAGGCGGCGGGCTTTGAAACGGTCTGTCAATGCGAGTGGGCGGACTACCCCTATTCCATCCTGGAAAAGCATTGGCCGGATGTGCCGAAATTCCGGGACATCACCACATTCACGAAGGAGGCGTTTTTTGAGAAAACAGGACTTGAAACCATCACGATTCTCTCCGGCGGATTCCCGTGCCAGCCCTTCTCCACCGCCGGAAAACGGCGGGGCTTTGCGGATGAACGCTACCTGTGGCCGGAGATGTGCCGCGTTATTGCCGAACTGCGGCCCCGTTGGGTGCTTGGGGAAAATGTTGCTGGCTTCATCAATATGGGGCTCGACAAAACGATTTTTGACCTG